>CAVQZU010000116.1:0-7981 GCA_963718485.1 uncultured Acidobacteriota bacterium
CGAGCTGCTTTTGCGCCAGTGTCTGGCCGTCCTTAGTTGCGAGCACACTAACTTGCCACGTGCCCCCATCTGTACCTGTCCCGGCCCTTCATACTTAAAACTGCCTTTCTCACTCAGGGTCGCCACGGTCCGCATGGCGGCCATACCCATCGCGGGCATCGCGGCCATGACGAAAGTGACGGTTACTTGTGCGCCGGTACCCGGCGGGCCTTCGGCGCCGGTCAACTTCACGCGGAAGACGTTATTTCCCGGCCGCGGTGGCGAGGGGTGAGGGAAGAAATCCAGTGAGATCTGGGCTGTCCCCCCATTCGGCGTATTGATGCCGCCCGACCGTTTCCGCTCCCGGACAAAGGCGAAGGAACCCATCGCCGCCAAAGGCTTTCGGAATCGATCAGGAAGTTGGCGGAGGTTACAATGCGTTCTCCAGCTTTCAGTCCTTTCAGTACGGACGAGATCGTCGCCCGCCCGATCTCCGGTCTCGACTTCCCGCGGTTCGAAATAGCCGCCGCCGCGATCCACAAAAGCGACCTGGCGCGTTCCCGATTGAAATACAATCACCCGAAGGCCGGGATGGTCAATTGCCTTCCCCATGGGGCGTCGAGGTTGACGTTGACGAACAATCCGGCGAAAGCTGAACTTCTTGGGATTTGGAATTTCAAGGCGCACCTTGAGCTGGTGTGTCGTCTCGTCTACCTGAGGGGCGGAATGAACAGGAACGCGGCCGGAAAACGAGCGTCCGGCGGAGGGCGTCCGTTGTGACCGTAGCTGGATCGCCGACTTTGATTGCCCGATGTCGCTCTGGAAGACCTGTGCATGAGACCCAGACCGTTGAAAGATCAGCTATCGTGTAGAGCTTCGTCCCCGGCTGCACATATGCTGCTCCAAAAGGCATTTCGTTCCGTGATCACTCTTTTGACTGGCGAATCGATTTCAATTTCCTTCGGGACACCACCCCCGGCTTCAAGTTGAAGCGATGTCGCGATTCCGGATCGCACATCGCTTCAGGGCTTGAAGCCGGGGGTGGTGTCCCGAAGGAAATTGAAATCGATTCGCCAGTCAAAGGCGTGATCACGGAACGAAATGCCTTTGCGACAGCATATGTGCAGCCGGGGACGAAGCTCTATACGATAGCTGATCTTTCAACGGTCTGGGTCTATGCACAGGTCTTCCAGAGCGACATCGGGCGAATCAAAGTCGGCGATCCAGCTACGGTCACAACGGACGCCTGGCCCGGACGCTCGTTTTCCGGCCGCGTTAGTTTCATTCAGCCTCAGGTAGACGAGACGACACGCACGCTCAAGGTGCGCCTTGAAATTCCAAATCCCAAGAGTCAGCTTTCGCCGGGATTGTTCGTCAACGTCAACCTCGACGCCCCATGGGGAAGGCAATTGACCATCCCGGCCTTCGGTGTATTTCAATCGGGAACGCGCCAGGTCGCTTTTGTGGATCGCGGCGGCGGCTATTTCGAACCGCGGGAAGTCGAGACCGGAGATCGGGCGGGCGACAATCTCGTCGTACTGAAAGGACTGAAAGCTGGAGAACACATCGTAACCTCCGCCAATTTCCTGATCGACTCCGAAAGCCAGCTTCAGGCGGCGATGGGTTCTTTCGCTCCCCCGCCTCCGGGAGCAGGAGCAGCCGCAGCCATGAATACGCCGAATGCTCCAACAGCCCAGATCTCACTGGATTACTCCTCCATCCCCTCGCCACCGCGGCCGGGAAACAACGTCTTCCGCGTGAAGTTGACCGGCGCCGGAGGCACGCCCGTTACCGGCGCACAAGTAACCGTCACTTATTTCATGGCCGCGATGCCCGCGATGGGTATGGCCGCCATGCGGACCGTGGCGACCCTGAGTGAGAAAGGCGGGGGCATGTATGAAGGGCCGGGACAGGTACAGATGGGGGGCACGTGGCAAGTTAGTGTGCTCGCCACTAAGGACGGCCAGACACTGGCGCAAAAGCAGCTCGACGTATCAGCGGAGGGCAAGTGATCGCGCTCTGGATCGACTGGTGTGCCCGCAACCGTTTCCTCGTATTCACTGGGACACTCGGCCTGGTGCTGGCAGGAATCTGGGCCATCAGCCGCATACCGCTTGACGCGCTGCCGGACATCTCCGATGTCCAGGTGATCGTCCACACTCCGTGGAACGGCCAGCCTCCAAACATCATTGAGGACCAGGTCACTTATCCCATCGTCACTTCGCTGCTGGCGGCGCCGAACGTGAAAGGCGTACGAGCGCAAACAATGTTCGGTGATTCATACGTCTTCGTCGTGTTCGAAGACGGGACGGATCTTTACTGGGCGCGTTCGCGCGTGCTCGAATACATGCAGCAAATCGAAGGGCGCCTGCCTGCGGGCGTTCATCCCACCATCGGTCCGGATGCAACGGGAGCGGGATGGGTTTACGAATATGCCATCGTGGACCACAACCATCGCTACAGCCTGGCGGATCTGCGGAGTCTCCAGGACTGGTTCCTTCGCTATCAGTTGGAGTCCGTTCCAGGAGTAGCTGAGGTAGCTACGCTCGGCGGCTTCGTGCGCCAGTATCAGGTGCGACTCGATCCCAACAAGCTCCGCGCGTACAACATCCCGCTCTCGATGGTGATCGACCGGGTTCGGGACAGCACGAATGAGGTAGGGGGCCGGCTGATCGAACTGGGCGGCGCCGAATACATGATTCGAGGGATGGGTTATTTCAAGTCTCTGAGCGACCTGGAGACGGTGCCGGTGGGGAACAGCAACGGCACACCCGTACTGGTGCGGGATCTGGGGAGCGTGGTGTTCGGACCCGATATCCGGCAGGGCGTCGCGGAGTGGAATGGCATAGGCGAGACAGTCGCAGGCGTGGTGGTCATGCGATATGGCTTGAATGCGTTGAATGTCATCTCCGGCGTGAAGAAGAAACTGCGGGATATTTCTGGGTCGCTGCCGCCGGGCGTCGAAATTGTCACGGGATACGACCGCTCCGGGCTGATCCGCGATTCAATCTCAACGCTTCAGCGCGACCTCGTTGAGGAGGCAATCATTGTCAGCCTGGTGATCATCGTTTTTCTATTCCACTTCCGGTCGGCTTTTATCCCAATCCTGACTTTGCCCATTGCCGTAATTGGTGCCTTTCTTCCGATGTACTTCCTTCAGGTGAGTTCAAATATCATGTCGCTGGGCGGCATTGCGCTGGCAATCGGCGTCCTGGTCGATGCAGCCATTGTCATGGTCGAGAATGGCTACAGGCATCTTTCCGAGGCACAGCAGGCAGAGGGCGGGGACGACCATGACATCGCGCGAACGGACCCGCATTCTCCTGAATGCCGCCAAGCAGGTGGCGCCCGCCATATTTTTCTCACTGATCATCATCGTTGTATCTTTCCTGCCGGTATTTCTGCTGGAAGCGCAGGAAGGCAGGATGTTCCGGCCGTTGGCGTGGACCAAGACTCTGGCAGTTGGCTTCTCCTCCATCCTCGCGATCACGCTGGTGCCTGTGTTGATGACGCTCTTCATCAGGGGAAGGCTGCGGCCGGAATCGAGCAACCCGATCTCGCGCGTCACGCAGGCGATTTACCTGCCAGTGCTGAAACTCTGTCTCCGGTTTCCGAAGACTACTCTGCTGTTGAATATCATTTTTCTCCTGGTTACTCTTCCCCTCGCCACGAAACTGGGCAGCCAGTTTATGCCACCTCTTTTCGAAGGATCGTCGCTCTACATGCCTACGGCTCTGCCGGGAATTTCAATCGGTCAGGCCTCGCAGCTCATGCAGGAACAAGACAGGATCATCCGGACATTTCCGGAAGTCGAGAGCGTGTTCGGGTCGATAGGGCGATCGGACAGCGCGACCGATAACGCGCCGCTCGATATGTATGACACGACCGTCATGCTCAAGCCGAGGGAACAATGGCCTGCGGGAATGACGCAGGAGAAACTCATTTCCGAGATGGACGAGAAGTTGCATTTTCCAGGTCTCTCGAACACCTGGACCATGCCTATCGAGAACCGCCTCGACATGGAGTTGACGGGCATCAAAACGCCGGTGGGGATCAAGATTCAGGGTCCGAACCTTGAGGGCATCCAGCAACTCGGCGGCCAGATGCAGCAGGTTCTGGGCGCGCTGCCGGAAATGCGGTCCATCTTCGCCGAACGCGTGGCGGAGGGCTTCTACATCAACATCGAAGTGAATCGAGCGGAAGCGGCGCGATACGGTCTGACCGTAGGCGATGTTCAGCGCGTCATTACCTCCGGGATCGGCGGCGACAACATTGCCGAGAATGTGGAAGGGCGGGAACGCTACCCAATCTCGGTTCGCTACGCCGCCGACTTCCGGGACAATCTCGATAAGCTTCGCCAGATTCTGGTCGCCACTCCATCGAACGGACAAGTGCCGCTGGGCGATCTGGCGAAGGTTTCGTTTTCGAGAGGCCCATCGATGATCCGCGACGAGGATGCGGCGTTGACTGGATACGTGTATATCGACCTCAACACGAAAGACTACGGAGGCTTTGTGGAACGGGCCGACAAGCTTCTTCGCGACAAGCTGGCGCTGCCAGCGGGCTACAGCTTCAAATGGTCCGGCGAGTACGAATTCGAGTTGCGCGCCAAAGAGCGGCTCAAGATCATTCTGCCGGTGGTGTTTTTTGTGATTTTCCTGCTGCTCTACATGGTCTTCCATTCGGTGGCGGAAGCGATCGTACTGATCTTTCCCACCATTTACGCCATGTCTGGGGGACTGCTGTTGCAGTGGTGGCTGGGATACAACTTCAGCGTCGCGGTTTGGGTCGGCTACATCGCCCTGTTTGGAATCGCGGTGGAGACGGGCGTCGTGATGGTCGTATATCTGCACGAGGCTCTTGATCATAAGCTCCTCGTGGGATCAGTCACTGACGGGGATATTCACGACGCTGCGATCGAAGGCGCTGTCCACCGGCTGCGGCCAAAACTGATGACCGTGTTTGCTGTACTTGCCAGCCTTGTGCCGATCCTGTGGGAATCGGGGGTTGGTTCGGATGTGATGAAGCCGATTGCGGCGCCGATTGTGGGGGGCATGATCACCTCCACGATTCACGTCCTGATTCTGGTGCCGGTGTTTTTTGTGCTGATGAAGAGCCGCTCTTTGCGGCACGGCACGCTACGAAGCTCTCAACAGATGAATGAAGAGGGGATGAAGTAGTAAAGTCCCGTTATCGAAATGTGGCCGGTTCCGGCCCGATTCTGCCAATCGAGAGCGAGTCACGTGGCTGATTTGTCGGCAAACCGCTGATATGACATTCTGCAGCCCGGCGAAACTCCTGCCGATATCACGTCTTAACGCCCCGGAACGGCGCGCAACACCATTTTTTTCCGTGAGCCCGCCCACCCGCGGACTTGATCCTGCCCGATCTTCTGGAAGCGCTCAGCGCAGTTTGCCTAAATATTGAAACGCCGAAAGGTTACCGTTCATCGTCGTCACGGTAAACGGCTCGTATTCGAGGCGATCAAACGCTTCAGTGAGGGACTGAATCCAGTCCTCGCTGTGGTGGCGGACAACCACCCCTTCCGGAAGTCGGAAGACTCCATAAGGCCCCCCGAACTGTTCAGTGGATGCTTATAAATCCAAGTTCGGGAATCCGTGTTCAACAACAAGTCGCTAATATAAACGAGCCCACCAGGACGCAGAATGCGCCGCAGCTCCACAAACAAGCCTCGCTGTTCGCTTTCAATGGGCATACAAGTGAGAAGGGTGAACAAGAGAACTGCGTCAAAAGAATGATCCCGAAACGGGAGTGTCTTGCCATCAGTTTGAACAAGGCCTCGGGGGTCACTTCAAAACCGGCCATAGAGGGTCACTTCAAAACCGGCCAACGAGAACATCACTTCCAGGACTAACTTGTTTTACCTTATCGGCTGGTATTCTGGCAAGTTCAACCTTTATCTAGCCTGGCCCTTCGTCAACGTTGGCCGCGTGGTCCGAACACCGCAAGCCTTCTGGAGAACCTGATTCCAGTCGTCACCTTCCCGCGCGGGAAGGTGGTCTTGAAAAGTAAGATCCGCCCTTCCCGTCCTTGCCGCAACCCTCGCTACAGCCACGCGGACCATATCTACCAGCATGCGCCCCGCTTCATCAGCATCGAATGCCGCCACGATTTCGCATCCCACTGGCAACTTGGCGATGGTAGCCTGGACCAGACCCGGCTGTTTTGAATTGGGTTTGCCGCCCAAACTGGCATAGCGGGTTTGGTCTTCAGCATCCGGGAACAGTGCGGCGTGAGACAGAGCGTCGATGGCGCTTTCGGCCAAGACCAAATGTCTGTCGCGCGACTTGGTATGCGACAACCACAAGCCCTTTTCGCCTCCCGCGGCGAAGCCGGTAAATTCGTGATTCTTGATTTCGTAGCCGCACAACCCCGTGGTATCAAAGTGAGGAAAGACAGCATTGCCGTAGCGGTCGATCCGCACGCGGTCCGCAAACCGCAGCGAGGAGATTATCGCCTCCGACAAACATCGCTCGTTCTCCAGATAGGGATGACGCAATGCTTTAGCCATACGCCGATACTCGCTTTCGACATTCATCCGGTCCGGTCTGGTGGGCTCCAGCTTGGCAAACAACGGTGGGTTGGCGGGACAGCCGATCCACGGCCGTAGGATCTGTCGCACCGCACCCAGGCTCAGATTCTGCCGCCGTTGCAGAAAATCGATGAGGGTGCCGTTGTCGCTGTCATCCCTCACCGAGAAGTAAACATAATGGCCATTGAAATTGCGCTTGACGACAATCTTGTCGGCGCCGCGCCGCAGCACCGTGCTTCCCCGCCAACTCTCTCGCCGGTCCATCTCATAGCCGAGACTGACGGCAAACTCGCGCAGATCAATCTCCCGCTTGAAGGATTCAAGCTCCATATCCTGGCTCGTCAAGAACATTTTTCTCTCCCTATTGCCCTTTCTTCCTTTGGTTCCATGGAGGATCACTGGCCCTCACCACCACCGCAGCCGCAGACAGCTTCGTGCGCCAACTCCGCGGGCCGCATTTCAGCACGTGTCCGTGATGCAGCAGGCGGTCCAGCATAGCCGTAACCGCGGCCGCATCTCCCAGCAGCTTTCCCCAGTCTTCGACCGGACGATTCGACGTCAGCAGCGTGCTCGCCCGTTCATAGCGCCGCATGATGATTTCCAGCAGATCCTCGGCCGCCGTATGCGGCAGTTTGCGCATGCCGAGGTTGTTCCAGCCGTTTGGCGTCGGCACCAGGCCGTGGACGTTCTTGTTCGCGATGAACCAGGTGTCGGACCAGAACAGCGGGACGATGGCGTGCTGCTGATTCTCGATGATCTCTTCGGCCTGCTGCTCTTCGGCACTCGTCTTGGCCACGGTCGGCTCGGCGACCATCTTGTTGAGGACTGTCTGCAGCGCCGGGTCTTCGAGGGTGTAGTAATCATCCAATGGCGTGGCCAGGTCGAGGCGCCATCTCTTCTGGTAGTAGACGCTGGCCACCGGGGAGGAGTTGAGCTTGGTTAGCAGGGCGTCCCACTTGTAGCCGAGCAATGCGTTGTTCTCCAGGTTCCCGCCGTTGCATAGCAGGTTCACCTTGTAACCCAGCTTCTGGATGTTGGATTGGACGACGGTCGCAACGTCGCACAGCTCGGGCGCCGTGTTAACCACGATCGAGATTGTGCTGCCTGGTGGATAGCCACCCTCGGTAAGCAACTGCACATCCTTCTTCTGGTCATACACCGGGGGCTTGATGTTCGGGTTGGAGCCTGCTTCGAACGGCGGGATCTGCTGGTCGGCATACTTCCCGTACGCGCCAATGACCTCCGGCACGACCTTGGGGGCATCGAACAGGCCCTGCAGGCCCTCACGGAACGCGAGCGCGTTCTTGTAACCGCCCTTCCGGGCCTTCTCGAAGTTCAGGAAGGCCAGCGAGAACGTGAGGCCGGGCCGGTGTATCAGCGTGAGGTTCGGGTCCGTCTTCAGCGTGGTGAGCGCAGCGTTGGAGATGAAGTTGTCGATGAGGTTGATGA
>CAVQZU010000117.1:0-15939 GCA_963718485.1 uncultured Acidobacteriota bacterium
TACGTCCACTAGCAATTCGGTAGGCGGGGGTGGTATAAGGCTAGTCCGGAACGCGGCGAGGGCGTGCTGTTCGATTTTGGCTGTGGCCGGGATGTCCTGATCTGGTCAATATCTTGTCGATGATGGTACTTTGATCCCATTGACCCTGGACGATGGTACCTCGTAACCTTTCAGCGTTGTGCGCCGGAGCAGCCCGCAAGCGTTGCGTGCCATCGAACATTAGCCGGGCGTTCGCCGAAACTGAGCCGGCGGCAACCGCAGGAAAGGTTCCGGGCGGAGAATCTATGATGCGATGGCGTTGGGTCATCGCCGCGAGCTGTGCGCTTCTGTTGGCCGGATGCGAGCAAACGGTGTCGAATGTGCGCGTGCAGCCTCCTGCGGCCACTCCGGCTCCGCAGACGGCTCTGGTGAACGTCGGCGAAGGCCTTCCTGTTTCCGAACTGCCGCTTACGGCCCTTCCGACCACTTCACTCCGGCTCGATACGCGCGCGGCCATCGACATTCTGGTTGACCAGGTCAGAAGAACCTGGCTGCCGGCCAACAGGAATTCAAGACCGGGAATGCCGAGAGGGGACGCGCCGATCTGGACAATGCGGTGAACCTGATTCTGCTGAGCGGCTTTCAGGCGGAGTCGGATCCCCGGCTTTCCAAACTTTTCGACCAGATTGGCGAGACCTTGCATGCCTATCAGCTGACTTCGGGCCAGGTGGGTGAAGAAGAGGCCGAAGAAACCGCGACACCTGCGCGGCCGGCGCCGATCGACGAGATTGCCGACCTGACGCTTCCGGCCGGCGATCCCGGCTGATTTTGAAGGCCCAAAGAGAGTTGATCAGCATGCCGCACGATCTGCCCCTGACGGTGAATGAGTCGGTGCTGCGGTGTTTGAGCTTCTTCGCCTCGACGCGCGGGCGGACGATCGTCGAGCATGGGCTGGAGCGGGCAGGGCGCTACGACACCATGATCCGGCGGGTGCTCAAAGAAGAGGGCGTGCCGCAGGACCTGATCTACCTGGCACAGGCCGAAAGCGCATTTCAGCCGCAGGCGGTGTCCCGCTCAGGAGCGCGCGGCATCTGGCAGTTCATGCCGTTCCGGGGCGAGCAGTACGATCTGGAGCGCAGCTATTACGTCGATGAGCGCAGCGATCCGGAAAAAGCCACCCGCGCGGCGGCGCGGCACTTGCGCGACCTCTATGGAATGTTCGGAGACTGGTACCTGGTGATGGCGGCCTACAATTCGGGACCCTTGAATGTGGCGAGAGCCGTAGAGCGCACCGGCTATGCCGATTTCTGGGAACTGCAGAAGCGCCACGCGCTGCCGAAGGAAACCCAGAATTACGTGCCGATCATCATCGCGATGGCGCTGGTGGCCAAGGCGCCGGCACTCTATGGGGTACACGCGCCAGAAAGGCCGACGGCGGTCGAAGCCGTAAAGCTTGATCATGCCGTCGATCTGCATCTGGTGGCCGACGCGACGGGAGCCGATCTTGACGACTTGCGGCTGCTGAACCCGCAACTCTTGCGCACGGTGACGCCGTCTGAACCGGGCTTCGAGCTCAAGCTTCCCCCCGGATTGACCGCGCGGTTCCAGGAAAACATCCAGCAGGTTCCCGAGGACAAACGCACGTCGTGGCGGCTGCATACGGTGGGGGAAGGTGAGACCCTTTCCGATGTGGCGCGGCGCTTTCGGGTGACCGTTCCGTCACTGGAGGTCGCCAACCATTTGCAGGTGCACGCGGTCGTGCCGTCGGGCTTTGTGCTGAACGTGCCGACGGTTCCGGTGGTGGTTCATGTGGTGCGGTATCGGGTGCAGCGGGGAGACAGCCTGGAGGGAATCGCCGACCGGTTCGATGTGACGGTGAGCGACCTCAAGCGCTGGAATCATATAAGCGGGGCGCACGTGGGGCGCGGCACGCGGCTGAGGATTTACGCGGGAACCGAATCGGCGAAGATTTCCGCAGCGGCTTCCTCGTCTTCAGCTGCGGCATCGGGGCGCAGCCCACAAGCTTCGGCGCGCACAATTGCAGCGCGAAGCCCGGAGAAAACCGACGCGGTCGAGCATCGCGTGAAGGCGGGCGAGACGGTTTATTCGATCGCTCGCGAATATGGCACGACCGTTTCGGCGATACGGCAGTCCAATCCGTTTCTGGCGGACCGCTCGCTTGAGGCAGGAGATTTGCTCAAGATTGAACGCTAGTTTTTCAGTTTTATCTTCGGTTTAACCCTTCCGTTATCATAATGATACAGTTAGACATCGGCCTTGGTGATGGGTTGTGCTCGAACTCCCGCTGAGGCTGAATTGCTGCGCGCAACGATTTTTGTTCTTCATTTTCTACTGTATGCGCCTTGACAAAGTTCCAACAACCCGTTTATAAGCGCCGGAGGACTACAGAGCGTCCGGCAACCACGCGACCCACGGAGGAACGATGTTCTACGCCAAGATGAACGACGAGGAAGACGACGAGCTGCCTCGCTATGAAGAAGAGGAAGAAGCGCCGGAGCAAACCGGTGAAGTGCTAGAAGTGGAAGAAATTGTCGTCGAGGAAGAACCGGACGAGGAGGAAGCCGAAACGGCCGCCGCTCCCGCTCCCCGGAAATCCGCGCCGGCACGGAAACCGAACAAGGCCAAGAAGGTAGCGCCGAAAAAGAAAGCAAAGAGCAAACCAAAGCCGAAAGCGAAAGCCAAGGCGAAGAAAAAAGCGCCGGCGAAGAAGAACGCCAAGCGGAAGAAGCGCTAGGATTCTCCGAAAAAATCTTCCGTGGGAGATGAATCGCGGGAGGGTTTCGCAAGACGGCCCCTCCCCCGGTTCGTTTTGAGCCACCGCGGTTTTCCCGTCCGATTTTGCCCCGCACGTCTTCCTGCCGCCTGTATATCGGCGCATCGGCAATGAATCATCTGCTCAGAATGTGGTTCCATTGGAAATGTTTGGGCGGCGCGAGCCGACGATCGAGCGCAACGTGCGCCTCCAGGAGTTAAACCGCACACCGGGCGGTTCCCTGCGGCTGGACTACGCCTATCGGAACGGGGTGCGCCGTTATTTGCGCGCGGTGCCGTTATCTCGCGAGTTTCTGCCAGTCCGGTAGGGATCGGCGGCCGAGCAGGACTTCGGCGGCCCAGGCGCCGAGGGTAGTTCGACAGTGCCACGCCGTGACCGGCAAAGGCGCCCAGCACCAGGGCGTTGCGGCTTTGCGGATGCCAATCGAACACCGGCTCCCAGTTGTCCCGAAAAAGAATGGGGCCGCCCCAGTGGTGCGTAAACTCGAGCGCTGCTGCCGCGGGATGCAGGCCGTGCACGCGCTTCTCGAACTTCGCGAACATGCCTGCGGGCTCGGCGGAGTCGATGTTCACTTCTTCGAGATGGCCGCCTGCGGGCGGATCGACCAGGCCGGCGCCCCAGACGATGGAATTGTCCTTCCGAATGCGGCCCCAAAGGTACGGGAAATCGACGGTATAAAAGGGATTTGCACCGGCGAGACCAAGAGCACGGATTCGCTCGTCGCTGACCGGCGCGGTGACGGTGGCCAAGGTGAGCTTTGGGTGCGCGCCCGCTATGAGACCGGAAAGTTCAAGCGAGAGCCCGTTGGTGGCAAACAGGACTTTTCCGGCGCCGATTTGGCCCGCTGCCGTGCCGCTGCGGCCGCCCACGACCTTCAGCACGGGCCGCTTGCCCCAGGCAACGCTCCGCACCCGGTGGCTTTCGAGAATGATTGCGCCGCGGGTGTGCGCGGCACGCGCAAGACCGCTGACTAATTTTCCGGGATCGAGCGTGCCGCCGGGAACTTCGCGCGTGACGCGGAGCGTGCCGGAATCTTGCCACAAATTAGTGAGTTCTCGCTCCCGCCGTGACGCGCGATTTCCCACGCGCCGGGCAGCGAGAGATCGCACTCCACATCCAACTCCTTGAGAATTTTGACAAGACCGGCGAGAACATCCCCCAAACCCGGAAGATCGCCTGCGGCCGTTTCCGCAAGGGCCATGCCGCCTGTGCGGCCACTTGCGCCAGCGCCGATATGCTGCGCTTCAAGAACGACCACGGATTTTGCCGGGATCGAGAAGCCGCAGCCATCCCCGCCGCGGCCAAGCCCGCGAAGCCGGCCCCGACGATCACCACGTCCGCTTCAGGTGGCAGCGGCCGGGGCGGAGGCGCGAATCGATCGCCCAGGGAGGAGTTCCCCAGGCGGGCGGCGAAGTGTTCCCCGAAGGCATGTCGAGAAGTCAGCGACCGGACAGAAGGCCGGAACGGAAGCTCAAAAGAAAGGAGCCGGACCGCGTGCCAGCTCCCATGGGCTACAGAATGCTTTCGCTCCAACCCTCAAGGGTGTGCTTTAACCTTGCCCATGAACTGGTGGGCGGTCGCGCCGTCGACGACGCGGTGATCGTAGGAAAGCGTCAGGTACACCATGGAGCGGATGGCGATGGCGTCTTCGATCACCACGGGGCGCTTTTCGATCGCGCCCAACCCGAGAATAGCGACATTCGGCTGGTTGATCACCGGAAGCCCAAACAGACCGCCGAAGATGCCCGGATTGGTGATCGAGAACTGCTTTCGACCACTTCCTCGGGCCTGAGCTTTTTACTGCGGGCGCGGAGCGCAAGATCGTTCATGGCGCGCGCCAGTCCCAGGAAATTCTTCTCCTCGGCGTTCTTGATCACCGGCACGATCAGGCCCCAGTCGAGCGCTACGGCGACGCCGATGTTGCACTCCTTGTGCAGCACGACATTGCTGCCGTCGGCCGAGGCGTTCACGGTGGGAAACGCCTGCAAAGCTTCGACGGCGGCGCGGATGAAGAAGGGCATGAAGGTCAGCTTGGTGCCGGCCTGCTCCTCGAACTTGTCCTTCATCTTGTTGCGCAGGGCGACGATGGCAGTGAGGTCGACTTCGTCGACCGAGTAGACGTGCGGCGAAACGCGTTTCGAGAGCACCATGTGTTCGGCGATCTTCTGGCGCATCACCGACATAGGTTGCACTTCGTAGTGGCCGAAGTACATGCGCTCGCGCGGCACGGCCGATTCGAGCACCGCGGAGGCCGGTGCGCCGTTCGGAAGACGGGGGAGGAACCGGCCCGGGCGCTGCAGCTCCAAAGGAAACACCGCTAGCGCCGCCTTCGATGGCGGCCATCATGTCGCGCTTGCTGACGCGGCCTCCCGCACCTGTCCCGAGAGCCGGGAAAGATCGACGTTATGTTCGCGCGCCATGCGGCGCACCAGCGGCGAACTGCGAACCTGGAATCCTTCCGAAGCAGGCGCCGGAATCGTTTCCACTCGCGGAGACGGAGCCGCGGCGGGAGCTTTCGCGGCGGGCGCCGAAGGCAGAGGCGCTGGCGGAGTCGCCGGTTTTGCAGGCCCCGCGCTCGGGACCGGCTTCGCCGGCTCGGGCTCTGCCGCAGCCGGCGCGGCGGAGGGCGCCGAAGCGGCTGCCGCTCCGTCCGCATCGATGGTCGCGACAATTGTCTGAATCGGGACGGTCTGGCCTTCGGGAACCTTGATCTCCTTCAAAACACCCGCGGAGGGCGAGGGGATTTCCGCGTCCACCTTATCGGTTGAAATTTCAAAAAGCGGTTCGTCGCGATCGATCTTGTCGCCCGGCTTTTTAGCCACTTGGTGATGGTGCCTTCAAAGATACTTTCGCCCATTTGGGGCATGATGACGTCGACAGCCATGGTTATCTCCTGAGGGTCAGAAACTTTATGCGGCACTGAGGCATTCTTCATGCCACACGCCGGGGATACCTTCGAGCGCATAAATCTCGTCGCCGCCGTGAAAGAAGGTGACCTCTTTCACTTTGGCCACGCGGCCGGCGTATTCGAGTTGCTCGGGCTCGAGCTCGTTGTGGTACTGCCCGGCCTCAAGAAAACTTTCTAGGAAGGAGCGGTCCGCGATGCGGACCTCCGACCCGACTTCGAACTCCACTTTATTAAGACCCTTCGTTTTTCCCACGTGAGCAGCTCACTTTCGTCCGCAATTAGTATTTTGCCAATTCCCGCGCCGCTGCGGCAACTTTTTCGACGTTGGAAGGAATATTGTTCAAAGGGGCGAGTACGGTACCGGTGTATCCAGGGCGGTCACACGCATGACCGGACCGTCGAGATGGTCAAAGGCGTTTCGACAGACAACGGCCGCAATTTCGCCGGCGATGCCGCCGGTGCGCGTGTCCTCATGGACCACGAGGAGACGGTTGGTCTTTTTCACCGAGGCCAGAACGGTTTCGCGGTCAAGCGGAAGCAGCGTACGCAGATCGATCACTCGGCGTCGATGCCTTCCCGGGCGAGCACTGCCGCCGCTTCGAGCGACGTATGCGCCATGGCAGCGTAGCTTGCGATGGTCAGGTTCCGCGGCCGTGGCGGCGAACCACCGCCTCGCCGATGGGCACCGTGTATTCGCCTGCGGGTAATGCGCTTCCTTGATCCGCCGATAGAGGAATTTATGCTCGAAGAAAAGCACGGGATTATTGTCGCGTACGGCGGATTTCAACAGACCCTTGGCATCATAGGCCGTGGAAGGATAAACCACCTTGAGTCCCGGAGTATGCACAAAATACATTTCCGGGTTCGCCGAATGAAACGGGCCGCCGTGCACGCCACCGCCGGACGGGCCCCGCAGCACCATGGGCACCGGAGCACCCCACAGATAATGCGACTTGGCGACGAAGTTCGTCACTTGATTGAAGCAGCAGGCGATGAAATCGATAAATTGCATTTCCGCGATGGGGCGCAGGCCCGAGATAGCTCATGCCGCAGGCCGCGCCAACAATGGCCGTCTCGCTAATGGGCGTATCGATCACGCGCTCCGGGCCGAACTTAGCGAGCAGGCCTTCGGTGGCTTTAAAAGCGCCGCCATACATCCGATGTCTTCTCCCAGCGTTACGACGCCGGGTCGCGCTCCATTTCTTCGAAAAGCGCCTGGCGGATGGCCTCGATCATGGTGACTTCGGCCATCAGCGTCTGCGTCCCTTCTTGTGGTCGCGGCGATTGGCTTGAGCGTTTGCTGTTCCTGGCGAAAAGCTTTGTCTTTCGGGCCGCGTCCAAAAGGCACACGCAGAGCCGGCCCTTCGGCAATGCCCGGTCCGGGTTCGGCGCTGGGCGGCGGCGGAGGTTTTCCATGCGGCTTTTCAATCGGCTTGGCAGGGGGTTTTGCCGCGGGTTTTGCGGGATGGGGGTGCGGATGCGGTTTCCGTGATGTCTGCTTCCGGGGAGGGCTTGGCCAATGGCCGTGGCGCCCCAAGCGCGCCAAAGTCGCTAACTGTCCAAACAGCCTCGACACTCGAGGCCGGGGGCATTACTTCGGCTTGCGGACGCCGCCACTCCGCTTCAATGGTGTGGCAGCCCTCGCAATAGACGCCTTGCTCGGCGAGTTCGGGCGGAGGCAGAGGGGATTCTTCCGCGAATTTCTGGTCGGCATCCAGCTCGCTCTCGATGCGCGCGTCGATTCCGCGATTTAGCTTTTTCGTCCCAAAGACTGTTGGCGGTGAGATATTTCTCGTACAGCAGAAGCGGATCTCGCGTTTTCCAGTAATCAAACATCTCCTTGGGAACGTATTCGGCCGGGTCGTGCTGCGCGTGGCCCTTCATGCGCATGGTCTTCACTTCGAGCAGCACCGGCCCGCGGCCGGCGCGGCATTCGTGGACGGCTTCCTTGGCGGCCTTGTAGACGGCGACAACATCGTTGCCATCGGCGGTCATGCCGCGGATTCCGTAGGCCAGAGCGCGGTTTGCGAGATCTCGAACCGGAACCTGCCGGGCGACCGGCGTTGAGTAGGCCCACTGATTATTCTCCAGCACCACGACCAGCGGCGCCCTCTGCGAGGCGGCCAGGTTCATACCTTCATGAAACGCGCCGGTAGAGCTGCCGCCATCGCCGATCCAGGTCATGGCCACGATTTTCTGGCCGAGGTAACGGCCTGCCATGGCCACACCGGCCATCACCGGGATCAAATCGCCGAGCATGGAAATGGGAGAAACGACGTGGCGCGTTTTGAGGTCGCCGAAGTGGCTCGTGCCGTCCTTCCCTTGCGTGGGAGAGGTGTACTTGGCCATATGCTGCGTGAAAATATCTCGCGGCTTGAATCCTTTCACCAGAAGCGCACCGATATTGCGGATCATCGGCGCAAGCCAATCGCTCGGTTCCAGGGCGTAGGAGGTACCGACCGAGACAGCTTCTTGGCCCAGGCTTGAATAGAGACCTCCGACAATTTTGTTCTGGCGAAACAGGCGAACCATGCGCTCTTCGAGCTGACGGTTCAACTGCATGTAGTAGTAAAGATCGAGGTGTTGTTCGCGGGTCAGAAGCTGGTTCATAGAACACTCTCCCGGGCAGCGGCATCTTCTGAAGCGCCCGCCAACGAGGTCCGGGTTGGTTCCGCGAGGTTCGCGAGCCTAAGTTCCAGATCGCGGCGCGAGGTTGGAACCATGGCCAATCCGAATACGTCCCCGAAGTGTTCGGCCACGCGGGAGCGCACTTCCGCGGCCGACACGGCTCGGTCGAGCAGGCGCTCAAGGGAGGTGGCGCGCTTATCGGGAATCCCACAGGGGACGATCAGATCGAAGTAGCGCAGGTCGGTGGAAACGTTGTAAGCAAAGCCGTGCGAGGTGACCCAACGGCTCAAGTGCACCCCGAGCGCGGCAAGTTTTTCCTGGCCGCAGGGCGAGTCGATCCAGACTCCGTGAGCGCTTTCCAAACGCTTTCCCTCGATGCCGAAGTCGGCGGTGGCGCGAATCAGCACTTCCTCAAGCTGCTCGACGTACCAGCGAACGTCACGCCGGTGCTGCGCCAAATCGAGGATGGGATAGCCGACGATCTGCCCCGGACCGTGATAGGTGATGTCGCCGCCGCGGTCGCTGGCATAAAATTCGATGTGCATCTGCCGCAGCACCTGGTCGCTCGCGCGCAGATGTTCGCGCCTTCCATTACGGCCGAGCGTAATCACATGCGGGTGCTCGCACACCAGGAGAACATCGGGGATCACACCCGCTTTGCGCGCCCCGACCAGATCGCGCTGCAGCTGGCAGGCGGAATCATAGGCCATCAGGCCCGCGTCGACGGCCCAGGAAATTCGCGGTGCTGCGTTGGCTTCCTTCATGAAATTCTCAAAACGATTCCGCGCGCCGGACATGCCACGGCAGCTCAGTAGTTGATGGTGAGGCCGCGCACGGCGTTAAATGCGTCGCCCATCGCTTCCCAGACGGTGGGATGCGCGTGAATGGTGGTGGCCATATCGTCGAGCGTGGCTTCGAGGCCCAGCGCGGCGACCGGCTCGGCGATGATTTCCGTGGCCAGAGGACCGATCGCGTGCACGCCCAGGATTTCACCGTACTTGGCATCGGCCACCACCTTGATGAAGCCTTCGTGCTGGCCGAGGATGGTCGCTTTGCTGTTGGCAAGAAACGGAAACTTGCCGGTCTTGACCTCGAATCCGGCTTCCCGGGCCTGCTTTTCGGTCAGTCCAATCGAGCCGATCTGAGGCTCGCAGTAGGTGGCGTTCGGGCAGCGTTTGCGGTCAAAGGGCTGCACCGGTTTGCCCGCCATGCGGCCCACGGCGATGATTCCCTCCATGGAAGCGGCGTGCGCGAGTTGCGGAAGGCCAGCCACGATGTCGCCGATGGCGTAGAGTTTCGGCTGCTCCGTTTCGAGATAGGCATTCGCGTGTATGAAGCCGCGCTCGACTTTCGCTTTGGTTTTCTCGAGACCGATATTTTCGGTGAGCGGACGGCGTCCCACGGCGATCAGCACCTTCTCCGCAGAGATGGTCTTCGAAGCTCCCGCTTTGTCCTTATAGGTGACCGTCGCGCCTTGCGCGTTCTTGGCCACGGATTCAACTTTCGCTTCGAGCTCGATGCGAATGCCTTTCTTGCGGAAACTTTTCTCGAGTTCGGCGGAGACTTCCTCGTCCTCGAGCGGAGTAACGCGGGGAAGCACTTCGAGCAGCGTAACCTCCGCGCCGAAGGTATGAAAGATGGAGGCGAATTCCACACCGACGGCGCCGCATCCCACCACCACGAGCGATTTGGGAATCGTTTTCAGCGTGAGGATCTCGCGGTTGGTGAGCACGGTGTCGTCGATCGCCAGTCCCGGCAAGGAACGCGCCTCCGATCCCGTGGCCAGCATGGTGAAATTGGTCTCTAGCTCGGTCGTCTTGCCGTCTTTCTCGACAGAGACGCGGCCCGCATCAGCGATGCGGCCCCAGCCGGTAATCGAATCGACCTTGTTTTTCTTGAACAGAGCAGCGATACCGCCCGCGTGCTTTTTGACGATCTTGTCTTTGCGGGTCAGCATCGCGGGCCAGTTGACTTTTACATCCTTGATTTCGAATCCGAATTCTTCGGCGCGCTTGAAATAGTCATAAAGATCGGCGTGGTGCAAAAAAACTTTCGTGGGAATGCAGCCGACGTGCAGGCAGGTGCCGCCAAGAAAGGGATCCTTCTCGACCACGGCGGTCTTCAATCCCCACTGCGAAGCTCGAATCGCGGCGACGTAACCGCCGGGTCCGCTCCCGATGATCACGAGATCGTATTTAGCCAATCCACATCTCCCTTGCAACTCTTGGTTTTAAGGAACCGGCGCTTGCGTGGAAGGCCGGTACGGTTGTGTCTTCCAGGCTCGTGGAGTCCAGATTTTAACAGCCAGCCTTCCCCATCGCAACCTATCTAAGCCTCTTAGATGTTGAATGCAGCCGGTTGGGATGATGCTTTTTGCCACGGAATCCTTTCCGCTTTCGGCCGCATCTATGTGAGGCATTGCATCGCGCGGGCGCCGTTTTGCGGCCCGCCACTATTTGACAAGGCAGGGCTAGCGCGAATAGTATGGCTAGTTTTTGGTGGTGGTTTGAGCCCACAATGGACATTCCGATGATGGACAAGAAGAGACTTGAATACTACAAAAAGAAGCTCGTCACCCGGCGGGCAGAGCTGCTGCGTGGTATTGCCCGCACCGAGCAAGAAGGCCGCGAGGCCGATGAAGACCCGACTGTGGACCTCGCCGACAAAGCGGCGAATTCCTACACGAAGGAGTTTCTGTTCGGGTTGACACATGAGAATCGCTCTCTTTTGCAGCTGGTCGACGACGCGCTTGCCCGGATTCAAGGAGAGAGGTTTGGCGAGTGCGCTTCCTGCCATCAAGAACTTCAACAGAAGCGGCTGGAAGCGGTGCCCTGGACGCGTTACTGCATCGCCTGCCAGGAGAAGAAAGAGCAAGGCCTGCTGTAAGCGCCGCGCGCGCTGATCAAAGAGTCTCAAACCCGCTTTCCCCGGCCATTTCGCCTGACTTGCACCTGAAGCTGTTCCCGGGCCGCCCCTATATTCGCGTCCGGCAATCGTTTTGCGGTGGCGCTCTGCCAACGCCGGTTTCTCTATCCATCCTGGGTGCTCCTGAAAGGCTGACTTCGAGGCTTGCCACGCCTGCTCTAGATGCTGGCGCATGCTGGAACCGGTGCCGCTTCAGCAAGGATGTCCGCCGGAGAGGGGCCCCAGCCAGCCAGCGGTCGAAGTCGGTAGGTGCCGCCTACGCTCTCCCCGCCAGGCGAATGGTTGACAACCTCGGGGTTCTACTGGTAGATGATGTATTGACGATCGGCGGGCCCCCTGGAGCCTGTGGCTGGCTTCTAAAGCGAGGGCTCCCGGCGTGGCATTCCTCCATGTGGAGAAATTAACACAAGCGAAAGAATCCTGTAAGCTGCTGAAGGCATCTTAACCGTCAGGGAGAGCTGTCAAATATAAAGGCAGCATGGAAAACCGCATTAAGACTGGCTTACGGCCCCGGCCTAGCCCAGGCTCGGGTGCAGGTTCGCCAGACGCGGCGCATAAGCCGCGACCCGTGGTGTCCTCTGTTTCTTTCCGCCCATCGGTAATGCAAGCACCTGTTCTGGTCCTGAACGCAACCTTTGAACCCATTAACGTGACTGCTGTCAGGCGTGCTTTGGTGCTGATGCTGAAGGGAGTGGCACAGGCGGAAGAGACCAATCACGCCGAGGTGCATTCCACCTCCAAAGCCATACAAGTACCGTCGGTAATACGCCTATTGAGCTACCGGCACATTCCACAGCAGAGCCGGGCGCTTTCGCGCAAAAACATTTTGCTCCGCGACCGGAACACCTGTCAGTTCTGCGGGGCCATATTTTCCGCCTCGGAACTTACGCTCGATCATGTGATGCCGCGTTCCCGCGGCGGACGATCCTCCTGGGAAAACCTGGTTGCTTGCTGCTACATCTGCAACAACCGCAAAGGCGACCGCACTCCGGAAGAAGCGGGATTGAAGTTGCAGCGGCGTCCACGGCCCTTCACTCTGCATACCTCGCGCCAGCTGATGCGGCTGATCGGGCATCGCGACGAAAAGTGGCGCAAGTACCTTTTTTACTGAATTTTCCCGACCGGGCAGCCGCAAGCAACCTTTGTCTTGGCTGCGCGTCCAATCTAGTAATACTTCTAGGACACACCCCGGGGAAGCGAGCTGGCAATTGCGGTCCGCTTCCCTTTAATTTTCCCCAGGGCATTTCGCAGCTCCGCCCTACGGGGGCAAACCTGCAAACTTCCCCGCCGCTGTTCATTCAAAGCTTTGACCGCAAGCACCCGGCGGGTGAGGTGCCGCCGGTTCGACCTTAGGTGAATGCGCGAATGAGCTCCCGGACCTGCGTAATTCCGGGCTCAAGGACGCGACGGCGGCAAGCCATTGGCCGTCTTCATAGACCGCCACGCGGCCTGGGCGTCAGCAGGATCGGCCAGCGCGCGATTAAAAGTAAGCGAGGTCTATCCTTCCTCGACAAAACGTCGCTTCCGATACCGCGCGCCAAAGCCTACAGCCCTACTGCCTACTGAAGGACCAGGCCGGTCACTCGTATGGATGGATACTGCCGATTCCAATCGGAGGGAATACGTTCGAGGATCACCTGAAAATCGCGCATCTGCCCCGCGGGGATGGGAGCGGCCGGCGGCTGCAGCAGCATTTCGCTATCGCGCAGGATGCTCTGATTGAACTGGTCATGAAACTCAATGGTGACCTGCAGACCGACAATCGCTTTGTCGCCCTGGTTGACGATGGTTCCGGCGACAAAAGTAAATTCCTGATTGAGAAAATTAGTAGAGTGCGCCATCAGGATGCCGGTGAATTGAATTCGCGGAGCGTACCCCCGCTCCTCGGAGCCAAACGGGAGGTTCTTCGCTGCGGCTATGCCCGTGGGCTGAGTTTTCTTGATCGCGAAGGCGAGAATCGCGCCCATCATCACAACGACAACAATTCCCGCCATGAAAGCGACAGGAAAGCGGCTCTTCTCTTCGTAGTTCAGATTATCGCCGGGGAGCATTCTTCCATCTTCCTAGCGGCCAAAAGAAAGGCGCAAGATCAGCGGCTCGGGAAGGCCTGCCCGCGTCATGCGGCTTTGGACCGCTTCAATATCATACGGGACGCGCCAGAGTTCGATGGCATGATTCTCAAGGTCCGCGATCGCGAATGCGGCGCGCGGGTCGCCGTCGCGAGGCTGCCCGATGGACCCTGGGTTTACCAGGTAGGTTGTCCCTGATTCAATCGGCAAGGCGGAGAAAAGGCTTCCGGGGACCGGCTTGGGATGCAGAACAACGACCTGGTCGTCGCGAAGAGTGAAACCACCCTGAATATGCGTATGGCCAAAAAAGGAGACCGGGGACTCCGCCTCCAGAAGCCCTTCCAGGGCCTGGGTGGGCCCGAAGACATATTCGTCCTCGTCGTGAAGCGCTCCGTGGAGAATGGAAAAACCGTCAATGGTGACCGGCCCCTTGGGCAGTGTTTCCAGATACTGGAGATTGGCCGGCTGTAGGCGTTCGCGAGTCCACAAGGTGGCGGCGCGGGCAAGCGGATTGAAATCTTCGGCGTCGACCAGGCCGCTCACGGCCTTGTCGTGATTGCCGCGAATGGTGACGGCACCCAACGAACGGACGCGCTCGACCACTTCGTTAGGCTGAGGGCCGTAGCCGACTAGATCGCCGAGGCAGGCGGCGCTGTCCCAGTGGCCCTCGGCTGTTTCCAGCGCCGCATCCAGCGCGGTAAGATTCGCGTGGATGTCGCTCAGAATTAGATAACGCATTCCCAGGTTCCCATCTCTACGATGCCGACTATAGTGCCATAGCTGTGTGGCGGAAACGAGGCGCGATCAGGATTCAGGTGGCTGCTCACCAACGGAGAAATAGTTGCAATCGGGATGCTGGAGGACCAGGGCGCTGACGCTGGCTTCCGGATCCATCATCATGCCCTCGGTGAGATGCACACCGACATCCTCGGGGTGCAGAAGCATCCAGATGCCGGCCTGGTCTTCGAGGTTCGGGCAGGCGGGATAGCCAAAGCTATAACGCTTGCCGCGGTAGCGCGAGGTAAAACGCTCGGCCATGGTCATGGTGGGAGGATCCGGGAAGCCCCAGTCCTCGCGGATGCGGCGGTGCAGCCATTCGGCGCAGGCCTCCGCTGTTTCCAGCGCGAGGGCTTGCAGACCGTGCGAGAAAAGATATTGGCCGGCGGTTTTTGCTTCTTCGGATTTTTCGCGGATTCCGGCGCCGGCGGTGACGACGAAGAGCGCGAGATGATCCCGCTGCCCTTGCTGCGCCGGAAGAATGTAATCGCTCAGGCACAGTTTTCCCCCAAGCGCTGGCGCTGGAAATGGAAGGTGTGCAGAGGCAAAGCAGCGTCTGGCGCGAAAAGGGCAATCGAATTTCCGTGACGCTCGGCTTCGAAGAATTGCCACACCGCGCCGATCTTCATGAATTTTCTGGCTTCGCGCTTGATTTCCTCCATGCTGTTGAACAATTCAAGGGCGCGGGCGTCGCGCTCGCCGAGCGCTTTCTCAAAGTTGCCGCGGAAGCCGAGGTGGCGTCCGAAAAGCATGTAGGGATTTACGTAGGCCCAGATTTCGTTCAGGTCGGGCACGGCGCGAACCTTGCGGTCCAGATAAGCGACCGCCGGGAGGGGAAGATCGGCGCGAATTTTTGCGGAGCGCTCTTCACTGGCAGGCGCCTGGGGCCGGGGCACGATCTCTTCGACCGTCACGCTTTCGATGAAGGTGTGTTCTTCTAGCACCCGTGCGCGCCGCGAAGGGTCGCTCAGCTCGTTCATGAGACGCAGTCCGGTCATGGCATCCTTGGCATAGCAAACGGCGGTGCTGTACTGCGGCGCAATTTTGAGACGCGTGAATTTGTCCGAGAGCGCTGCTCCGCCCACCAGAAGCGGGACGCGAATGCCCGCATCGCGCAAATCCCCAGCCGTGGTGACCATTTGTTGCGCGCTTTTGACGAGCAAGCCGGAAAGACCGATGGCGTCGGGCTGGTGTTGCTGGTGGGCGCGAATCAGCTCCTCGGGGGGAACCTTGATGCCAAGGTTGATTACGTCGTAGCCGTTATTCTTCAGGATGATCTCAACGAGGTTTTTTCCTATATCGTGCACGTCGCCCTTCACCGTGGCCAGAATCACCTTGGCGCGCTTCTCGACGTCCGCTTTCTCCATGAACTGTTCAAGATGGCTCACGGCCGCCTTCATGGCCTCGGCTGACTGCAGTACTTCGGCGACGATTAACTCGTTGTTGTTGAAAAGCCGGCCAACTTCGGCCATTCCCGCCATCAGCGGCCCGTTGATGATCTCCAGTGGCGCGACGCCCTGTTCGCGCTTGCGATTCAGATCGTCGACCAAGCCATCTTTCGAGCCTTCCAGAATGTAGTTGGAGAGACGTTGGTCGAGCGGAAGATCGGCGGCGACGGCTTTTTTGCGGCCGCTTGCTCCGCGGAAATGTTCGGAAATTGCGGCGATACGGAATTGGTTGATGGCGGCTTTCTGTTGGCGGGTTTGCTCGCGCCAGTCAGAAGGAGCGTCGCGAAGCAAAGCGGCCTGGGGATGAGCATCGGGCACCTGCTCGGGCGCGCTATTGAATAAGAGGCTTTCGGCGAGTTGGCGTTCTTTCTCCGGAATCGTGCCGAAGCGCTCGATGCGCTCGGCGTTGAC
>CAVQZU010000118.1:0-26062 GCA_963718485.1 uncultured Acidobacteriota bacterium
CGACCCAGGCCTTTACGTCATCGAGTACGCCGGCCAGCGCACGCACTTCTTTCCCATCGAAAAGGATGTGTACAGCCACACCTGGGAATCGAGCCTCGACGGCTTCCTCGGTGTCGAGATGGATCACGTCTCGGTGCGCGAGGGCTATCGCCTGTGGCACGGCGTGTCGCACCTCGACGATGCGCGCCAGGCCCCGCCCAACGAGCAGCATTTCGACGGCTACCGCATGGGGGCCAACCTCGATTCGCCGTTCAAGCCCGGCGAGCATATTCCAGGACTGAACGTCGGCGGCTGGTTTGACGCCGGCGACTACGACAACATCGCGCCGAGTCAGTACTCCGTCATCGAGAACCTGTCGCTTGCCTACAAAGAATTCGGCCTGAAGTGGGACGACCTCGACGTGGACGAAACCGCCCGCACCGTTGAAATGCATCGGCCCGATGGGGTTCCGGATGCCGTCGAGCAGGTGAAGCATGGCGTGCTCCAGGTGCTGGCGCAGGTGCACTCCATCGGACACCCGATCATGGGCATCATCGAGCCGACGCTGCGGCAGTACACGCATCTCGGCGACGCCGCGTCGAATACGGACGGCCGCGTCTACTCCGAAACACTTGGCCCCAACGAGATGAACGCGGAATTCTCCGGCAAACCCGACGACCGCTGGGCCTTCACGACGAAGATGCCGTTTTTGCAGTATGGCGCCGCGTCGGCGCTGGCGGATGCCTCGCAGACGCTGAAGGGCTGGGATGATCCGCTCGCGAAGGAGTGCCTCGATACCGCCGAAAAGCTGTTCGCGGACGAGCAGGCTCACCCGACGCCAATGGAGGGACCGAGATTCGGACCTCCCGGCATGGCCGAGGCGAGTGAGTGGCGCGCGGCGCTGGAGTTGCTGATCGCGGCCGATGGCGGTGACACCTATAAAACGAAGTTCCTGCAACTGTATCCATCGGTGAGCAAAGGACAGCTGTTTGGCTTCATGGGCTGGAGGGCGGTTTTCGCTCTTCCATACATGGATGCCGCCTTCCGCCAGCAGTTCGAAGAATCCGCCCGGACCTACAAGACCGATCTCGATGCCGACCTGGCGAAGACGCCTTTCGGTGTTCCGCCCAGCCTCGGCAGTTGGGGAGGCTCATCCAGGTGGCCGAGTTCGGCGCGAAGATGTACTTCCTGCACAAAGCATTCCCGCAGATTGTCGGGCCGGAGTACACGCTCCGCGCGGCCAACTATCTGCTCGGCACGCATCCGGTGTCGAGCACGTCGTACATCTCATCGGTCGGGACGGTGTCGAAGCTGAAGGCCTACGGCAACAACCGCGCCGACAATACCTTCATCCCGGGCGGAATGATCCCCGGCTACATCGTGATCAAGCCCGACTTTCCGGAGTGCATCGACGACTTCGGCATGCTCTGGTTTGAGAACGAATACACCATCAGCACCACCGCGGCGTGGATTCTGGAGGCCAACGCGGCCGACGCGCTGGCCAGGGATCGATAGACGGTTCTGAAAACGGATGCAGCGACGATGCCCTTCAGTCGCTGGCGACAACCGGATTGATTAGCTGGCCAAGCCCTTCCACTTCGGCGATCATCGTTTCGCCCGGCTGTAGCCAGCGCTTCGGATTGCGTCCCAGGCCCACTCCGGCCGGCGTGCCGGTGCTGATGATGTCCCCCGGCTCCAGCGCTGTGACAGAAGAGATATAGCTGATCAGCTCCGGCGCTTTGAAGATCAGCTCCCTCGTGTTCGAGTGCTGCAGCACTTCGCCGCCGATGGAGAGCCGGATGTCGAGGTTGTGCGGATCGGCAATTTCCTCCCGACTCACGATGGCGGGCCCGATCGGACAGAACGTGTCGAAGCTCTTGCCAAGCGTCCACTGCGACGTGGCCAGCTGCACATCGCGCGCGCTCACATCGTTGAGGATCGTGTAACCGAAGACGTGCTCCTCCCAGTTTTCTTTCGCGATGTTGCGCCCGGCTTTGCCGATGACGATCGCGAATTCCACCTCGTAGTCCGGCTGTTGGGTCATCGCGGGAATGCGGACCGGTTCGTTGGGCCCGATCACAGCCGAAGGCAGCTTGAGAAAAATCGTAGGCACCTTCGGAATTTCCATCTTCGACTCAATGGCGTGGTCGCGATAATTCAGCCCGACGCAGAAGATGCGCGACGGATGCGGAATCGGAGCCAGCAAATGTACGGCGGACAACGAGATGAGCGAGGTGCCCGGCATCTCCATCGCCTGATGCAGAGCGGTCGTGCCCACTGCGATAGCGCTGGTTGTATCCGGCACGCCCAGTGGCGTCAGATCGAGGATCGCGTCATTGAGAAGCAGACCCGGACGCGGCGCCTGCTCGGAAAAAAATTCGAAGCTGACCAGTTTCATGCGCTTCTCCAAACGCGGCCATCCGGATAGCTATAGTCGCGCAGAGTCTCAGGGTAAATCTCGATGCTGTAGCCCGGTTTTTCGGGAAGCAGATAGTGTCCGCGGCGAATGCGGACCGGATCGACGAAATGCTCGTGCAGATGATCGACGAATTCGACGACCCGATCCTCCTGCGTGCCGGAGACGCAGAGATAGTCGAAGGCCGACAAGTGCTGCACGTATTCGCACAGCCCTACGCCGCCCGCATGCGGGCAAACGGGAATGCCAAACTTTGCGGCAAGAAGAATCACCGCGATGTTTTCGTTCACGCCGGCGAGCCGACAGCTGTCGATTTGGCAGACATCGATCGCTTGTGCCTGCATGAACTGCTTAAAGACCACGCGATTCTGGCAGTGCTCGCCGGTCGCGATGCGAACGCCGGGAACTTCGCGCCGGATGCGCGCGTGGCCCAGCACGTCATCTGGACTCGTGGGCTCCTCCATCCACCACGGATCGAACTCCTGCAGTTCACGTGTGCGCTGAATGGCCTCTTCGACGTCCCACTTCTGGTTGGCATCCATCATCAGCCGATTCGACGATCCGATTTTTGAGCGCACCAGGCCGGCGCGGCGACGATCGTCCGCAGGGTCGCCGCCGACTTTCAGCTTGAAGTGCGTCCATCCATCGGCGAGCGCTTCGTCGCACAGGCGCGCGATCTTCTCGTCGCTGAATCCAATCCACCCGGCCGAAGTGGTATACGCGGGAAGACCGTCGATGCTGAGATGCTGCAGCCGCTTCGCCTGATCGCGCCGCTGCTCCCTGAGCAGAGCGATGGCTTCCTCTCGCGGCAGAGCGTCACTGATGTAGTGGAAGTTGACAACGGAGGCGATGCGTTCCGGCTCCATATCGGCCAGCAGCTTCCACAGCGGCTTGCCCTCGGCACGCGCGTACAGGTCCCAAACGCCATTGATGAGCGCGGCCGTGGCCAGATGGATCACGCCCTTTTCCGGTCCGAGCCAGCGAAATTGTGTATCGCAGGTCAGCTCTCGGCTGAACGCGCAGAAGTCGTCGGTGATCGAGCTGAGCGTTCGGCCGATCGCATAGCGGGACAGATAACGCAGCGCTTCGCAGCAAAGTTCCGTGCCGCGCCCCAGAGTGAATGTGAGGCCGAAGCCGCGCAGACCGTGGTTCGTCTCCAGAATGCAGTAGGCCGCCGAGTAATCGGGGTCCTTGTTCACCGCGTCCGATCCAACGCTCTCCCGCGAAGTGGGAAAGCGAAGATCGATCACCTTTACGCCGGAAATGCGCAGATCAGTCACGAGACTCTGGTTCTTCGAGAATAACGATGCGGCCGTATCGCTTGTCCCGCATTGTGGTCGAATCGATTCACCCGGAGAACTACAATTTTTCCGGGGTTGAGGTGAAGAGCCAATGCAGGCAGCGCGGGTTCTGAGCGGTAAGACAGCCATTATCACAGGTGGAGCGAGTGGCATCGGGCTGGCGATTGCGCGGGCATTTGCGCAACAGGGCGCGGTCGTGTTCATTGTGGACCAGAACGAAGCCGGCGCGACAGTGGCAGCGCAGCACATTGTGGCCTCGGGCGGCTCGGCACAGGCTCAGGGCTGCGACGTATCCGACTCGCAAAGCGTTCGCACCGCGTTCGACTCGATCTTGCACCAGGGGCCAGTTCAAATCCTCGTCAACTGCGCGGGGATCGCGCACGTAGGCACGGCGGGCAGCACCAGCGAAGAGGATTTCGATCGCATCCTGCGCATCAATGTGCGCGGAGTTTACCTGTGCACGCGGGCGGTGCTCGATCCTATGAAGCAACAGGGCGGCGGCGTGATCCTGAATATGGCCTCGATCGCCGGCATGGCCGGCCTGCCGGAGCGCTTTGCATATTCAACCAGCAAGGGTGCGGTGCTGGCGATGACCTACTCGGTGGCGCGCGACTATCTGAGCGATGGAATCCGGTGCAATGCCATTTCGCCGGCGCGCGTGCACACGCCGTTCGTGGATGGCTTTGTGGCGAAGAACTATCCGGGCCGCGAAACGGAGATGATGCAGAAGCTCGGCGAGTCACAGCCGATTGGCCGCATGGCCCAACCGGACGAGGAGCAAGCCTCGCCGTCTGGCTCTGCTCGGAGGCGTCGAGCTTCGTGACGGGCGCGAACTATCCGCTGGACGGCGGGTTCATCAACCTGCGCTGACTGCGGGAGCCGCTAATCCGGAACCGTGGTGGGGTGCGTCCAGACGCGTTCGTCGTGGGAGGCGTGTACGGCAATGTAGACGCCGGAAACGATGATGAGCGCCGCACCGCCGAGCGTGACAAGCGATGGAACCTGACGCCACACGAGCCACGCCATCAAGGCCCCGGTGACCAGCTGCGTGTAGTGGAACTGCGAGACGTTGGCCGCGGTTGTGTGTTTGAGCGCCACGAAGAAACACAGGCTCCCTACAGCGCACAGCAATCCCATCGCGACCAGCAGCGCGGCGATTCGAGGCGTGAGCGGTGCGGCGTGTCCGAGCATCAAACCGAAGCCAACCACGGCCATGACCCCAGCCGAGAAAAGCGTGAGGCTCTCGGGGTTCTCCGTCTGGGTCAGCACGCGCGACCAGACAATGTTGGTCGAGAAACAGGCAACGCAGATCATGCAGGCCAGGAAGCCGATCCAGTCCGCCTCGCGCGCGCCGCCCCAGGGATGGACAGCGACGACGACCCCAGCGAATCCGGCAAGGATGGCCGCCGCTTTCTTCACCGTCATGCGCTCATGGAGCAGAATGGGCGAGAGCGTCGCGACGACGATGGGCGCAAGGAAGATCAGGATGTAGAAAAGCGTCAGCGTGAGATGGCGCAGCGCCACGATGACGCAGATGTTGTTGCCAAGATCGAGCGCGGAACGCAGAAGCTGGGGCGCAGCCGATGTGGCTTGAGAGCCTGAAGGTCGCGCCGCCACAGGCCCCGACCGACCATGAACACCGCCATGAACAGCCCAAGGAACGCAAGCGTCTCATACCACGGCAACCCCGACTGATTGACGAGCTTGATGGACGTATCGGTGAGGACCCATAGAGTAAAGCCGGTAACGGCGAGGCTGATGGCCTGGAGCTGCGAGAGGCGTGGCAATATGTCGCCATCGGGATTTCTGCAGACAAAGCCGCCGGGCAATCCTCAGCCCTGGAAGGAGACGGTAAACTCCACTCCGGAGTATGGGACGCGCGGGATGAGCTGGCGATTCGGACCGGGTTCGAGATGAACCAGACCGTAGCGCTCCATGGTGCGAAGGGTGCGCGAGAGGTTTGAGGTTGCTCGGCCGGAAGCCTTTGCCAATTCCTGAAGTGACTTCGGCTGTTTCTGCAAAATAAGGCGCAGGAGCGATCGATTTTGATCGGACAGGACCTGGGAAAGCGTTCCGAGCGACTCGAACCATACCTTCGGCTCTTTTCTTGCCGGAACGTATTTACGTTTTGCGATGGCCAGAGTTCTTTCTTTGTAAGCTTCGCGAGTGGCGATGCCGATTTTCAGGGTGTTCATCGCGATGGCCGCCTTTCCTTCAGAATGCGATCGACTTCGGTCCAGAAATCGGTGAGGAGCGTTGCCGCGTCCTTGTAGTTATAGAAGCGAACACGCTGGCCCTTGTGCCGGTGGTCATATTCAACGCGCGTTCGAGCCCCAGGTCCCGCGCCCTCGCGGATCGGATGAGCATTGTCGAATCCGAGCAGGCGCCTGCCGTTTGCATCGTGCAGGGTCAGAGAATAATCCAGACCGTGCGGTTTCTCTGGGCTTACGAGCACCTGCTTGACCTCAAACCTGACCCAGAACAGACCCTCGACGACGAATCTCTCTCCGTCCAAATGAAAAAGCGCATCGAGGCTGCGATCTTTCCTAATATTATCACCCGATCATAACAACGGGCAACGCTGTTCAATATGGTTATTCGGAAGACTTGGGCATGTATCTGCGCCCGACAATCTCATACTTCCCCGACAAAACCCGCGCGATCGCCTCTCCATAGGCAATGTGTTCCTGCTCAAGGATCCGGTCAGTCACAGCGTGCGGGTCGTCGCCCGGCAGCACCGGCACCGGCCGTTGCAGAATGATCGGGCCATGATCGAGCTGCTCGTCGACAAAGTGCACCGTGCATCCCGTGACCTGCACGCCGTATTCAAAGGCCTGCATCTGCGCGTCGAGCCCCGGAAAGGCCGGCAGCAGCGACGGATGAATGTTCAGGATGCGCCCCGAGAAGGCCTGGATGAACCCCGGCGATAAGAGCCGCATATAGCCAGCGAGACACACCAGGTCAACCTCGTGCGTCTTCAGTGTGGCGACGATTTCCTCGTCGTGCTCGGCGCGCTTGCGCCCGCGCGCCTCAATCGCAACGGCCGCAAGTCCGCGTCGGCGAGCCGCCTCGAGACCTGGAGCATCCGCCAAATTCGAAATCACGACCGCGATGCGCGCGTCAGGAATCTTCCCCGAGTCGACCGCATCAGCAATGGCAAGAAAGTTCGATCCGCGACCCGAGAGCAGAATCCCCAGCTTATGCATCAGGCGAAGATCACTTTGCGGTCGCCTTTGACGATCCGGCCGATGACGTAGCTCTTCTCGCCGCCGCGGTCCAGCATCGATTTGCAGCGCTTAAACCGCTCGGCCGGCACGACCGCGATCAGCCCGATCCCCATATTGAACGTGCGCAGCATCTCGTCCTGTTCAACGTTGCCCAGCTGCTGCAGGTGCTCGAAGATCGGCAGCACCGGCCAGCTGCCGACCTCGACCTGCGCCGAGACCGTCTTCGGCAGGATGCGGGGCAGGTTCTCTGTAATGCCGCCGCCGGTAATGTGCGCCAGCCCCGCGGCGTACTCGCTCGTGGTCAGCTTCCTGATCAGGCTCAGGTAGCTGCGGTGCGTCTTCATCAGCGCGGCGCCGGCCTTTTCCTTCAGCGCGTTCACGTACTGATCCGGCTTGTACTTCGCCACTTCGAAGAACAGCTTGCGCGCCAGCGAGTAGCCGTTCGTGTGCAGGCCGGTCGAAGGAAACCCCAGCAGCACGTCGCCGACGCGAATCTTCGCGCCGGTGATCAGTTTGGCGCGCTCGACGACACCGACGATGAAGCCGGCCAGGTCGTACTCGCCGTCGGCGTAGAAGCCGGGCATCTGCGCCGTCTCGCCGCCGATGAGCGCGCAGCCGTTGGCGCGGCACGCATCCGACAGGCCGGCGACGACCTTCTCGGCGACCTCGCCATCGAGGCGGCCGGTCGCGAGGTAGTCGAGAAAGAACAGCGGTGTCGCGCCCTGCACCGCGATGTCGTTGACGCAGTGGTTCACCAGATCGGCGCCGACTGTGTGGTGAATGCCGAGCTGGAAGGCCAGCTTCAGCTTGGTGCCGACGCCGTCGGCTGAGGAAACCAGCACCGGTTCCTGATACTTGCCGTCGAGCTTGAAGAGGCCGCCGAATCCGCCGATTTCGCCCAGCACGTTGCGCGTAAAGGTGCGCTGCGCCAGATATTTGATGCGCTGCTTGGTGCGATCTCCGGCCGAGATGTCGACGCCAGCGTCGGCGTAGGTCGCTGAGCCAGGCTTGCGTTGCGCAGGGTTTGGATCAGGAGTGGGCATTGCAGAAGTTTTCGTGAAAGAGACAGTGTACGCGGGAATGTTGGGCGGACGCCGAGGAATGTGGCGGGCGAGCGAAGAACGGTCAGCTGAAATGCGGCCAGCTAACAAGCGGTCTGCGATGAACCGGTTCGTGAGGCCCGCTGGCAGTCATGCGCATGGGCCTCGATGCTGGGACCGATTGAACGCCTACTTCCTGGGTGTTTCCGCCAGCTTATGTTGCTCGTTCGCGGCCTTCGCCTGGCCCACAAGGGCGGTGAAGGCAGGCGCGTCGTTCACGGCAAGGTCGGCCAGAACCTTGCGGTCCAGTTCGACGCCGGCGTTCTTGAGGCCGCTGATGAGCAGCGAGTACGAGATGCCGTTGATCTTGGCGGCGGCGTTGATGCGGACGATCCACAGGGACCGATACTGGCGCTTCTTCTGCTTACGGCCGGAGTAGGCGAACTTGAGGCCGCGCTCGACGGCTTCCTGAGCTGCCTGGTAGAGCTTGGATTTGGTGAGGAAGTAGCCGCTGGCCCTTTTCAGGATTTTCTTGCGGCGGTCGGATCGTTTGGTTCCACGTTTGACGCGTGGCATGGTGATTCTCCTTTGCGTTCGTGTCAGGCGGCTGGAGGCGGGAAAGCCTCTTCACTCGCTCGGTTGGTCTGATCCACTCTCGGCCGGTTTTGTGACTCGGACTCGAGGGAGCCGCTCGCGGGAGCGGCCCGGAAGGATCAGGCGTAAGGAATCATGCGGGCGACCTTCTTGTGGTCGGCGTCGGAAACCAGCACGCTCTTGGCGAGGTGGCGCTTGGTTTTCGTCTCCTTCGACGTAAGAATGTGCCGCATTTTGGACTGGCCGCGCTTAAATTTGCCCGTGCCGGTCTTCTTGAAGCGCTTGGCAGCGCCCCGATGCGTTTTGAGTTTGGGCATGTAATCCTGCTCGGAAACTGTGTATTGACAGCAGGTTTGAGTATAGCAAACGGGGAGCTGGGAGCCGGGAGCCGGGAGCTGGGAGCTGGGAGCCTAGAGCCTGGAGCCGGGAGCCTGGAGCTGGGAGCTTGGAGCTGGGAGCTGGGAGCTGGGAGCCAGGAGCCTGGAGCCTGGTGTCGGGAGCGAGTTGGGGGGAGGGGGTACCCCCCCTCCCCCCTGGGGTGGGTGTGTGGCAAAGCGCTGAATCCGCGTTGGTTGCCGGAGGGCTGTTTTGGACTGTGGCAAGCCACTGAAAGCAGGAGGGTTGCGGGTGGCGTTTTGGTTCGCATGGGGCGGATTGGCGTGGAACGGGCGCTGAGGGGAAAGTGGGCGAGTGTTTTCGTCTGTTGTTGCCTGCGGCTTCTCGTTTTTGGCAAGCACAAGTTGCAGAGCGCTGATTCTGAGGAAGTTGGCTCTGTTGACGAGCTTGACAACATGGGCGCAGGGGCCGGGACGCGGCACGAAAGTCCTGTCGGGCGGCGTTGCCGGGGGGATGGAGGGCCGGCGAGTTGGAGTGGGTTCCAGGGCATTGGTTGCGGAAAGAGGAAGCTCGCCGCGGTGAGCCTTTTTCTTTCTATCTCCCTATTATCAGGATACCAAGTTCAGCTATAAAGACGGCCAGGTTTGTTGGGGGCGTTTGGCGGGGAAGGGGTTTGGAATGTGGGGGCGTTACTTTGGTGGGGTGGGTTGGGGGTTGACAGGAAATGACAACTACGACTGCTGGGCCTGTTGACCAAAATTGTGCTGTTTAAGGCTCAGGCTTTTTGAGATACCGATGGAATGACCTGCCGGTTCGTGCGAAAAATGAGTGGAGTGAACTTGCGATCACCCGCATGTCTCCCCCACTTAGGGCCTCCCTGAGTCCCTGAATGTTTCGAATTGCCCATGCAATCTCACCCGCAGAGAAACCAAGCTGCAATAGCTCGATGTAACTACTGTGATCTAAACCAGAATTCCCAACCTCATTGGTCGCTTCCTCTGTCATTGCAATCACAAGTCGAGCTGCGGACTCATAATCCCCTTCGGTAATAGCATCGAAAACCCGGGGACTATTATAGATCGCGTCGGCGACGTCTTTCACCATCAAGCCGGTGGCAACCAGGCTCGCTATGCCCCTTCGCATTGAGTCAAGTTGCCTCCACGAACAAACCTCTTGAAAGCCTGTCACAACCATTTCTTGGGCAAAATCAGGCCAATCGCTGCTTGCAAGGGAAGAGCTGAGAGGTTCCTTATTCATTCTTGCTCGTCCTTCGATTCATAACTAAGCAGTCGCCGTCGCCTACCACGACAGCGCCGCACGTGAGACAGCGATATTCGATTTCTGCTCCCTGTCGGCGATTCTGAACCACGAAAATTCGCCCATCGCAGGGCTTCTCCGTCGGGCCAAAATGGCGGGCGCAGTCGGAAGACATTGTGACCTTTTCAAATGCAGCCATTGCGTGCCATCTCCTTAGTGATAGTCAACAATAGTAGTTGGTTTGAGGAACTCGGGAAATGGGGTTCCGACACGTTCATCAGCAAGCTCCGAATCAGGAGTGGCCAGACTTCAGCAACCGCAAGACCGTGTCGGCCAACTTTTTGCTTCTCGCATTATCGCCGGGAAGCTGAGTCCTCTTAAAAGAGAGGTGTTGGCCGTTCGACGCGGCGTCTGACGACCCTTGCTCGGGCCTAGCTCTTCCGCTTCGCGCCGATTAAGGCCCTGCCATGCGGGAAGGGTATTGGCAACGCTCCTGTCAGGATGGCCTTGGCGTTCTTTGCGTGCGCGCGGCGAGCGGTTGGCGCTGCGCGCCAAGCCCTCGCGTTGCGAGGGGCTCGTGCTCCGGTTGAGATTTTGTCGGCCGCTTCGCGACCGATTCCCCTTCGCTTAAGCGCATGCGTTGGTGTGGTGCATTCGGGCTTCGGGGGGTCCTTCGACTTCGCGCGGATGGAGTTCATATCCCGCTGGCGAGGGCTGTGGCCGCGCTCCGCTCAGGATGACAAATATAGCGTAAATAATAACAAACAAACAAGATAATTTTCTGATATTATCTGTACGAGTCCTGCACAGCTACGAGGATTTAATGACTTGCGAGAAAAGTCTGCACGGAATCTGCACAGAACCGGGAGGCGGACATGGCGTTTGTCACCGAAAAAGAGGAACTGAAGCCGGGACTCATCATCTTCCGGCGCGGCGATGTGGAGCATCGGATGTGGTATTGCCGCATGAAGATGCCGAAGGCTGACCGCTACAAGACAGTTTCGCTCAAAACCTCCGATAAAGAAGCGGCGCGGGAACGCGCCTTCGATCAAGACGCAGACATCCGGTTTCGTATCAAGCATGACGTTCCTGTGTTCAATCGCCCCTTCCGCGAGGTGGGCAGAGAGTACCTGCTGACCCAGGAGGCGCGGGCGCAACGAGGGGAAATCAGCAAGGCGCGTCCTAAGAAGGTTCGCGCCATCATCGAAGGCGCTTTAGACCGATATGTAGGCTCCACTCAGGTTCACCTCATTGGTGATGAGCTTTGGGGTGGCTACCCGGCATGGCGGCGAGTAAACGGCGCGGGACGCAACAAGCGCAACGGCGTTCGGGAGGTCAGCGACGAGATGGCCCAAGCCTTCGCGGACAATGAAGCCGAGCGCCGCACTAAGGTTCAACACACGCTCGGCATCCGAGTTTTGAAGCCGATTGAGGTCAAACCTTCCGAAGAAAAAACGGTTCCTTTTATCAGCGATTCCACCATCCGGTTTGAAATGTCCATCTTCGGCGCGGTGATGAATTACGCCATCAAGAAGCGTTATGTTCCGGCCAGCCAGCGTTTCGACGAACGCCCCAAGCTCAAGACGATGCGGCGTGACGAGTTCACGCTTGAGGAATACCGCAAGCTGCATACCGTGGGCCGCAAGTGGATTGGTGAGGCGGATAAGCCTTCGAGCATCTGGTATCGCACCGTCACCTACAACATGATTCTGATTGCCTGCAATACCGGCATGAGGCCAGCAGAGATGAAGAATCTTCGCTGGCGCGACATTATGCCCGCGAAAGACCGCGAGGGCCGTGAGATTGTCGTTCTATTCGTGCAGGGCAAAGGTAAGTCGCGCAAGCTAGTAGCTCCAAAAAGCGTGGGAGATTATTTAGAACGCATCCGCGCTATCTCGAAAGCAACGCAACTAGAGGATAGAGTCTTTACCAATGTCACGGGCAAGCCCGCAAAGACTCTCTACAATTCACTGATTGCCGATCTTCTGAATGAAGCGAATCTGCGCGAAGGAACGCAGGGCGTTCCGCGCTCCACGTATTGCTTCCGGCACACCTATGCCACATTGCGCTTGCAGGAAGGCGTAGACGTGTATTTCCTTGCCGAACAGATGGGAACTTCCGTCCACATGATCGAGGAACACTACGGGCATGTGAACACCATCAAGCACGCCGACCGCGTATTGCAGGGCATGGCGGGATGGGAGCTGCCGCACCCGGAAGTGGACGTTACCAGGGCCAAAGCGTCAAAAGCGGCGGAGACGCACGATAAATCCAAACGAGGTCAGCACCGCAGGACAGGCTGATCGTGGAACCCTCCGGAGCCGTCTTTGGCCGGAGCCGCTGGCGGAGGCTGGCATAGGGAGTAACTATCTCAATGTCCGGCCCGGACGTTCCTTGCTGAGATAGTTTTGATTTGCCGCTGCCCCGCCGGGGCGTTCTTGGCGGCAAATCTTGGCGCACGAGCCGCCGCTGGCGGCTGTACTTAGTGCGCTTTGTGATCCTTCCCCTCAAGCCTCAAGGCTTTCCATTCTTATCCTCTACTCCTACGCGCCGTGGCTTCGATGTGGCCTCTACTTCCGGGGAGTATCTGTGCCATTTACCCCGTGCGGTTGACACCTGTTTCTCTATCGTGAGCTGTCCCACTTCCTCAAGAGGGATGTACGCCTGAGGATGCAATGGAGTTGATTCGTCCTTGAAGCGATTGACCAACTCCAAGAGCGCAGCTTGCATTTCGGGATCGAGTTGAAGTGGGTTTCTCTCCAGTTCCCGCCATTCAGGGTCGAAACGATCCCACAATCTCGTTGTGAGAAACTCAGTGTCCGCAGGAGGAAACTTGGCAAAGTTCATCATGCCGCGATCCAGAACCGCCTGCGGCAGATTGGAATAGTGCTCGTTGAGCTTCTTCATCTCTGTCTTCAGATCCTCGCCTGGAAGAAATGTCTGGTAGCTTCGGAGAAACAGAGGAGCGATCCCTTTATGGAGCTTGTCCGCTGACGTGAAGATGGAGCACAACGGAAGGTAATAGAGATAAGCAATGTCGGCCCGATGGCTGGCGCGGTTACGGGAAATGAGGTCTGCCGCCAAGCCGAGATAGAAGAATAGGTCTACGGTGAGGATGTGGACCGAGTAGGGAAACAAATCTTGTATGGGAGGTTTCCCCTCTGTCTGCCAGCGCTTTCGCGCAGACATTTTTACTTCGTCGGAAGCCCCAAACAATTCCAGCACGAAACCGAGAAGCAATTCGTGCGGTGCCCGCGACAACAATCCATCTACAAACGACTTCAGCGAAGGCAAGTCTTTAGGCTTGGGGTTGCGCTCGTAGACTTGTTTGAAGGATTGATACAGAACGCCGTTGTCGGTTTCGGCCAGGGCAACTCGCCACTGTTTAGCGATATTGCGTTCGAGTTCAATGAATCTTCCTTCTTGCCATCTGCGTAGAGCCTCCTCTTCGGGTGCATCACGGTAGATGATTCCTTTGGAGTCTCCCAACATTACCGGCTGCGCTTGAGGAGGCACGACGCGCTTTGCCCGGTCTGCATCCAGCTTGAAAAAGCCTGCGAGTTCCGATGCTATGAGTGTGCTATGGTGAACAGCCGGAATCGCTTGCTGTTCTGGCATCCTCGCGGCGATCAACTTGACTTCTTCCTCTGCCGTCCGGTCCTTCCGCATCTTCTTTTCTAAGTCTGCCAAGGTTTCCACATAGAAGAGTGGTGTGATGACCCGACTCGAAAAAATTGTCAAGCCATGCCGACTCATCCACACTGAGCATTTGCAGCGCGGATTTATCGAAGATCAATAGTGGGCCATTCATCTTTGTCTAGCTCAATGCCAGTGTAATTCTACGATTACGGGAAGGATGCCGCGCCCTTCCCGCGCTGCAACCGCCCAAAGTACCGGGCGTTTTCCGCTTCCCATCCATGCGGGGCCGTTCCTTCCCCGCAACGCCCCTCCCTAAAACCATGCGGAAGTAGACCGAAATTTCTTCTTTTATCAAGTGCCCCCGCTTCATGCGGCTTTATGGCAGAGCCGGTCGGAACCCGTCAAGGGTGTTGGCTGACGCTCCATAAACGCGCAGAGTGCGCGCGCCCTTGACCGAACCCGCCTCGCCTCTGCCCGCCGCACAAGACATGAAGCGGGGGCACTCAACAAAAGAAATTTGGTTGAGAGCAAAAGGCGAAATGCCCTCCTTCAGAATCTCGCCCAACGCGGGCAGCACAGGAGAGCAAACGTCATGGCATATCGCAACCACCGCAACGCAGCCAGCAGGCCGAGCATCTATCAGACCGTCACTGACCGCATTATTTCCAGCCTCAAAGCAGGTGTGATTCCGTGGGAAAAGCCGTGGAAGACGCCGCGCTATGAAGGCGGCCCATTCCCGCGAAACTTCTACACCGGCAAGCCCTACCGGGGCATCAATGTTCTCTTGCTTTGGTCGAGTGAGTACAACTCCCCATTTTGGCTTACGTTCAAGCAGGCGCAGGCATTGAAAGGCAACGTCCGCAAGGGTGAGCATGGAACGCCGATCATCTTTTACAAGCAGCTTCCCGACCATGCCGAAAAAGACGAGGAAGGCACTGGCGAGGGTGAGCGCGTTCCTTTTGTTCTCTGCCACTACACGGTTTTCAACGTGGAGCAGTGCGACGGCCTCACGCTTCCTGAAATCTCGCAGCCCGCCATTGCGCCGGAGATCGACGAAGACGAACTTTGCGAAAGCATCGTTGCCGGATGGGAGAACCGGCCCGCGCTTTACCTCAATAACCCCACCGAGTACCGCGCTTACTACCGGCCCTCTACCGATTCCGTCCACATGCCCGCCCGTAGCCGCTTTGTGGATGCGCCGCACTATTACAACACCTTATTCCATGAGCTGATTCACAGCACAGGACACGAGAGCCGCCTGCATCGCCCCTTTGGCGACCGCTTTGGAGATGAGCTTTACAGCAAAGAGGAATTGGTCGCAGAGATGGGCGCGGCCTTCCTCTGTGCTATCGCGGGAATTGCCAACGAACACACCGACCGCAACACGACCGCTTACATTCAGAATTGGATTGCCAAGCTGGAAGAGGACAACCGCCTTATCGTTCATGCAGCCGCGAACGCGCAGAGAGCGGTTGATTGCATCCTCGGCTGCGCGTTTGAAGAAGAGAAGGAGGCAACGGAAGATGAAGCCATGCCGCTTGCGGCTGCTTCCTGAAGCCGCAGCATCCTGCGCTACGGCACAGGATATCATGGGCGCCGACGCTTCCGACACGACCTGGGAAGCCAACGCCTGGGACGATCTGTCGGAATCGCCCACTTTTTTATCTCTCGCCTTTCGCAGTAAAACCCATAACTGCTTCCCATGCCTTCGGATTCGTCACCGGCATCATGAGGTTCCCTCTTTTTTCGTTGTCTATGAGCCAAGGGGGCGGTCCGACGCTTGCCTCGGTCATCTCGTCCACGCGTTTGTAGAATTGATGAATCTCCATGACGCCGAAATCCAAAGCCTGAACCATTTGCATTTGAAGGCGCATGGAATAGTTCGTTGTTAGCTGGTTCTCCTCAAACTTTCGGAGCCATGGAACGGAAATTCCTGTCTCCTGTGAAAAGTCCTCAAGACTCCATCCCTTTTCGGTGCGAAGCTGGCGAACCAGCACACCGCAACAACGGTGGTATTCCTGCCTGTAGCGTTGCATCGCGGGATCGTTCCGTGACTTCATTTCCTAGACCTCTTCCCAGGCTTTCGCTGTTTCGGCGGTTGCTGAATCTGGTCGTATTGGGGATAACAGTCTGGATGATCCGGTAAGAACATCTGTCCGCTTTCGGCAATGGGGTCCTCTTCGATGGAGACAAAGTGCGAAACCCTTGCCATAGGCAGGGAAAAAAGCTCGATAGAGATGGACCACTCGGTGCGATCAGCAAATACCACGGTCACATAAACGATGCTGCGCTCCGCTTGCGAAAACCGTATGTGGTCCACCTTCTTACCCTTCACGCTGCGATCGACGAGTGAGCCACGCTCATGCTCTAGGCGAATCGTCTTCACACGTGCTCTGCTCATGGTTGCTCCTTCTTTTCGTTGGCTTCGTTCTCCAGAAGCACTTCATCGGGAACATCCGACAGCTCTTCAGCCCGGTGCGCAAATTCTGTAAAAGAGAGATCGAAAGCGATGCTAAGGCAGTAGAGAAAATAAAAGTCGGGATTAGGGTCTTTTCCAGCTTCGAGATCGCACACGAATTCAAGCGGCACCTGGCTACGCTTTGCCAGCTCTTCCTGCGTCAGACCCTGCTCGTTCCGCAAAATGATAGAGAGAGCGGCATAAGCAGCAACAGCGCGTGTGCTCCGCTCTCGCCTGTCAGCTTCGGGAATCGCGTTGATGCCCTCCGCCACCTCTGCCTGCGAAAAACCACGTTCTACGCGCAAAGCACTCAGAGCTGCCCCTATGGCTTGGTTGAACTCCTCACGGCTGATCCTCATATTCCCTCGGTTTCCAGCTCGGTGAACTGTCGTTCCGCACAAAACCTCAATCCAACGTAGAGGTTCTTCACCAGCTTGGCGTCGTTCTTGAACGGCACCGACCTGTCACCGATCAGTTCAATACCTGCTCTTCTGGCCCAGGTATAGGCCGCCGATACCATCAACTGCCTCGCGCGCTCTCCACTAATGCCGTGCATGGCTCCGATGGTCCTTTGCGATTCGCCGTCATGAACGAACTGCACCAGCATCCGGTAAGCCCGCGCGAACTGCTGCCTTCCCTCCGGCGTAGACTTCCGGGTGCTGTGGGAACCAAAACTGAGGCGCGGTGTTTTGCGAGGGAGTATGTGCACATACTTTTCACGGATGATGGTCATGGGAGAGGGGTCAGGGGAACTCGATTAGCCGGAAGCCGCGCAATCCGAGAATGTTGCCGCCAGTGGCAGTACGCTCGTTGCCTGATCCACTCCACCGCGTCTTTGTCAGAAAGGCGTAGCGGCACTCGCAGACCACACGCGACAGCCCATTGTTCGGCCAGAACTCGCGGACAAATGCTGAGCGCTTTGGCAAGCTGATAGAAGTCGCGTTCGAGCAAATGAACCTTGCCAGCAACATATCGAGCGAGATAGCGTTCCGTCACATCTCCTAGTCGCTTGCTTAGCTCTTCGTGGGAAATATCGCCACGCAACATTTCAATCTGCATGAGCAGATGAACGCTGAAATCGCCTCGGATGCGCGGAGAATGTTGAGAGCCTCGCATGGCCAGAATAATCTCAGAATTGATTATTATAATCAACTACTTGTATATAGTATTCATATACTTGGGCTTATGCCACTGCGCGTGTTAGCTTTCCCTTGTTTTGATTATCACGGGAAGACAGTTACGGGCCGCACGCGCTCTGCTTGGCATGGAGCAGATTGAGCTGGCAAAACGCTCGCGCGTGGCGATAGGAACCATCCGAAGGATGGAGTCCTTTGATGAAGAAGTTGGCGCGCGCACGTCAACGCTCTCCCAGGTGCAGAAGGCTTTGGAGAAGGCTGGCGTTGAATTCCTGAATGATGGACAACCGGGCGTGAGGTTGAAACGTCAGCCGCACTAAAGTTTGCCTCGTGCGCTTTATGGTCCGCCTTCAGGTGCAGACTCGCTTACAACGCCATGTTGCCAAAAGTTGCTCTTAGGAGAGGTTTCCGTAAGGTTTTCCTGGCAAGGTGCAGGACAGAAGGAGCCGTGGAATCAGTAAGATACTTGTACGATAGTAGAGGCAACTCACAGGAAAACTGACGACCGATGCCCCGGACGACCAAGAACAAGAACCCGGAACAGATTGCCCGCGACCAGATCGACGCGAAGCTGGCCGATGATTATTTTCGTGCTGCGCGCGGGGCACGATATGAATACTGAAGCAGATACCTGCCGGAAATACGTCATCCCCAAATTGCTCGCGCTTGGTTGGGACAGCGACCCCCATTCCATTGCCGAACAACGCACAATTACCGACGGGCGCGTGATTCCTGTTGGCAAGGAAGGCTTCATTCGCAAGCCGCCCAAGCGGGTTGATTATTTGTTGCGATATACGCGGGATTTTCCGATTGCAGTTGTCGAGGCGAAGGCCAGCTACAGAACGGCGACCGACGCCGTTCAACAGGCGCGCCTATACGCGGAAATGCTTGATCTGAAATTCGCCTACGCGACGAACGGCACCGACATTATCGAGATCGACTATTTCACCGGCACAGAAAAGCAGATTCCCGACTTTCCCAAGCCGGACGATTTATGGCACCGCTATCAGACGGGAAGCGGAATCACCGCGCCACAACAGGCCGACCAGCTCATAGCCCCTTACAACACGATTGGCGGGAAACCGCCCAGGTACTACCAGCAAATTGCGATCAACCGCACGGTCGAAGCCATCCTTGCCGGAAAGCGGCGCTTGCTTCTCACTATGGCGACCGGCACGGGTAAAACCATCGTCGCCTTTCAAGTCTGCTGGAAACTATGGTCAAGTCGCTGGAATCGGACGGGCGAGCACCGCAAGCCGCGCATCCTCTATCTTGCCGACCGCAACATCCTTGTGGACGACCCGAAGGACAAGACATTCACGCCATTCGGGGATGCACGGTACAAGATTGAATCCGGCGAAGTCGTCAAGAGCCGCGAAATGTACTTCGCCATCTATCAGGCGCTTGCCGAGGACGAGCGCCGCGCCGGATTGTTCCGCGACTACCCGCCCGATTTCTTCGACCTGATTATCGTTGACGAGTGCCACCGTGGAAGCGCGCGCGACGACAGTTCATGGCGCGTCATTCTTGAGCATTTCAAACCGGCCTTCCAGCTTGGCATGACGGCGACGCCTCTACGCGAGGACAACCGCGATACCTATTTGTATTTCGGGAATCCCATCTACCAATACAGTCTGCGCCAGGGCATCGACGACGGCTTCCTTGCCCCGTACCGCGTCCACCGCGTCGTGACGCAATGGGACGCGGCGGGCTGGCGTCCGAGCAGGGACGAGGTTGACCGCTACGGGCGCGCCATCCCCGACGACGAATATCAGACGAGGGACTTTGAGCGCGTTATCGCCTTGCGCGCGCGCACCCAGGCGATCGCCCGCCACCTGACGGACTTTTTGAAAAAGACCGACCGCTTTGCCAAAACCATCGTCTTTTGCGTCGATCAGGAGCACGCATCGGAAATGCGTCAGGCGCTTGTCAACCTCAACTCCGACCTTGTGGCGCAGTACCCGGATTACGTCGCCCGCGTCACCGCCGATGAAGGCTCAATAGGTCGCGGGCATCTATCCAAGTTTCAGGACTTGGAAACCAGAACGCCGGTGATCCTCACGTCCTCACAGCTTCTCACGACGGGCGTGGACGCACCGACCTGCAAGAACGTTGTGCTCGCCCGCGTTGTCGGCTCCATGAGCGAGTTCAAGCAGATCATTGGGCGCGGCACGCGCTTGCGCGACGATTACGGCAAGCTCTGGTTCAACATCATCGACTACACCGGATCGGCAACGCGGATGTTCGCCGACAAGGACTTTGACGGCGAGCCTACGCGCATCACCGAAGAAGAAGTGACAGAAAGCGGCGAGACTACCTCTACAACGGAAACAGTGCCCGAAGGTCAGGAGCCGCCGCCGGAGGCCGAATCCGGCCCGATCATCACCGAACCGCCCACGGGCGAGCCGAGGAAGTTTTATTTTGACGGCGGGCAGGTGGAGATCGTCGCTCACCTTGTTCATGAGCTTGACCCCAACGGCAAACAGCTTCGCGTCGTGAAATACACGGACTATGCTGCCGAAAGCGTCCGCTCGCTTGCGCCCACGTCCGCAGACTTGCGGCAACGATGGGCCGACGCCGATAAGCGAAGCGAGATCATCTCCACCCTGAATGAGCGAGGCATCGACTTCGATCAATTAGCGGAGCAGACAGGGCAGACGGATGCAGACCCGTTCGACTTGCTTTGTCATCTCGCTTTCAACGCGCCGCTTCGCACACGCCGCGAGCGCGCACAACGGCTCAAATCCGAGCGCAAGGATTATTTTGAGAAATTCTCTCCCGAAGCTCGTCAGGTGCTTGATGAGCTTCTGGAAAAATACGCGGAACACGGTGACGCACAGTTTGTATTGCCGGACGTGTTGAAGGTTCCCCCCATTTCCAGCCACGGGCAGCCCGCCGAGATCATGAAGCTGTTCGGCGGACCCATACCCCTCCGGCAAGCCGTAAACGAACTGCAAGGACTCCTCTATGCCGCGTAGTAAAGCACAAAAGAACGGCGCTAACAGCGCCGCACCGATGACCACATCCCAAATACTCGGGAGCTTGCTCAAATCTGCGCGTGACATCATGCGGAAGGACAAGGGGTTGAATGGCGACCTTGACCGCTTGCCGTTGCTGACGTGGATTATGTTTTTGAAGTTCCTTGACGATATTGAGATACAGCGCGAGGAAGAAGCCGAGCTTGCTGGCAAGAAATTCAAAGCCGCTATCGAAAAGCCGTATCGCTGGCGCGATTGGGCGGCAGACCCACAGGGCATCACCGGCGACGAATTGCTCGCCTTCATCAATAATGACGAAGCCGTGCGCGCCGACGGCAAGAAGAGCGCGGGGCTGTTCGCTTACCTACGTTCTCTCACCAGTTCCAACGGCGACAACCGCCGCGACGTCATTGCCACCGTGTTCAAGGGCGTCGATAACCGCATGAAAAGCGGTTATCTCCTGCGCGACATCATCAACAAAGTCGCCGCCATCCACTTCACATCGTCCGATGAGTTGCATACCCTGGGCTCGTTGTACGAATCTATGCTCCGGGAAATGCGTGACGCGGCGGGCGACTCCGGCGAATTTTACACGCCGCGCGCCGTCGTGCGCTTTATGGTTGAAGTCACCGACCCGCGACTTGGTGAAACCGTGCTTGACCCCGCCAGCGGCACGGGCGGATTTTTGGTCGAATCCTATAACCACCTTGAGAAACAGGTGAAGACCGTTGCCGACCGCAAGCGGCTTCAAACGGAAACCATCAGCGGGTGCGAGCCGAAATCCCTTCCTTATCTCCTGTGCCAGATGAATCTTCTCTTGCACGGGCTGGACGCGCCACAGATTGACCCTGAAAACGCGCTTCGCTTCAAGCTCTCTGAGATCGGCGAGAAAGAGCGCGTGGATGTGATCCTCACCAATCCACCGTTTGGCGGGGAAGAAGAACGGGGCATCCAAGGGAATTTCCCCGAAGACCGGCAGACCGCCGAGACGACCCTTTTATTCCTTCAACTCATCATGCGCAAGCTCAAGCGCCAGCAGACCGCCGCCAAGCGTCCGGCGCGCGCCGCCGTTGTCGTGCCCAACGGTACGCTATTCGGTGACGGCGTTTGTGCGCGCATCAAAGAAGAATTGTTGAAGGAATTCAATCTCCACACCCTCGTGCGCTTGCCCAACGGCGTGTTCGCGCCGTACACCGGCATCCCCACGAACATATTATTTTTCGACCGCTCGGGGCCGACGAAAGACGTTTGGTACTACGAACAGCCATTGCCCGAAGGCCGCAAGAACTACACCAAAACCCAGCCCATGCAGTTCGAGGAGTTCAAGGACTGCATCGCGTGGTGGACAAAGCGCAAAGAGAACGACCATGCATGGAAAGTGTCGGCGAAAGAATTGCTGGACGCCAACTGCAATCTTGACCGCAAGAACCCACGCGCGAAAGTAGACTTCAAGCACCTGCCCCCGGAACAACTTGCGGACGACATCCTCAAGAAAGAGCTTCGCATCGCTGAATTGATGCAGGAAATCAAGGCCGCGCTTGGGGTGTCAGCATGAGCACGACTTGGCCCAGCGCCGTGCTTGGCGAATTACTACGACGATCCGAGCGCACTATCGCGCTTAACCCGGAAGCAACATATAAAGAAGTCACCGTTCGGATGAACGGCAAAGGGGTAGTCGAGCGCCGCCAGGTACAAGGCGTCGAAATTGCATCAGACCGGCGATATGAAGCAACCGCCGGTCAATTCATCATTTCTCGCATCGACGCGCGCAACGGCGCAAGCGGACTTGTGCCCGACGAATTGAATGGCGCTGTCGTCACGAACGACTTCCCTCTATTCGATGTCGCTCAAGACAAGCTAGATCCTACGTTTTTGAATTGGATGTCGAAGACAGCATCGTTTGTCGATTTATGCAAGCGCGCGAGCGAAGGCACTACCAACCGCGTGCGGCTTTCGGAAGACCGTTTCAAGGGGCTAGAAATCGTGCTCCCGCCGCTTGACGAACAGCGCCGAATCGTCGCACGCATTGAGGAACTGTCGGCGAAAATTGGTGAGGCACGAGGCCTGCGAAGTGCCGCGCACGACGAGTTATCAGCATTTCAATTATCGAAATCGCGCTCCATTTTCGACGGGCTCTGTAGGGAAAGGGTGCCTCTTGAAAGTGTCTGCGAAGCGATCATCGACAATCTACACAGTAATCCGGCCTACGATGAGAATGGCACCGTTCCATGTGTGCGCTCGCCCGATGTTGGCTATGGCACGCTAGACTTGGACAACGCACGCCGCACTAACGAAGCTGAGTATGTGCGAAGAACCGTTCGGGGTGAACCGAAACCCGACGACATTGTGTTCGTTCGAGAAGGCGGCGGCACGGGCAAGTGCGCTTTGGTCCGACAAGGTCAGCGATTCAGCCTAGGGCAGCGTGTGATGATGATTCGTCCAAACCAAGCCAAAGTGCGTCCGACGTTTTTTCTCTATCAGCTCCTATCGCCGACGATACAGGAAGACCATATAGATTCTCTGTCCAAAGGTTCGGCATCCCCGCACCTTAACATTGGCGCGCTTCGCCGCTTCCCGTTTGCACTACCAAACTTTGACGTGCAGGATTGCGTTATTGCCGAACTCGACGCCCTTCAATCTAAGCTCGACTTGGTGAAAACGCTTCATGCCGAAACATCTGCTGAACTGGACGCCATGCTCCCCGCAATTCTCGACAAGGCGTTCAAAGGAGAGTTGGTATGAGCAATGTCAACGTCAAGCGGCTGGTCGAGAACATCCGTTCCGGCACCAATGTCTACACGCCGCTGGTCGAACTGGTCGTGAACGCGATTCAGGCCATTGACGCGAAGGGTATACAGAACGGCTTGGTTGAAATCGAAGTGCTCCGAAGTCGTCAAACCGATATGATCGACCAGCTTGAGGACGTAGACGGTTTCGTGGTCAAGGACAACGGCATAGGCTTCACCAAAACCAACCGCGATGCTTTCGACACTCTCTACACCGAACAGAAAATCGCGGACGGCGGCAAGGGCTTTGGCCGCTTCACTTGCCTGAAATACTTTGACAGGGTGAAGGTATCCAGCACCTTTGCCGAAGGTGATAACTTCTGTGACCGTTCTTTCAGAATGGGCTTGGACAAGGACATCATCATTGACGAAAGGGAAAGCAAATCTCAGGCGCAGGCAACCGGCGCTATCGTCGAGATTTCCGGTATCAAGTCCGTAAGGTTTCCCGACAAGAAGCTGGAAACCATCAGCCGTGTCGTGGTGGAACGACTGCTGCCCTATTTTGTGGACAAGGAGCGCCGTTGCCCGCGTGTGGTGATCCGGGAGGCCCAAAATCCATCTGATACGGTCTCCTTAAATGACTATTTGGGCAGGGAGAACAGCCAGATTGTCGAAATGAAGGTGGATCAAGGGGCGTTTTCGCTATCAGCGAACGAGGATGAAAAATCCTTCCAGGTTCGCGTCTTCAAATTATTCGCGCCGCGAGCGGCGAAAAGCAAGGTCAGCCTTGTCGCGCATAGGCGGGAGGTGACAGACAATCCGCTCCAAACATACATTCCCGAATTTGCGGAAGAGTTTTTCGAGCCAGGGCCGGATCAGGATTTGGCGAAAGGTCGCAATTTCGTCATCAAAGCCTATGTCTTCGGCGACTACCTGAACGACAACGTCTCCCTCGAACGAGGCGAGTTTCGCTTTCAGATCGAAACCGACCTGTTGAACGGCATATCCCAGAATGACATCGAACAGAAAGCTGCCGAGATTGCGCAGTCGGCGTTGGGCACGGAGATCGCCGACAGGAAGACGCGCAAGCAAGTGCGTATAGACAAGTATGTAACCAATGACGCGCCTTGGCATCGCATCCTTGCAAAAGAAGTGGATTTCAGCGCCCTGCCCATGAGGCCATCAAATCAGGACATCGAACTCCACCTCCAAAGGAAAAAATATGAGAAGGAGATAGCGACGCGAACGCAGGTGACGGCGCTGCTGAACTCAGAAAACCCGGACGAGCTTGAAGAGAAATATCGCAGTTGATCGAGAGCATTTCCGATAACAGCAAGAACGACCTGATTCATTACGTCTCTATGCGCAAATGTGTCCTGGACCTGTTTTCTAAGTCACTCGAAATCGGAGCAGACGGCAAGCACAAGTCTGAAGGTGAGGTGCATGACATCATCATGCCGCGCAAAAAGGATTCCGAAGAACTGAACTATGATGCGCACAATCTTTGGATTCTGGACGAGCGGCTGAATTTTACGTCCTACATTTCGTCGGACAAACCCCTTCAGTCGTTGGGCGACCGCACGGACATAACCGTCTATAACCGCCGCGTGGCATATCGCGGCGACAATGAGGCCAGCAACCCCATCACGATTTTTGAGTTCAAGAAGCCCCAACGGGATGATTTTGCCGACCCGTCCTCCAGGGAAGATCCGATTCAGCAGATCATCCGCTACGTCAATCAAATCCGGGAGGGCAAGTTCAAAACTCCGACCAATCGTGACATCCTCGTCAATGACACAACGCCGTTCTACGGCTATGTCGTCTGTGACTTGACCAAAAAGGTCAAAGACTGGCTCCAAAAAGAGAAGAACTTTACTCCGATGCCCGATGGACTTGGATGGTTCAACTGGTTCGGCAACATCATCCTCTACATGGAGGTGATTAGCTGGACGAAGCTGCTGCGCGACGCAGAAATGCGGAACAAAATATTCTTCAACAAGCTCGGCATTGATTGAACGGACCAAAGAGCTGGCGCAATCAGCACATGAAGGCTCTCGTGCCCGACAAACGATTATTGTCTGAATGTCTCTGTGCCGTGCTCTGGACATCACTGTTCTCGACAAGGTGTTCAAAGGGGAGTTATATGGTTGACGTAGAACAATAAGGAAACTGATCGGGTGCTATCCGACAGCCGCGAATACGAAAGACGGTGGAAGCAATGAAAATCGCACGATTGCGAATCCAGAATTTTCGGGGCATCAAGAAAGCAACTTTGTTAAACGGGCATGTGTTCTTGTTGGCGATAACAACGTCGGCAAATCTCCTATCTTCGAGGCCATCGACTGGCACTCCGCCCAGACCGCCTCAGCAGGCATCCAAAATCGACGAACACGACTTTTATCTTGGCGCACTCTACGCCCGCAGAGCAACCCCACAAGGAAGTCAAAGTAGAGGTGTGGTTACCGGCCTTACCGATGAACAGCGGAACGTATTCGGTGACGAAATCGAGCGGTGGAATACGACCACGAAGGCGCTTCAGGAAGCCCCGTCGAAGGCATAGATCAGCCTGACGTGTTCGCGTCAATTAGTGTTGTATTCATCGGGTACTATGACCCGGACGATGACGACTTCACTCAGCAATGATCTGCGCCAGCAGTTATGAAGACAACGAGATCCCCGGCAGTCTTCACGAAAAAGATGAGCGGTTTTTGCGGTTTTTATTCTGCCGCTCTCTGGCGCAGGGCCACGCGCGCGCTTGGTCTGGAGCATGGAAGCCTTATAGACATCATTCTGCGGATAAAGGAAATGAGGCCGCAGATGTGGGAAAAGACGATTGAACAGTTGGGTAAAGTCAATGTCGCGGCAGACCCGGAAATCGGCATCTCCGGTGTGCTTGAAAGCATTGATAAATCGTTGAAGAAGTATGTCCCGCGCGAATGGGGCGTTTCGCCCCATCTCAAGGTCTCCAACTTAAG
>CAVQZU010000119.1:0-14554 GCA_963718485.1 uncultured Acidobacteriota bacterium
TCGACTTGGTGAAAACGCTTCATGCCGAAACATCTGCTGAACTGGACGCCATGCTCCCCGCAATTCTCGACAAGGCGTTCAAAGGAGAGTTGGTATGAGCAATGTCAACGTCAAGCGGCTGGTCGAGAACATCCGTTCCGGCACCAATGTCTACACGCCGCTGGTCGAACTGGTCGTGAACGCGATTCAGGCCATTGACGCGAAGGGTATAGAGAACGGCTTGGTTGAAATCGAAGTGCTCCGAAGTCGTCAAACCGATATGATCGACCAGCTTGAGGACGTAGACGGTTTCGTGGTCAAGGACAACGGCATAGGCTTCACCAAAACCAACCGCGATGCTTTCGACACTCTCTACACCGAACAGAAAATCGCGGACGGCGGCAAGGGCTTTGGCCGCTTCACTTGCCTGAAATACTTTGACAGGGTGAAGGTATCCAGCACCTTTGCCGAAGGTGATAACTTCTGTGACCGTTCTTTCAGAATGGGCTTGGACAAGGACATCATCATTGACGAAAGGGAAAGCAAATCTCAGGCGCAGGCAACCGGCGCTATCGTCGAGATTTCCGGTATCAAGTCCGTAAGGTTTCCCGACAAGAAGCTGGAAACCATCAGCCGTGTCGTGGTGGAACGACTGCTGCCCTATTTTGTGGACAAGGAGCGCCGTTGCCCGCGTGTGGTGATCCGGGAGGCCCAAAATCCATCTGATACGGTCTCCTTAAATGACTATTTGGGCAGGGAGAACAGCCAGATTGTCGAAATGAAGGTGGATCAAGGGGCGTTTTCGCTATCAGCGAACGAGGATGAAAAATCCTTCCAGGTTCGCGTCTTCAAATTATTCGCGCCGCGAGCGGCGAAAAGCAAGGTCAGCCTTGTCGCGCATAGGCGGGAGGTGACGGACAATCCGCTCCAAACATACATTCCCGAATTTGCGGAAGAGTTTTTCGAGCCAGGGCCGGATCAGGATTTGGCGAAAGGTCGCAATTTCGTCATCAAAGCCTATGTCTTCGGCGACTACCTGAACGACAACGTCTCCCTCGAACGAGGCGAGTTTCGCTTTCAGATCGAAACCGACCTGTTGAACGGCATATCCCAGAATGACATCGAACAGAAAGCTGCCGAGATTGCGCAGTCGGCGTTGGGCACGGAGATCGCCGACAGGAAGACGCGCAAGCAAGTGCGTATAGACAAGTATGTAACCAATGACGCGCCTTGGCATCGCATCCTTGCAAAAGAAGTGGATTTCAGCGCCCTGCCCATGAGGCCATCAAATCAGGACATCGAACTCCACCTCCAAAGGAAAAAATATGAGAAGGAGATAGCGACGCGAACGCAGGTGACGGCGCTGCTGAACTCAGAAAACCCGGACGAGCTTGGAGAGAAAATCTCGCAGTTGATCGAGAGCATTTCCGATAACAGCAAGAACGACCTGATTCATTACGTCTCTATGCGCAAATGTGTCCTGGACCTGTTTTCTAAGTCACTCGAAATCGGAGCAGACGGCAAGCACAAGTCTGAAGGTGAGGTGCATGACATCATCATGCCGCGCAAAAAGGATTCCGAAGAACTGAACTATGATGCGCACAATCTTTGGATTCTGGACGAGCGGCTGAATTTTACGTCCTACATTTCGTCGGACAAACCCCTTCAGTCGTTGGGCGACCGCACGGACATAACCGTCTATAACCGCCGCGTGGCATATCGCGGCGACAATGAGGCCAGCAACCCCATCACGATTTTTGAGTTCAAGAAGCCCCAACGGGATGATTTTGCCGACCCGTCCTCCAGGGAAGATCCGATTCAGCAGATCATCCGCTACGTCAATCAAATCCGGGAGGGCAAGTTCAAAACTCCGACCAATCGTGACATCCTCGTCAATGACACAACGCCGTTCTACGGCTATGTCGTCTGTGACTTGACCAAAAAGGTCAAAGACTGGCTCCAAAAAGAGAAGAACTTTACTCCGATGCCCGATGGACTTGGATGGTTCAACTGGTTCGGCAACATCAGCCTCTACATGGAGGTGATTAGCTGGACGAAGCTGCTGCGCGACGCAGAAATGCGGAACAAAATATTCTTCAACAAGCTCGGCATTGATTGAACGGACCAAAGAGCTGGCGCAATCAGCACATGAAGGCTCTCGTGCCCGACAAACGATTATTGTCTGAATGTCTCTGTGCCGTGCTCTGGACATCACTGTTCTCGACAAGGTGTTCAAAGGGGAGTTGTATGGTTGACGTAGAACAATAAGGAAACTGATCGGGTGCTATCCGACAGCCGCGAATACGAAAGACGGTGGAAGCAATGAAAATCGCACGATTGCGAATCCAGAATTTTCGGGGCATCAAGGAAGCAACACTTTTGTTCAACGGGCATGTTGTTCTTGTTGGCGATAACAACGTCGGCAAATCTACTATCTTTGAGGCCATCGACTTGGCACTCGGCCCAGACCGCCTCAGCAGGCATCCGAAAATCGACGAACACGACTTTTATCTTGGCGACTACTTTACGCCCGCAGAGCAACCCCGCAAGGAAGTCAAAGTCGAGGTTGTCGTTACCGGCCTTACCGATGAACAGCAGAACGTATTCGGTGACGAAATCGAGTGGTGGAATACGACCACGAAGGCGCTTCAGGAAGCCCCCGTCGAAGGCATAGATCAGCCTGACGTGTTCGCGTCGATTCGTGTTGTATTCATCGGGTACTATGACCCGGACGATGACGACTTCACTGGCGATACATATTTCGCCCGCAGTTATGAAGACGACGAATCCCCGGCAGTCTTCACGAAAAAGAATAAGCAGTTTTGCGGTTTTCTCTATCTGCGCTCTCTACGCACAGCCACGCGCGCGCTCAGTCTGGAGCATGGAAGCCTTCTCGACATCATTCTGCGGATAAAGGAAATCAGGCCGCAGATGTGGGAAAAGACGATTGAACAGTTGGGTAAAGTCAATGTCGCGGCAGACCCGGAAATCGGCATCTCCGGTGTGCTTGAAAGCATTGATAAATCGTTGAAGAAGTATGTCCCGCGCGAATGGGGCGTTTCGCCCCATCTCAAGGTCTCCAACTTAAGGAAAGTCTGCGCAACCCGTCACTATGAAGCGGTCACAGGCTGACTGGAGCCGCAAGTGGGCAGAGTCCAACCAGCGGGTGCTTTTGGGGGGTCCGGCTGGCTTGCAACCCGCTGTTTTCGCGGGTTCCGGCGACACTACGCCCCGAGAGGGGCCAGCCGTCTGCGGTGCAGGTACAGATTCGCCAGGGCGAAGTTTACGCACAGCCGCTGATGGTTCTTGCGGAGCCCGCGGTATCGGGTCTTCTCGAATCCGAAGATGCGCTTCACGATACGGAAGGGATGCTCCACCTTGGCTCTTACTCGGGCCTTGACCCGGTTCTTCGCCCTCTGTAACTGGTTAACATAGTCTTTGTATCGGGTCCGGCGGCTGGTCATATCCTGGGCGTGCGGCGCAGCCTGGCGGATCGTCTGGCTCTGCCCCTGATACCCGCCGTCGCCCCACACCTTGCGCTCGTCTCCATGCAGCAACTCCGGCAACATGTGCGCGTCGGCCACCGAGGCCGCCGTGGTGCACACCGAATGCACGATGCCCGACCTGGAATCCACCCCGATGTGCGCCTTCATCCCGAAGTACCACTGGTTGCCCTTGCGCGTCTGGTGCATCTCCGGGTCGCGCTCGCCCCTGGCGTTCTTCGTCGAAGAGGGTGCATGAATAATGGTCGCGTCCACAATGGTGCCGTTCGCGATGCGGATGCCGCGGCTGTCCAGATAATGGTTCACCGTATCCAGCATGGCGCCGCCCAGATCGTGCTTCTCCAGCAGGTGCCGGAACTGCAGGATGGTGGTCTCGTCCGGCGCCGGAGCCCGCCCCAGATCCACGCCCGCGAAGCGCCGCAGCACCGGTGAGTCGTACAGCGCCTCCTCGGCCGCAGGATCGCTCAGGTTGAACCACTGCTGCAGAAAGTGAATTCGCAGCATGATGCCGAGGCCCATCGGCGGACGCCCGTTCTCTCCCCTGGGATAGTGCGGCCGTACCAGCGCTTCTAACTCGGCCCACGGCACCACCCGCTCCATCTCTTCCAGAAACTGTTCCCGCCGTGTCTTCTTCCCGTATCTCTCAAACCCGCTCTGCGCCGCCAGACTCTGCTGTCTCACTCGTCCTCTGCCTCCACGACCCAGGTTAACCCCATGGGCTGTGGACCGGCGAGTACTTCAGAGGTTCCTTAACACGCGAAAATCTACGGAAGGTCATTACCGCATTCATTGCGACGGGCGACGGTGAGCACGCCGCGCCGTTCTACCGTCAAGGAACGGGCACCCTGAATATGCTCGTTCTCGCCATGCTGTCGCAGATCGCGGAGGACAAGCAAAATGTCATCTTTGCAATGGAGGAGCCTGAAACGGCGATTCCTCCGTATGCACAGAAGCGCATCGTCCATGAAGTTCGGAAATTGTCCTCGCAGTCGATTTTCAGTTCCCACTCGCCTTACATCCTTGAAGAATTCGCGACGGAGGAAATCAGTGTGCTTATGCGAGGCACGGATTGCGTCCTTCAACAGGCCAGCATAGAACTCCCCGCGAGCGTGAAACCGAAGCGGTATCGCCAGGAATTCAGAACGCGCTTCTGCGAAGCATTGTTATCGCGGCGCGTTTTACTCGCAGAGGGCGCGACCGAGGCGGCGACCTTTCCGGTGGCGGCACGACGCCTCTCCGAGCTTGCCCCCGATACCTACGCCTCGTTCGAGGCTCTTGGAGTCTGCACCGTTGACGCAGGCGGCGACGGTCAAATCGCCGACCTTGGCAAACTCTACATCAATTTAGGAAAATCGGTGTACGCCGTTTGCGACCAACAGGAGCCAGCGAGTCAGGCGAAAATTGAAGCCAGTGTCACGAAGCTGTTCATGCACGGCGAGTCAGACATTGAAAAACTCGTTTTGAAGAATACGACACAGGCGGCATTAGACAGGTTTATCGACGCCATTCAATGGCCTCCGCATCTGGTGACAGCCTTCCCCAATCCCAAGTCCAATCCGGTAGACGCTTTGGGCAAATTCTTCGAGTGGTCAAAAGGCAACTTGGGGTTGGCTGAATTTATCGCGCAATGCAATGAAGCCGAAATTCCTGACTGGATTCGGCAAATGTGCCGCGACTTGCGTGACGTGTGCCAGCCGCCAGCACCAGACTCGCCACCGGAGAATGAAACAGTCATGGAGGCTGACCTTGCTGGAACTGTGTGATGAGCGTAAGACCATCGTGTCCCACACGGGTCACTTGCTCATCAAGGGAGGCCCCGGCTCTGGGAAAACGACCATCTCCATTGTGAAAGCGGAGAGCCTTGTCGCCACGCTCAAGCCCGGTCAGCAAGTATTGTTTCTCAGCTTTGCGCGCGCCACGGTCGCCCGCGTCATCGAAGCCCTCGCCGAGCAGACGAAAGACAACAAAGAAGTCAGGCGACGTATTGAGATCGACACGTACCACGCTTTCTTTTGGCGATTGCTCAAAACGCACGGCTATCTCATCGGATTGCCGCGCCGTATGACCATCCTGACACCACCCGAACGGGCGATTGCGCTGACACCAATTCGTCACACCTACGGAAGCGCACGGAAGCTCACTGACACGCAAAAAGCCGAGAAGCTGGGAAAGGAAGAAGCCGAGCTGAGCCGGTTGGCTTTCCAGGAAGGCAAGGTTTGCTTCGATTTATTCTCGGAGCTTGTTGTCGAACTCGTCAGCAAGAGCGAAAAACTGCGAAAACTTGTTTCTACCCGCTATCCAATCATCATTCTCGACGAATTTCAGGATACGAGCGCCGGTCAGTGGGCCGTTATGGAGAACCTGGGTAGCGGCAGCACACTGATTGCCCTCGCAGATGAAGAGCAGCGTATCTACGACTTCGCCGGTGCAGACCCGGAACGCCTGAATCACTTAAAGCAGAAATTCGACCCGAAGGAATTCGACTTCGGTACGACAAATTACCGGAGCAACGGAACTGACATAGCCCGTTTCGGTAACGATGTCCTTGCTGGCAAGTTGAGCACGAATAAATATGCCGGTATAGGGTTGGTGAAATTTGCCGAGAATTCCAATCAGGCTATGGCGGCGCTCAAAGGACAAACCCTTCAGGCAATAGAACGGCTCCGAAAGACCAAGGGCAAAGAATGGGCTCTTGCTATCCTCGTCCCCACCAAGCAATTTATGCGCGAAGTTTCCGATGCACTCCGCGAGACGCAGGGCACAATGCCGCCGGTGGAGCACAATGCTGCCATCGACATGGAAGGAGCCATTCTGGCAGCGGAATTGATTGCCTTCCTTTTACAACCACACCAGGGGGAGGCAGATTTCGCGCAGTTTGTCGGCCTGCTCAGTAATTTCTTTCGAGGCAAAGGCGGCGATGATCCTTCCGCGTCGGACATCGGAGAAGCCCTTGCAATCGAGAAGGCGCTACAAAAGGCCGTGGAGTGCGTACAGAACGGGAAGCCGTTACCGAAAAACAGCATCATTATGCTAATGAAAGAGGGGTACAGCCGGGGCGTTGCGCTCGCGCTCACTGGCAATCCCGGTGTGGATTGGTTGGCAATTAGAAAAGTGCTTGGTGATTGCGGTTGCAAACGATTGGCGCAGGTGGCAGAAGAAGCCAGAAATGTCAGGTTGCTGGATAGGGGAACACAACTGCGAGAGAACCTTTCTCTGGATTGGCGCACACACGGCGCATATAAGAACGCTCTCGAAATTGTCAGGCAAGCGTTCGTTCAGGAGCATTTTTCAACATCGGTACGAAAGCAATCCGGCGTGATTGTGATGAACATGCACAAGGCGAAAGGAAAGCAGTTCGATGAGGTCATCATTTTCGAGGGATGGCCGAGGCGAGTGCGCGGCCAAATTGTCGGAAATCCTCACCGCATCGTGCGCGGGAATATGGACGGCGATCTAATGCACCACGCCCCATACAATTTCCGGGTTAGCGTGACGCGGGCGCGGTCAAGGACGACGATAATGACGCCGGAAAACGATCCGTGCATCCTCCTTGTACTTGCTTCAAGGGCGGCAAAGGCAGCGGCAGCCCAAGTGGAGAATGGAGCGGATACGGCATGATCGACCGACGTGCGCGGTGCTACGCACCGGATGGAGAGTGACACGTCACCCCCAAATGGGATGCTGCCGGTAAACTGACCCTTTGGTTCGGTTAGCCAACGTTAACGCGCTCCAAATCAGCAACTTGCTAATTTCAATTTCAACACGGCGGCAATGCGTTTACGCCAGTAAACGGCAGCGCACTCTACAGCGTGCAGCGTGTAAACGCGCTGATAAACAAAGGCTTCCAGCATCCCGACGCTTGACGGCGAAAATTACAGGGTGCAAGCTAGTTTTGAGGCGGGCTTCCCCATGAGCACTCCCCGCATCCCGGCTCCGTTGCAGTCTCCAGCCTCGCCGAGTGGCGAAGCGCGTCCGGTTCTTCGTGCCAAAACCATTGCAACCAGGGTTACGCCGGAAGAACTGGCCGAGGTAGAAACCGCCGCCGAAGGTGCGGGAAAAACCTTGGCCGAATGGCTGCGCGAGATGGCTCTGAAAGCCGCGCGGGAACGTCCGGCAGACCCTACCGAGCTGCTGCTGGCCGAGGTCTCGGCACTGCGTTACATGCTCCTGAATCTCTTCCACGCGACGGCCCAGGCGAACGCCGAAGGCAAGCATTTGCTGCCCGATTCCGTGGTCAAAATCCGTGACCAGGCCAATGCGCGGAAGCTGGCCGACGCCCGAAAACTGCTTGCCGAGTTTCTGTCCCAGGAGGGACCGGACGGAGGCAAGCAGTGAACCGCCCCATGCGTTTTCCCAATCGTTCCGGGCGGTTGTTTTGGTTCCTTTTCTGGCTTGCGGTGGGACCGCTCGTCCTTATCTTCCCGGCTTCGGCCTGGCTTTCCTGGACGCTCCAACCGCTCCAAAAAGTCTATCTCACGACCTATGCCGCCAGCTCCGTAGGGGTTGGGATTCCGCACAGCGAGATGACGATCCGATGGGTGATGAAGACCGCGCCCAGGCGGAAGCCGGTTCCCGCTTCCGCCGAGGATGTGGTCGCCGGGCCGGACTCGACACTGCCGGTCAGTCTCTCGCCCAAAGCCATCGCGGAGGGCTGGCGTGGAGTGGCTTATAGTGCCCCGGAGAAAGTACCCGCAGACAGTCTCGCCAAAGGATTGCGGGACTATGTTTATGACGGTGTGAGCGTCTGGTGGCTGTTTGGCAGACCGATGCTCAACAGCCTTGCGGTACTGATGCTGCTGTATGTACTCCGTCTCCTGATGAAGCAGGGATTCGGGCGACGACGAGAGCAGGAGGAACGCCACGGACGCAGAACCAAAGGCCCGGAGCTGGCCTCGGTCTTGCGCTGGCGCGGCGCAAAGACAGACGGCATACGTTTCCGTCTCCGCTTCGAGAACGCGCTATTGCGGTGGCTTCCCTTTGGCCCGAGCTACCGGATTCCGAAGCGCCTCGAAGCCAGCCACATTCTAATGATGGGCGACACCGGCAGCGGGAAGTCGAACGCCATCCGGCAGCTACTTCGCCAAGTACGAGAACGCGAAGAGAGCGCGATTGTCTACGATCCGGCGATGGACTTTGTGAGCGAGTTCTACTCGCCCGCGCGCGGCGACTTGATTCTCAATCCGCTGGACCAGCGTTGCCCGTATTGGGGGCTAGGCAAGGAGATCGACCGCGACGAAACAGCGGCGACCATCGCCGCCGCGTTCCTGCCGGAAAAGGAGTACGAGAAAGAATTTTTCACCGATGGGCCGCGCCGGATCTGGCCCACCTGCTCAAGCGGAGGCCGCAGCCCAGGGACATTCTGAGCATGATGGACGACCCGTCTCGAATCGAGGCGGCGGTGAAAGGAACGCCGTTGGCCGCCCTGCTCGATGCGGGAGCGCCCGCACAGCGGGCGGGTGTGCTTGCCAGCCTGAACATGGTTGCCGACAGTTTAGAGTTGCTGCCGGAGTGGGAGCATACGCGACCGACCTTTGCGACGGCGGAGTGGTATACCGCACGTAAGCGTTGGGTGTTTCTCACGTCCACGCCTGCCTATCGCGCGAAGATTTTGCCGCTGCATTCGGTGTGGCTCGATTTATTCATCCTTCGCATGATGGGCTACTGCGAAGACCACATGGCGAAGCCGGTATGGTTTGTGCTGGACGAGCTGGCAAGCCTCAACAAACTGCCGCAGCTCCACACCGCCGTCACGGAAAACCGCAAGTATGGGAACCCTGTTGTAGTGGGTTTTCAGGGGCGCAGCCAGCTTGAAAAACGCTACGGCCAGGACGCCGAGGCGATGCTTTCACAGCCCGCAACCAAGCTGCTTTTCAAGACCACTGAGCCGCGCGCCGCCAAGTGGATTTCCGATGCCATCGGGGAAATTGAAGTGGAGCGGTTAAAGGAGTCGCGCAGCATGAAGCTGCTAGGAAGCAGGAAATCGTATGTGATGGAGATTGCGACCAAGCCGCTTGTCATGGCTTCGGAAATCTCCGGTCTCGAACCGTTGCATGGCTTCATCAAGCAGGAGAACCGCGTTGTTCCGGTTTACTTCCAGTTCGCAAAGAAGTACGGCAGACAACCGGAGTTCATTGAGCGCAAATTGCCGGAGATTGCGCCCAGGCCGTCACCGCCGACGCCGGTAGTTCGCACAGAGCAACCCAAGACGCCCGCATCGGCCCAGGCCACGCTCCCACTTTTCGATGCGCCCGCTGACAAGTCCACCGACAAGCCTAAAGAGGCGTTTGTGTGGGATGAGTCCAAGGGGATTGAATGACCGCAAGCGGGTTATGAGGACTAATGTAGGTTTACCTCGCGCCTCTCGAACGAAGAGCGCATCTCCAACCAGGTCCCATTCGGTATACTTCCGTATGCGCTATCTTTCAATGTTGCTGTCATGCACCGTGGCGTTGTGCGCCTCTGCCGCCGCTCAGAACGTGGTGATCCGGGATGCGAAGATTTACGCCTCGCCGAACGCACCGGCGATCCCACACGCAACGGTCCTGATACTCGCCGGGAAGATCGCTGCAATCGGCAGCAACGTTCGCGTTCCTGCGGGAACAGCAAGCTTACCCTGCGGTGATTGCACAGTATTCGCAGGCTTTTGGAATGCCCATGTCCACTTTGCCGGGGCGCAGTGGGACGGAGCGAAGACCAAGCCAGCCCGTGAGTTGACCCGTGACATGCAGGCGATGTTGACGCATTCAGGCTTTACCACCGTCGTGGACCTGGCGTCCGACCCGAGCAATACGGTTCCGCTACGGCACCGTATTGAAAGCGGAGAAGTCGCAGGTCCGAACATCTACACCTCAGGATTCGCCCTTTTTCCGCCACATGGCATTCCCTTCTACTTGGACGACCTTCCCGAAAACCTCAGAGCAAAGCTCCCGCAACCCTATTCGCCCGCTGCTGCGGTTCAGGCGGTGAGGGCGAATCAGGCGCAAGGCTCCAATGTGGTCAAACTCTTCACAGGGTCATATCTCTCGCCCGACAACATCACTCATATGCCACTTGAGATTGCGACGGCTGCGGCACAGGCCGGTCATGACCGCAAGCAGCTTGTTTTCGCTCATCCTTCCGATCTTCAGGGTGTACAGATAGCAATCAAGAGCGGCGTCAACGTTTTGGCCCATGCTCCAGATACGGTCGCAGGCGTTGATGCGGAGCTCGTCAAGGAAATGGTGAAGAGGCATATGGCTATGACGCCGACCTTGAAGCTCTTCTCGGGCAGCAGTCACATCGCTAAAATCCGCGAGATTGTCGCTGAGTTCCATCACGCTGGAGGGCGGCTAATGTTTGGCACCGATACTGGCTTCCTCACCGATTACGACGTCAGCGAGGAATATCACCAGTTGCAGCTTGCAGGGCTCACGTTTCCCGATGTGCTTTCCATGCTCACTACCAATCCTGTCGAGGAGTTCCAGTTGGAGTCGCGTGCGGGACAGTTGCGAGTTGGTTATGACGGCGATATTACGGTGCTTTCCGAGGATCCGAGCAGTGGTGATCTAAGAAAGTTCGCTCGTGTCCTCTACACTATCCGCGCAGGAAGACTGATCTTTGATGCGGGTCCCAAGCACTGACCCAAGATGATCGCGGTTAGTCCTGTGAAGTCGGCTTCTGTCGAGTTGCGGATTAGAATTTTCCTATGCTCACCATCTCCAAACCGCTGTCAGCTTCACAGATACGGACGTACCATGAGCGGGAGTTTGCATCGGAGCGGCAGAACTATTGGAGCCGCGAACAGCAGGGGCATAGCGAATGGCAAGGCAAGCTGGCCGAGCAGTGGGGCTTGGAAGGCGCAGTTGGCAATGAGCACTTTGCGCGTCTGACCGAAGGCCAGCACCCGGAGACGGAAGCGCAGCTCGTTCGCCATCAGGTCTCAAAAACTTATGAGGGAAAATTCGGCAAGGAAGTGACAAGCGTGGAGCATCGCGCCGGTTGGGATGCTACGTTCTCCGCGCCGAAGACAGTTTCTCTCACCGCCCTTGTGGGCGGCGATGAGCGAGTGCGAGAGGCGCATCGGGAGAGCGTGCGGGTAGCTCTGGCCGAGTTGGAACGCTACACTCAGGCGCGGATCGGCAACGTCCACGCGCCGGAGACGACAGGCAAATTCGTTGCGGCTACCTTTGAGCACGACACTGCGCGTCCAGTGGACGGCTACGCCGCGCCGCAGCTCCACACTCATGCTGTGATCTTCAACGTCACCGAACGCGACAACGGACATACCCGCGCATTGCAGCCGCAAGAGCTATTTGCGTCGCAACGCTATGCCACCAGCGTTTACCGTTCCGAGCTGTCGATGCGGTTGCAGAGCTTGGGTTATGAGCTGGAGCGCGGCAAGCATGGGCAACCGGAGATCAAGGGTTATACGAAAGAGTATCTGGAGGCCAGCAGCCCGCGCCGCGAGCAGATCAAAGACCATCTGCGAGAGATGGGAATCGACGGAGCGGGAGCCGCGCAGGTTGCCGCACACCGAACGCGAGACAGCAAGGAGCTGCTATCGCCGGGAGAGGTATTAGCGCGGCACCGCGAGCTGGCCGCACAATATGGACACCAGGCCGACCGGGTTGTGGCCGAAGCGCGGGAGCATAGCCAGCGCCACGTTTACGAACCAGACCGAATCGCGCAGCAGGCTGTGACGTATGCCCGCGATCATTTGTTCGAGCGTTCCGCTGTGCTGGACCGGCGCGACCTTCTGGAAGCGGCGCTTAACCGTGGCATGGGTGAAACAACGTATGCCAACGTCCGACATGAGTTCGAGCAGCGAGCAGCGCGAGGCGAGTTCCGCACCGTCGATCATGGCGGCAGAGGGCAGCAGTACACGACTGCCGCAATGCTTCGCATGGAACGCGACATCGTTACGCGGATGCAGCAAGGCAATCAGCGCGGGATGAGCGACCCGATGCTCGTTTCTCCGCAGATTCGGATTGCGACGGAGGACCGCCACACGGAGCTGAATACCTCGCAGCGCCAAGCCGTTGACCAAGTATTTCTTTCCCGCGAAAAGATAGTGGGGTTGGATGGTGTCGCTGGCGCGGGGAAGACAACGACGCTGGCCGTCATCCGTGAAGGCGCAGAGGCGCAAGGGTACACAGTCGAAGGCTTCGCGCCTACGTCCCGCGCCGCGCAAAAGCTGGCGGACGCAGGCATGGAAACATCGACACTACAAAAGCATCTTGCGCGTGGACAGCAGCCGGACACCGGAGAGTGCCGCCTGTATGTGCTCGATGAATCCTCGCTTGCGTCCACCAAGCAGATGCACGAGTTTGTGAATCGCCTGCATCCCAATGACCGCGTGTTGCTGGTAGGTGATCGGCGGCAGCATGAGGCAGTCGAGGCCGGGCGTCCCTTTGCGCAACTCCAGGACGCGGGCATGAAAACGGTGAAGCTCGAAGAGATTGTCCGCCAGAAAACCCCGGAGCTTAAACAGGTGGTCGAGCAGCTTGCGCGTGGCGAGGTGCGCGAAGCGGTGCAGGGTTTGGAGCGGCAGGGCCGTGTCCATGAGATTGCAGGACGTGACGAACGCATTACAGCCATAGCGAAGGAATACGCGAAGTCGCCGGAGGGTACGCTGGTTGTCTCGCCCGACAACCGCTCCCGCGTGGAGATCAACGAGCGCATCCGTGCCGAGATGCAGGAGCGCGGCTCAGTCAGTAAAGACGAGCATCGCATCGAGGCGCTTGTGCCGCGCCAGGACCTCACCGGGCCGGAGCGGACATGGGCAGCGCGGTATGAGTTCAACGATGTAGTGCGCTACGCTCGCGCATCGAAAGAGACTGGCATGGAGCGTGGGGGATACGCGCGAGTCAAGAGCGTTGACGCTGAAAAGAACCTGTTGACGGTGGTGCGGGCCGATGGCTCCCAGCTGACCTACGATCCTCGACGGCAGCAGGGCGTTTCTGTTTACCGCGAGGAACCGCGCAGCTTCGCCGTTGGCGACCGCATCCAGTTCACCGCACCGGCTAATGACTTGAAGATTGCCAACCGCGAATTAGGAACGGTCGAGGCCATCGGCCAGGATGGGCAGATGCGCTTGAAGCTGGACGGTGGCCGCGATGTGCAGCTTGATCCGCGCGAGCATCCGCATCTCGATCACGGTTATGCGGTGACGAGTCATTCCAGTCAGGGGCAGACTGCCGAGCGCGTATTGATTCACGTCGATACGGAACTGGCTGCAAAAGACCTGCTCAACAGCCGCATGGCTTACGTTGCCGTATCGCGCGGCGCGGAGGACGCGCAGCTTTATACCAACGACCGTGCGAAACTGCCGGAGGCATTAGGGCATGACGTATCTCAAGAGAGCGCCCATGTGCCGACGATGAAGCCGGAGCAATCCGTCAAGCCGCCACAGCCAGAAATAGCGCCGGTCATCGAACACGGCATGGGCTTAGGACACAGCCTCTAAACTATGAAGCGTCCCTGTAGAATGGTGTCTCGCGTTCAAGAAATGCACAGAAATCGAGAAATCGCCTGCACAATTCCTACACAGCCAAAAATAGGCCATTTATCTCTCGATAATTCAGCGATTTCTGAAACTCAACTCACCCGCTCAGGATGACATTCGCGTTTGTGGCGCTTTGCGCCAAGCCCTCGCTTTGCGAGGGGCTCGTGCTTCGGATGAGATTTTTGTCGGCCGCTTCGCGCGGATGGAGGTTCGTGCACCGCTGGAGAGGACCCCGGCCGCGCTCCGGTCAGGATGACATTTGTGTTTTACGAAGCGCCTCCGCCGGCGGCCTGCGGCAGCAAGGAAGCGCCTTCGGCGCGATCTTATTGGCACGACTGAACAGCTTGCGGAAAAGGTCCCGAAGGAGAAGAAAGCCATCCCTCAGCGGCTCAAGCCGGACGCATTCCAGGGCTCTTATGGCACAGCTGAAGCTGTGCCCCTTAGAAGCTGACGAGTTTTCCGCAAGCTGTAAAGTCGTGCCCTGACACAAAGCGGCTGGCCGAGTGAGGAAGAACGCTTACGGCATTGCTGCGGCCACTGGTTCGGAGGGGGTGGCCTGGAATGTCGGAGATGCTGCGCGTTCGGCACC
>CAVQZU010000120.1:0-9111 GCA_963718485.1 uncultured Acidobacteriota bacterium
CAAGCGCCACATTGCTCCGTGACGATCGCCATAGCCGAGGAAGAAGCTTCGGCCTTCGCCCGAGCGAACCAGTGGCTCCAACGCTCGCGCTAGCTGGATACCGCCCAGCGTCGACCCCTCGACGACGTAGAGTGCTCCCATGAATTCGGCAGTGCTCGCGGGGGCACGAAGGCTTTCGCATTGCGGCAGCCTGACGACGGAAGCGCCATCCCAGCCGAGCGCCACGAGATCGGATTCGAGCAAGCGAGATCGCCCTCGCGATGTGAATTCGACCCCGACGTCCCGTTCGCGATCGACTCGCCCGAGCGCTATTTCGAATGCGTGATGGAACCCCCAAAGCCGTGCAAGCAAGCGTTGGTAGTCGACGAGGTTGATGGTTCCCACGGCTGCGGCCGCAAAGCCGTCGTGCCGATGCAATCTCTCGTGAACCGCCGCCGTTGATTTACGTAGGCGCGCGCGGATGTCGGACTTTGCGGGCACTGGACTTCCTCATCGTCGCGCGGGAGGCGCATAGTGTTTGTTCGCCGAAAATAGCCGTAATCCTATCGATCCGTGCTCGAACATGCAGACCCGGTTCGGGCGTCGGCTTGTCATGCGAGGACGTCGCCGTTCCTCTGTCTAAGGGAACGGCCCGTCGCCCTGCACGGGCATGGTGACGGTCGTGCGCAGGCCAGGCCGGTTATCGCTCAAAACAAACTCTCCACCAAGTTGCATCACCAGGGCATCGATGATGCGCGAGCCAACTCCCTTCCTGGGGGAGGTTCTGCCGACCCCCTTGTCCGCCACTGTTAAATGAAGGTGCCTACGGTCTGCGATCAGTTCGATTTCGACCGGACCTGCGGCTCCGTCATAAGCGTATTTGTTGCTGTTGATCAGCAGCTCGGTGAGCACCAGGCCGAGTGTCACCGCGCGATCGGTCGAAATCAGAACGGGGGACAAACTGAGGGTTCGTTGCTCCGCCCAATCCTTTCCCATGAACAAGAAGGTCTCCGAACAAAGCTCCTCGATATAGCGCCCGGCATCGACCATCTCAATCTGGTCGCCGCGGTGCAGCCGGCGATGGACAAGCGCCACGGCGGTCACGCGTCGTTGGGCCTCTTCAAGGGCGGTTTTCAAATCGAACTCCCGCTTGCCCGCGCCTGAATCGCAAGGAAGCTGGACACCACCTGCAGACTGTTTTGAACTCTATGATTGACTTCCTTGATGAGGAACTCTTTTTCCTTCAGCAACAAATCCTTGTCGTGGAGAGTTTTCGTAAGCTGGCGATTGAGTTCGATCACACGTTGGTTTTGCACCAGGTCCAGTAACGCGAGCCGGAGTTGCGTAGCCGCGTCCACCTCCGGCAAAGTCCAGGCCCGGGCATGCCCGTCCACAATTTCTCGCCAAGCGAGGAAGGACGCGCGGGGGGTGAGAATAAGCTGCTGATCCGCGCCACTGGATTTATGCGGATTGCCCGCCCAATTGACGATTTCCGCCTGCTCGGCCCTGAAGCATATGAGTAGCCACGGATCGACCGCCGCAAGGCGGATGGAGAGAACGCCGCTGGCCGTCTCCTTAAATCTAGACGCGCGCGGAAAAAGCTTCGACAAGCACGCAGTCGAGAAGACGGGCTCGGCCCCTAGTGTTTGAATCCATTCCGCGAGCTCGCGAATGTCCGCCTCCGAGGGACATACGCCATGAATGACCAGTTCGTGCCCACCCAACACGGCCACGCCGTTGGCGTCCATCATGCGCGCGATTTCGTAAAGATGATTAGGTAGGGCGTGCGCGAGCGATTCTTCCCGGGAAAGCGCCAGGACGATATCGTCTTCGAACCCGCGCAGGCGGATACGCTGGCGGTAACCTTGGGCCTCTTCCATGGCCTTGATCTGTTGGGATAGGCTACCGACCAGTGAACGACAAGCGGCGCGCGTGTCATATGGGAGCAATTTCGCCGTTTGATTGTGGCAGGCGATGAGCCCCCACAGGACGCCATCTTTGACGATCGATACAGACGCCGATGAGGCCACACCCATATTCCGTAGATATTGTAGATGGATGGGAGATACGCTGCGTAAGCTACTGCCGCTCATGTCGAGCGGCGTCGATTTGCTCCAGTTTGGCCTTAGGACGGCGGGCTCATAGGATACATCCGAAATGACGCGGACCAGATTGAGGAGATAGAGCGCTCGCGCCTGACGGGGAATGTCGGACGCCGGAAAATGGTGATTGAGAAAAGAATGCAAATCCTCTCTCTTGTCCTCGCCTGTTACTTTGCCGGCGGCGTCGTCGAGAAAGCGATAGACCATAACGCGGTCGAAACCGGTCAATCGGCGGAATTCAATGGCGGCCTTCTCGCAAAGGATCGGGAGCGAGGTGGCTTGTTCAAATCCGGCGGCGGCCACCGCTAGCCTGTCCATCATCATGCCCGAGGCGGCCTGCTCGTCGGGGGAAGCGGGTTCCAGTTCCACGACGACATAAGGAGGGGTGAAGAAAACGCTGACGTCCAAGCTCTCGCCGTCTCGCGTTTGAAGCTTGCCGATCAGTCCGCCGGTCGCGCCTATTTTCGAGAGGCTGACGATCTCGGCGCAGAGCTTTTCGCCAATGAGTTCAGCAAGCGTTAGACCCTGCCATGCGCTTGTTCCGAGGCGACGCTCGACGTGGCCGGCGACATAGCGAACGTGAAAGTCGTCTTGCTTCGCGACGAGCATGACGCCGTGCGGCTGAATGGAGCCGGGAATATGAATGGGTTCACGGTCACAGGCGTCCAGGCCTGTCGATGCAGCGGTGTTCAACGAAATGCGCTCCTGGCCGAAGGCGGGAGTGCTAGAACTCTCAGCCGCTTGCGCCCGAGAACGTCGGCAAGCGATCGAAGACAGTATCACAGCCGGCACAACAAGCCATATTGAATTGCACATTAAGATTGAACGATTCTCGACGTTGCGAGTTGCGAAGCGTATGGCGACCGGCGTCTTAATCGTGGAAGATGAATTTCTGCTTCGGCTAGACGCCGCTGATTTTTTCGGAGACGCCGGGTTCAAAGTGTACGAGGTGAGCAATGCCGACGAGGCCATAGCGTTGCTCGAATTGTTTGAATAGCGCCCTGCCTCGTCGGCAGGGCGCTGTTCCGAACTGATCCGGAACTATGTATTCTTATGGCTTTGTTGGCCGGCTTTGACGTGCTGCTCGTGCGAGCCGCCGCGCGTTCCGGATTCGTGACCACTCTCGCTGCCACCTGTATTCTTGCGGCTCTGCTCGCCGGCTTTGACGTGCTGCTCGTGCGAGCCGCCGCGCGTTCCGATTCGTGACCACTCTCGCTGCCACCTGTATTCTTGTGGCTCTGTTCGCCGGCTTTGACGTGCTGCTCGTGCGAGCCGCCGCGCGTTCCGGATTCGTGACCACTCTCGCTGCCACCTGTATTCTTGTGGCTCTGTTCGCCGGCTTTGACGTGCTGCTCGTGCGAGCCGCCTTGGGTTCCCGCCATGTCTCAACTCCTGTGACTGTTTTGGACTGCCAGCCCGCAGGAAAACGTTTGGAGCGTTTTGAGGTTCCCTCAGGCGGCTGCGCGTTTCTCCTTGGAGTTTTCTTTGAGCGCGATTTGAGTGAGCAACTCGTCCGCTCGGAACCAATAGTAAAACCGCACGTTATGTGGATTGAAATAGCTCAAAGGGGAGGGTCCTATGGGACGCGGAATTTTGCTCTGGCTCCTTGGCGTGCCAATACCGATAATCATTCTCCTCGCCATTTTACATCACTGAGACCCGTCCTTTGTCAATTTCGCGATCGGAAGGGCGGAGAATCTGAATGTCAGATGCAACCTACACCTCGCGCGGCCCGCTCGCCGGCAATGAATCTTCTGTGTCTTCTGTTTCCTGGGCTGCCGTCATAGCGGGCGCTTTAGCGGCTTCGGCGATGTCGCTGGCGCTTTTGATGCTGGGGGCGGGGCTGGGGCTCGTTTCGGTCTCCCCGTGGTCGAGCAACAACCTCTCCGTCACGACCTTTGGAATTCTGGCGGCGGCGTGGTTCATCGCGGTTCAGCTGTTCTCCTCGGGCCTGGGCGGTTATCTCGCTGGCCGGCTGCGCACGCGTTGGGTGAGCGTCCATACCGATGAGATCTATTTTCGCGATACGGCGCATGGTCTTTTGGTTTGGGCTCTCGGCGCAGTGATCAGCCTGTCGCTGCTGACCTCCGCGGCGTCGTCATTGGTGAGCGGCGTCGCCCATGCAGGCGCAGCCGTGGCGCAATCAGCCGGTAACGCGATTGGCGGAGCTGCGGGGCAGGTCGTGAGCGAAGCGAATTCTTCAGGGATGGGCGATCCAAGCGCCTAATTCACTGACATGCTATTCCGCACCAACCATCCTGCACCCTCCGGCGACGCTGCAACGTCCCACACGGAAGTGGCGCGCATTCTCGCAACCGACGCGGCGTCGGGCGATATGCCCGCTGCCGACAAGACCTATGTCGCCCAGGTCGTGGCCGCTAGGACTGGTCTGAGCCAGACAGATGCGGAAAAGCGGGTGTCCGACGTTGTCGAGCAAGCCAAGAACGCCAAAGCGAAAGTCGTCGAAGCGGCAAAGACCGCTGCCGACGCCGCCCGCAAGACCGGCGTGCGTGTCGCTTTGTGGGCTTTCATCTCGCTGCTGATAGGCGCGTTTTCAGCCAGCTACATGGCGACGGTAGGCGGCAGGGTGCGCGATGATCTGCCAATAACCGGCTAACCTGGCTATCGGGCTGAGCGGAGGACGAATGAGCAACGAGAAGCATCAGTCCAAAGAGTTGGACAAAGAGTTGGAATTGACGTTTCCAGCAACCGACCCGCCAGCGTCGACGCAGCCCGGTAGCGGCATCACGGGCCCCGAGGTCACTTCGGCGGCTGGAAAACAGTGGAGCGACCCGGACACGGTCGCAGCCGCGGATTTCGCTTCTCTAAGCGACGACGTGGCCAAACTGACGCAAACAGTCTCTGAGCTACTGCAAAAGCAGGTCTCCTCGACCAGTGATCAGGTCATGGACGCTGTCGGCGTCGCAGCGAACAACATCGCGCAATCGACTTCCGATGTGCAAGACAAGTTAACGTCTTTGGAAGCAGATATCAGTTTGCGCATTCGAAGAAATCCTTGGACCGCGGTAGCTATCGCGGCCCTCGTTGGTCTTCTCATAGCCAAGTTGAGTTGAGCGTCCGAAGCTTTGTTCGCGGAGGATTTTCCCGGACAACAGGGCCGTGGGTGCCCTTCTACTTTGAAACCACTGAGAGGTAAACTGATGAAGGCGCTCTGCTGGCATGGCACGAACGACATTCGCTGTGACAGCGTGCCCGATCCCAAAATCGAGGATGGTCGCGACGTCATCATCAAGGTCGGATCATCTTCGCTTCCATCACTTCGCTCACGATTTCATTCTGATCCTTGAAGGGCAGGGATTTCATTCCGCCGGGCTGCTTGGCCAATTCCTGCAAACGCTTCTCATATTCCTCGACCTTCATCCCCAGCCGCTTTGCGGCCACATCCTGAGGAGGGTACTGATCGAGAAGGCCGGCGGCGCTCAGCCCGAGCGCCGGAAATTGCGCGAGGCGCGCATCCACCAGCGGGTCGCTATTTTCCGGATGAAGTTGCGCCGGGATTCAATTTTCCAGGCCGGTCTTTTCAATTTGTTCCACGAGGCCGGGCCTGGGACCGAATCCCAGTTGATTGAGGGCGTGCAGAATGGGCCTCTTCCTCGATCCAGCTCTGCATCAAGTTTTCCTGCGAAGTTCGCGCGAGTAGGCACTCCGATCGTTTTCACCTGGCGGCACGAATGAAGGGTGCGTTTCCGCGGAGCCGCGGCGAGGTCCGGCCGAAGCCATCGCCGCGAGGCCCAACGCAGCCAATAATCCCAAAACCGCAATTTCGGCGTGCCGTTTCCGCATCCCCATATTTCATACGCCCAATCCCATGATTCTGACCCAGATCGAACCAAGAAGTTCCGCGAGCCATCAACCAGGATCTCTCCGTGTCCTCGCTTTTCTCTATGTCCTCTGTGTGAAAGCTTTTGACTTTGGTAGGACGGGCTTCAGCCTGTCAGGTTTTGATCCTTGCAACATCCGCAAAAGTCAAAAGAAGACAGGCTGGAAGCCTGTGCTACCAAACGCAATCCGTTGCGGAAGCGAGGTTGACACCGGGAAACCGCCGGGTCTACCGTTTTATATAGACAAGAAAACAGGGAATTCCTCCGCGCGCAGGAGGTTCCATGCAAGTCGACAAAAAAAAGTTCCTCGACAGTCTCGGCGGTCCGGAAGCGGCCAAGCGGGATGGACCCACGAAGCGCGAGCCGACGCCCTGGAATTGCACATGATGGCCGAGTTGAACCTGCGCCGAGTTGAAATTGCTCGCGAGAGCGGGGCGACCCGAACCTGGGGACGAGGAAAAATTTGACAGAATATCCCACGGTTGCGGAGGTCGAGAAAAAAATCGAAACAAGGAAGTACCGCGACGGCGTGGGCCTGATTGTATGTTCCGCGCTCGGGCGAACACGTAAAGCGCCTCACGCCGATGCCGCCCAATCCCACACTTATGATTTTTCAAGTTGCGTTTATGGACACCGCCAAGCACGTCCTGCAAAGCGCCCACTGGCGATGAAGAACGGGATGACAGAGGAAATTATCCTCGCTGCCTGTTGCATGACGTGGTGCAGGAAATTATTCGCACGGATCATGGCTGGTGGGGAGCGCACTCTTCGAGCCGTACGTCCCGGAAAAAGTGAGTTTCGCGATTCGTTATCACCAGGCGCTGGGTTACTACCCCGATCCGTCGGTCGGTTACGAATATCCTGACCTTACCGCCAACTGTTCGGCACCGATTAGTGCCGCCCCCATATATCGAAGCGACTTACCAGATGGTGCGCAAGCATCCTTGGTACATGGACGCCCGGCTCGTAACGGTGAACGATTGTACGCGTTTGATCCGAATGCCGCCGTAACCATCGAGCCTTCACCGACATATCGGACGCCATTTCAAGGAGCCCAAAGAGGGTCTGGGAAACGACGGCAGTCCGGTGGCCCACATGTGGCGCACAATTACTCGGCCCGACCAGCCACTGTAAATGCAATTCAAAAAGTGCCAGATGCAATCAGATCGGCTGAGCTCCTGAACAGTTTTTGTGGAACAGGCTTCAGCCTGTGAGTTTTGGTGGCGCGCGATGTCGATTCCCACCGGCTGAAGAGCCTGTGCGGTAACTGTCAAATCTTTGTAGGGCACGGCTTCAAGCCGTGCCCTAAAGTATGCAGACTCAATAAGGCTTCAGCCGCTGGCCTGTATCGAATCAAGTTGCCACACAGGCTCTGAAGCCTGTTCCAAAAAGGCCTGAAAGAAGGACGAGGAAAACGAGGAGGATATTGTAAGCCTAAAATCAGCACTGCGATCGCCATCGCGGCAGCCACCCTGGTCAGTGATTGCAGGATTGTTTGGTCTGCTCCGCTCTGCTCGACCCACTGCGTAAGACTACTGAACTGCGCGTCCATAGATCTCGGACGGAATGAAGACCGTCGTTGAGGAACTCACCCCGCAGATCGAGCATTCCATCGGGCGCAAACTCGCCGCGCAATTTAACTCCTCGAAAAATTTGAGGGACAAGATCATGGCCGGAGAACCGTTTGACGCCGCCGATCATGACTTCCGATGTTCTGGACGATTTGATCAAGCAGGGAAAAATCGCTGTCTGGGGGGACGCGCGGAAATATCACGCACCGGTATTGGGGATGGGCGTTCGCGCCGGAGCACTCGAAGCCCGACATCAGCACACCTGAGGCGCTGAAGAAAACCTTCCTCGCCGCAAAAATCGATCAGCTTCAATCCCACCGGCGCAAGCGCGGTGCATACCTACGACATGTTTTCGCTGCAGGAACAGCGGACGCCGTCAAGCCGAAACTGATTCTCGATCCTGGAGGGCGGGCGCCCTCAGATGAATGTGGCTGCGTGGGAAAGGTGGAGCTTGGTGATCTCGCTGATTCCGGAAATCAAATTTTTCCCGGGAGTGGAGCTTGGTCGGTGCAACCCGCCTGAATTATCAGAGTTACGTGAATTTCGCGGGCGGCGTTTGCGGCGAATGCGCGCGTGACGCGGTTGGCGGCGAGGGCGCTGATAAAGTTTCCTCACCGGCGGACTGGCTGTTGTCCTGCCGTCAAAGCGAAAGGCATGGAGGCGCGCAAAAGTAGCGCATGCTTTAGCTTGTGGTTTTTCCGTTGCTTCCAGCGCAAAATTCAAGAACCAACAAGGATAAAGCATGCGCCACTTACGCGCGCAGGGCGTCTGCGCGGGCTGCGACGTATTCCCGCATGGTAGACGTCAAATGCACGTTCGAGCTTTGTGCGCGATTAGATCGGACCCATCGCGACGCTGTACCGGTGTCCGGAAATTTCGCTCACTCCCAGCAAGGTGCGATTCGTGGAGGTAATGAATACTTCGTCCGCGGTGTACAGATCGTGCAGCGTCAGCGTTTTCTCGTCATGCGAACGCCCGCGCGAGCCAATTCCAATAGGACGCTGCGGGTCACGCCTTCGAGGCATCCCGAGGAAAGCGGGGGGAAAACCACTCCATCCTTCACGCAAAAAATATTTGCGGAAGTGCATTCGGCGACTTCCCCGCGTTCGTTCAGCAAAAGAACTTCGGTCCAGCCGGCCTTCTGCGCTTCCGCCAGGTGCCACACATTGTTGAGCCACGACGTCGTTTTCACGCCGGCGAGCGGCGAAGCCGCATATCGCCCGTGTTCGGCGACGCCCAGCCGCGCGTCCCCCGAATGAGCTGGAAGCCCGCAGTCAGCAGAATCAAATCCACGTCGGGCACCGGCTCGCCGCTCTGCCAGAACCCGACGTGGTTATAGATCATGTAGATTCGTGCCGTGCCTTGCGACGACTTGATTGGCGGCCAGCAATTCGCCCAGATGCGCCGCACCTGTGCCGCATCAAAAGGAAAGGCAGGCGGATGCGTCCCGCATCTTTTTCCAGGCGTCCGCCAGTGGCGCTCGAACTCAAACGCTACGCCCTGAAAAATGCTGGTCGTGGTGAACAGGCCCCAGCCGTTCGTCAGTCCCGCCTGCCCGGGCGAAAGCCGCGCCTCTTCATGGTAACAATCGGGTCGCGATGAAAAATAAGTCGGTGG
>CAVQZU010000121.1:0-17149 GCA_963718485.1 uncultured Acidobacteriota bacterium
GCGGTGAAACTGGGAAGGACCCCGATCGACCCTAAACTTTCGCACTTGATTCCCGATTCACCCTCCCACACGCAGGACTCGCTGCCGTGGTTAGGAGTCTGCCTGTTCGAACCTCAGGGTCGCGCTTCACTGTCCCCAATCTGATACCCGACGCCACGAATCGTGCGGATCAGCGGGCGGTCAAAACCGGCGTCCACTTTCTTCCGCAAGTAGTTAATGTAGACCGCCACCAGATTGGTGGGTTTCTCGGCTTCGAACTCCCAGGCGTGCTCGGTAATCACCTCGCGAGTGACCGGTTGGCAAGGCCGCTCCATCAAAAACTCCAGCAGTGCAAACTCCTTCTGGGTCAAATCAATCCGATGGCGGCCTCGCTGCACCGTACGCGCGATCCGGTCCAGCACCAGATCCGCGACTTTGAGCTGCGCCTGCGCGGAGGGCGAACGCCGCCGCAATAGCGCCCGGATCCGGGCGATCAATTCCAGGCAGGAAAAAGGTTTGGCGAGATAGTCGTCGGCTCCGGCCTCGAGTCCTTGGACGCAATCGGCCGGAGAGCCTCCCGGCGCGAGCACGATGATAATCAGGTCGGGCTTACTTGCCCGCGCTCGCCGCAACAGGTCCAATCCATTCGGCAAACTCAAATCAAGAATCATGGCCTCGCAGGTTTCGGCTTCCCAAAAACGCTGCCCCGAATCGCTTCCCAGGGCAACCTGAACGCTGAAACTCTCCTCGACAAGGCGGCCTCGCAAGAACTCCGCCAGCATTTCGTCTTCTTCGACGACCAGAATCCGCATGTGCGCTACACTCCCTCTGTCAATCTTAATTCTCGTCCCTGAATATTTGAAACTTTCTCTTATTTTTCTGTGCGCTACATCACCCGCGAAATCGGAATACTACCGCGCCGCTATTAACGTATTGGCCATTCATCGCCACATTTCAGAATACCTGGGTAGCAACGCGCCCCGTTTTACGGCACAATCGCCGATCTTGGAAGCGGTCATTGAGGTGCACTAACAGAGTCTAGGGCACCGTTGATGCCCTTCACCGGCCATTCATTAGAATCTTTTCATTGAAATCTCGGAATTCTCTGCCGGAGGAGACAAAGGCGATGTCGAGCGGGGCTAGCTTTGTTCCGCCCATTCCACCACGATTGCTGGTAGCGAGCGCCAATCCCGCTTTCCGCCATCAGTTTGTGGCAAATCCAGCCCCCCTGGATGGAAACGTGGAAGAAGCCTTGAGCGGCGCTCACGCCCTGGCCAAGTTGCAATCCCTCACTTTCGATACTTTAATTCTCGATCGCCAGCTGCCCGATTTAAATGTGCACGAAGTGGCCGATCTGGTGCGCCGGCGCTTCCCACAGGTCCGCGTCAGAATCATCGACTCGCCGCAGGAAAAGCTCGCCGTGGCGGCTCCGCCGGAGGATCCCGCTCCCCAAGCCCACTCTGTTCGTCCCGCGGCGGAGGAAACCCATCCCCTCGAAGCAGAACCACTCCCCGGAATGGTTGGCAAGGGCCGCGCCATGCAGCGCATCTATCAGCTCGCGCGCCTGGTGGCCGGTCGCGACACGACCGTGCTGGTCACCGGAGAAACCGGGACCGGCAAGGAACTCATCGCCCAGGGAATCCATCAGATCAGCCGCCGCGCCAACAATCCCTTCGTGGTGGTCAACTGCGCGGCCATTCCTGAGACCTTGCTCGAAGCCGAGCTTTTTGGCCATGCTCGGGGTGCTTTTACCGGAGCCGTGCAGTCGCGCGTCGGACGCATTCACAACGCCCACGGCGGGACCCTCTTTCTTGACGAAATCGGCGATCTGCCGCTTACCATGCAGGCGAAGCTGCTGCGCTTTCTGCAGGATGGCGAAGTGCAGAGGCTCGGAAGTTCCGATGTGTTTCGCGTCGACGTCCGGGTTCTCTGCGCCACCAACGTGAATCTGCTCAATCACGTGAAGCAAAAATTGTTTCGCCAGGATCTCTACTACCGCATCGCCGTGTTTCCCATGGAGCTGCCTCCGCTTCGCGAGCGCACCGAAGACATTGGCCCGCTGGCCGATCGATTTCTGGCCGATCTCTGCCGCGAAGCAGGCGTCCCACCGAAAAGGCTCTCGGCATCGTCGATCGCGTTCCTCAGGCAATCGCCGTGGCCTGGAAATGTCCGCGAGCTGCAGCATTCGGTCGAACGCGCCTTCATTCTTGCCGGGCAAGAGATGCAGTTGCACGTCGAGCATTTCAGCCACACCGCTGATGCGGTTCCTTTCCAGGGATTGTAACCTCCCTCCCAGGCCCCGTCATGGTGCTCTCACTTGGGAACGCTCTTCGGAAGCAGGCGTTTCTGCCCTTCCACATTAGCCCCCTCTAACATCCGGTGTGGTTTGGTTTTGGCATATCGCTTGCAGCGTCGCCACGGGATGCCAAAATTGCCTACAACCCGGCAAAGTCAGCCGCGCCCAGCCCCCCAAGAAACGAGCTGATGATCGCCGCTCGCTGGTGCAGGCCTTTGTGACCTTTACCCAGGCGGCAGGATCGCTTGAAAAGTCCTATGCGCAGCTTCAGAGTGAAGTAGGGCGTCTGCGCGCAGACCTTGAGTCCGCGAACGCGGAGTTGTCACGCAGCCTGGAAGAAACATCGCGGATGCGCGCTTTTCTGGGCCGCGTCCTGGAAGGATTGCCCTGCGGCGTTCTGGTCACAGACGCTGATCGCCAGCCCCGGCTGCTCAATCCCGAAGCCCGCCGGCTGCTCGAACTTGGGCCCGATTGGAACCCCCATAGCGGGTTGCCATGCCCTGCCGCGATCGAGCAACTGCTTTCTGAAACTTTTCCAGACCGTTCTTGCTCGGAACTGGAGTGGACCTCGAGCCACCTGCGAGGCGATAAGGTCGTTGGCGTATCGGCCAGGCGCACCGAGAAGGCTTCTCAAAAATCGTGCGAGACAATCTGGATCTTGCGCGATATTAGCGACCAAAAACGTGCCGCCGCCGAACGCGAATCCGCCCGCCAAGCGCACGCCTTGGCTGACATCGCGACCGTGCTGGCGCACGAAATCCGCAATCCCCTAGGCAGCATGGAACTATTCACCGGGTTACTGGCATCGGCCACAGCGGACAACGCCGAAGCGGCCGAGTGGGTGACCCACCTGCAAGCGGGCCTGCGCTCGCTTTCTGCCACGGTAAACAACGTCTTGCAATTTCACAGCCGGCCTTGCGGCGAACGGCTTCCGGCGCGTCTGGCCCGTCTGCTGCGCGAGACCGCCGAGTTTCTGGCCCCGCTCGCCCGGCAGCGAGGTTTGGAGATTGGCATCGAGAACTCGCTCGATCAAGCCAGCGTGGCGGCCGACGCTCACCGGCTGCAGCAGGTATTTTTCAATCTCGCACTCAACGCCTTCCATGCCATGGAACCAGGAGGAGTCCTGCTCATCGCGGTGAGCGCCGCGGGCCCTGGCGGCGAGTTCGTGCAGGTCAATTTTCAGGATCAAGGCGGCGGCATCGATCCGGGCGCGCTACAGAAAATATTCAATGCCGGCTTTACCACCAAGGCTGGCAGCCCAGGCCTGGGCCTTTCGGTCTGCAGCAAAGTGGTCGAGCAGCATGGAGGAATGATCGCCGTAGAAAGTTCTGTCGGACAGGGAACCACGTTCTCTGTTTTCCTGCCGCTGCTGAAAGGATAAGCCTCTTGATGAGCCAAGTGCTGGTGGTCGACGACGAAGCTGCGATGCGCGCGGCGCTGGACGCCAATTTCCGCCGTGGCGGTTGGCGCGTGGAGACCGCCGGGGGAGTCAGCGAAGCTCTCGCCAAGTTCCGCAGCGCTCCCTGCAAACTGGTGGTCACCGATATGCGCATGGGCGATGGTGATGGCCTGGCCGTGATGCAGGGCGTGCGCCAGATCGCTCCGGAAACCGCCGTCATTCTGCTCACCGCCTACGGCAGCGTCCCAGAGGCCGTGCTGACCATGAAGGAAGGCGCTTGCGACTACCTGATGAAGCCGGTTTCCTTTGCCCAGCTGGAGGAGGCCGCCCAGCGCATCCTCGGCCAGGCAGCCGCCTGGCAGCAAGAACACGCTCCCGAATTCGTAGGTCCCTCGGCGATTTTCCAAGCTCTACTGGCCAAGGCCCGGCGCGTGGCCCTCACGGAAGCGGACATTTTAATTGAAGCCGAAAGTGGCACCGGAAAAGAGCTGCTGGCCCGGCTCATCCATCGCGCCAGTGCCCGGGCGGCGAAGCCGTTTGTGGCCGTGAACTGCTCGGCCTTTCCCGAGAATTTGCTGGAAAGCGAACTCTTCGGCCACGTCCGCGGCGCGTTCACCGGAGCCATCGCCGCCAAGCCCGGAAAATTCCAGGTAGCCGACGGCGGCACGCTGTTGCTAGACGAAATCGGCGAAATGCCGCTCAGTTTGCAGCCCAAGCTGCTGCGAGTTTTGCAAGAACGCGAGATCGATCGCCTGGGGGATACTCATCCGCTGCCCATTAATGTGCGCGTGATTGCCACCACCAACCGCTCGCTTCCTTCTCTTATCGAAGCGGGCACGTTCCGCGCCGATCTCTATTACCGGCTGAACGTGATACCGCTCTCCATCCCCACTCTGCAGCAGCGCCGGGAGGATATCCTGCCACTGGCCACCCACTTCCTGCGCAAGTACGAGCCGAAAACCCAGCGCCGCCTGTTTCAGATCTCACCGGAACTTGCCGCCGCCATCGAACACTACGACTGGCCCGGAAACGTGCGCGAGCTGCAGAATTTCATCCGCCGTGCGCTGGCCTTGACCCAGAGCACCACGCTCGGCGCGGACCTGTTTGGCTCGGTGACACAATCGTCATCGCCTTCGCCCGCTTCGCTGCCCAAACCCGGCGTGACCCTGCAGGACCTCGAGCGCTCGCTTCTTGAAGCCACGCTGCTTGCGACCCAAGGGAATCGCACCCGCACCGCAGAGATGATGGGCGTGAGTTTGCGCACGGTGCGCAACAAAATTCGCGAATACGGCCTGGCCGGGAGGGAGGCGCAATGAGCTGGATCCATTCCGCGCAGGTCGATCTTCTCGCGCGTTATTTGGACCTCTCCGCCCGGCGGCAAGCCCTGATCACCAGCAATATCGCTAACGTGGACACGCCTGGCTACCACACCCAGGACATCGATTTTCAGGGCGAGCTGCAGCGGGCGCTCGGGGCCGACGCCGAAGCGGCAACCGAACCGTTGGTCCACGAGGTGCCGGGACTGAACGCGCGGCCCGACGGCAACAACGTCAGCGTGGACCGGGAAGGCTTGTTGCTCTCCGAAGTGCAGTTGCAGTTCGGCATCGCCGAACAACTCCTGAAATCACAGTTCCGGAATTTGAGATTGGCCATCAACGAAGGGAACTCCTCGATATGAATCTGTTTCGCGTTTTGGAAATCAGCGGTTCGGCCCTGCTGGCGGAACGCCAGCGCGCCGAAGTGGTCACGAGCAACCTGGCGAATGCCGAAACCACGCATGGCGCAAACGGCGGTCCGTACCAACGCATGCATGTGGTGTTCGGAGCGCACGCCCTGCCAGAAGGCGCGTTCCCGGCCACCTTGGCGTCGTTTACCGACATGCACGCCGAGGGGGTGCACGTCGCCAACGTCGTGGCCGACGGCGCGCCGCCGGTGCGCCGCTACGAACCTGGCCATCCCGACGCCGACGACCAGGGCTATGTCTCCTATCCAGCCATCAATCCGGTTGAAGAAATGGTCAACCTGATGGGTGCGGCCCGCGCCTATCAATTGAACGCCGCAGCGGTGCAGAGCACCAAGAACATGATTCAGTCTTCGATCGACATCATCAAGTCCTGAGCAGCCGACAAACCAGCGCGGGAGAATAGACCATGACCAATGCCATCCAAGGACTGCCGCAACCGCAACCGGAGCTGAACATCGGCGCAGGCAACCGCGGCCAGGGTTCCGGAGACTCCGACTTTCTATCCACGCTGCACAGCGCCGTCGATCAGGTCGGCCAGCTGCAGTCCCAGGCCGATACCCAGGTGGCCAGCATGCTCAATGGCAACGGGCAGGATGTCCATTCTGCGATGATCGCCGTGGAAAAAGCCAATCTGACTTTCGAGTTGATGGTGCAGGTGCGCAATAAAATCATCTCCGCCTATCAGGAAGTTTCGCGCATCCCGCTCTAGGCATCCGCCACGGTCAACCGGTTAATCGAAAAGACAGGCATGGGACGGGGTAGCCATCAACACAAAAACAGCGAACATGGAAAAATTTCAAAAACAGCTCGCCGCCTTTCTGAAGGGCCTCACTACCGCGCAGGTGATTTTGCTGCTGGCGAGCGCCCTCGTGGTGGGCCTCACGGTGTGGGGATTCGTGTGGCTGGTGGGCAACAGCGACTACAAACCTCTCTACACCGGCTTAGCCGCGGCTGACGCCCAGAAGCTGACCCAAAATCTTGCGGCGCAGAACATCGACTACAAACTTTCCAGCGACGGCGCAAGCGTGCTGGTTCCTTCCAGCGAGCTCGATAAGGCGCGCCTGGACGCGGCATCGCAAGGACCGCTGGCCAGCGGGCGGATGGGCTTCGAGCTCTTTGACAAGCCTAACTGGTCAGGTAGCGACTTCTCTGAAAAAGTGAATTACCAGCGGGCGCTCGAAGCCGAGCTCGAGCGCACCATCCAAACCATGAGCGGTGTCGAGCAGGTGCGCGTGCACCTGGTACTTCCACACGAATCTCTTTTCAGCGAGCGCGAGCGACCGGCCAAGGCCGCCGTCGTACTGAAGCTGCGCGGTGTGCGCATGTCTGAACCGGTAGCCGCTTCCATCGCCAACCTGGTATCGAGCGCCTGGGACGATCTTTCGCCGCAGAACGTCTCCGTAATCACGACCGACGGGCAAATGCCCAATCAGACCCATGGCCAGATGGGCGAACTCGAGAACAGCGCCGTGGATCTGGAGACCGCGATGGCCGAGCGCGTCGTGCAGGTGCTCACTCCGGTCGTCGGAGCCGACCACATAAAGTCCAGTGTGACCATTGAATACGATCCCACCTCCGCCGAAAGCACCCAGGATTTGTATGACCCCAACGCCACCGCCGTGGTCAGCTCGCAAAGTTCCCAGGAAACCGCACAGGATCTCGATCCCTCGGGCATCCCGGGCACAGCCAGCAATGCCCCGAATGCACCGCCTGCGGGCAACGCCGCCAACCAGGCCAGTAGCACCCAAAGCACGCAGGGCATCCGTAGCGAAAACAAAACCTATGCCGTGAGCCACACGACCAAACACCTGGTAGAGCCCGCCGGCCGCTTCAAGCGGGTCGCCGCCGCCGTCCTGGTCGACGATGCCATCACCACCCAAAGCGCCGCAGGAAAAACCAGCGAGACGCGCCGCAAGCGCACCCCGCAGGAGATGAAGCAGATCGAAGAGCTGGCCAAAGCAGCTCTGGGCTTCGACGACACTCGCGGCGACCAGATCTCTGTGCAGAACATCCCTTTTCAATCTTCTCTGGTGGAAAAGCTGGACGCGCCTACCTTCAGCGAACGCCTGCGCGTAGTCTCGGAACGTTGGACCGGGCTCCTGCGCTATGTAGTGCTGATCGCTCTATTCTTCCTGGTGTATCTCCTGATTCTCAACCCGGTCAAAAAACAAGTTCTGGCCGCTTTCGATCCCGCGAAGACCGCGTTACCGGCCGGCACCGTCAGCTCCGCCCCAAGCGCACAAACAGCGGCACAGTCCTTGCCCGGGTCGCAGTTCGGCCCGGGGCCGGGCACTCTGGCAGCGGGTGCGGTCGTCAACCCTCAAATTCAGCGCGCCTTGACCATGCGGCAACAGGTCGTTTCCAACGTAAAGGCCGACCCCGAAACCGCCGGGCAGCTGGTGCAGAACTGGCTGGGTGAAGGCGGGGCCTCTTGAGTCCTTCGGCTCCCAAAGTGCTGAACAATCCCCGCAAGGCGGCCATGCTCATGGTCCTGCTGGGCGAGGAAGCGGCACGTAAGATTTGCGAACGCCTCCCTGCCGCGGCTTTGCGCGTACTCGCCCAGGAAATTGCCGAGCTCGGTAGCATTCCCCCCGAAGCCGCCGCGGAGGTCCTGCAGGAATATCAGCACAAGGCCACGGCGCAGGATGCGCTGGCCCGCGGCGGTCCAGACTTTGCCACGCAATTCCTGATGAAGACGCTTGGCAGTGAAGAAAGCCGGCCGCTGGTCGATCAGGTGCGCTCGCTTGAGACCACCAGCAAGAATTTCGAGGCCATCCAGAAAGCCGCACCAGAACAGATCGTCAAACTGCTGCAACCCGAGCATCCTCAGACGATCGCGCTCGTTTTGGCGCATTTGAGCGGGCCGGTAGCCAAAGCTGTGCTGCTGCTCTTGCCAGAACCCGCACGCACGCAGGCCGTCAAGCGCCTCGCGGAGATGCAGAATTTTTCACCCGAAGTGGTGCAGAAAATCTCGGCGGCGTTACAGCGTAAGCTCGTGGCCCCAAGCGAGCACGACCGCCGCGCCTATGGCGGCGTCGACTCGGTGGCCGAACTGCTCAACCGTGTCGGCCCGAAGGTGACCACCGAACTGCTTGCGGGAATCGAAAAAGAAAACGCCAGCCTGGCCGCCAACATCCGCCACCAGATGTTCACCTTCGAGGACTTCGTCGAAGTACCCGAGACAGGCCTGCGCGAGTTGCTCTCCCAGGTGGACAAGAAGATGCTGGCCACGGGCCTGAAGGGCGCATCCGAAAACCTGCGCAATCATTTCTACAAGTGCATGTCCTCGCGGGCGGTTGAGATGCTGAAAGAGGACATGGAAGCACTCGGCCCCATCCGCTCGAAGGATGTCACCCAGGCGCAAGGCGAAATTGTGGTCGTGGCGCGCAAGCTCGAGGCGGAGGGCAAAATGACTTTGAAGAATGAAACCGAAGATGCCTATGTCGTCTAATCCCCCAGCTTCGGGCCCGAGGGGAGCCCTGGCAGAACCCTTCGTCTTTGCCGTCCCGAGCGGCGAGAGCGGAGGACACCCCGGCGCGGCCGGCGTCTGGCAGTCGCCCGGTCACACTGGCAGCCCAACCGATCCTGGGACCGACCACCGGGCCTACGAACAAGGTCTGGCTGCGGGCGAAGCGCGCGCGCGCGCCGCCTTCGAAAAGGGTCTGGCTGCGGTGCGGGAACAGAGCGGCGAAGCTTTGCGCGAATTCGCCCAGCAGCGCGAGCTCTATTTTCAGCGCGTGGAGGGCGAGATCGTGCAACTGGCCCTTTCCATTGCCCGGAAGATCCTGCACCGCGAAGCGCAAATCGATCCGCTGCTGCTCACCGGCATCGTCCGCGTGGCGCTCGGTACCTTGAACCACGGGACCCGGGTGCGTCTGCGCGCCCATCCGCAGGAGATCGGATTTTGGCGTGACTATTTCGGCCAGGCCGCCGATATCGCTCCTGCTCCGGAACTGCTTGGCGACGCCTCGCTTGCCTCCGGCTGCTGTGTTCTAGAAACCGACCTCGGCAACACGCAGATCAGTCTGGAAACCCAACTCAAGGAAATCGAGCAGGGATTTCTCGATCTGCTCGAACAGCGCCCTCGGGTGCGGGAATGACCCCGGCCAATCCCCTGGCTCCCTATTTTCGTCGCCTGGAAGATTTTTCAACCTTCCGCTGGATCGGACGCGTCACCAAGGTAGTCGACTACTTGGTGGAATCGGAAGGGCCTTTCTGTTCGGTGGGCGAAGGTTGCGCCATCCTCACTTCCGATGGCCGCACTTTGGCCGGCGAAATCGTCGGTTTTCGCGGTAGGACCGCGCTCTCGATGCCCCTGGAGCGCCCGGTGGGAATCCGTTACGGCGATCGCATCGTCAGCCGCGGCACGCTGCCCTGCTTGCGCGTCGGACCGGGCTTGCTCGGACGGGTCATCGATGGCAGCGGCGAGCCGCTCGACTCCAAGGGCCCCTATGGCGCGCAGCAGTACTGGCCGGTGCGCGGCAGCGCGCCTCTGCCTCTTGCGCGAACCATCATCCGCGAGCCGCTCGGCTGCGGCATTCGTACGATCGACGGCCTGCTGACCTGTGGGCGCGGCCAGCGCATGGGCATCTTCGGCGGCAGCGGAGTGGGCAAGAGCACCCTTGTGGGCATGATGACCCGCGGCACTTCCGCCGACCTTACCGTGCTGGCCCTGGTGGGCGAGCGCGGCCGCGAGGTACGGGAATTTCTCGAAGAATCCCTGGGAGAGGAAGGCCTGTCCCGTTCGGTGGTCGTTGTATCCACCTCCGATCAGCCTCCTCTTTCGCGCATCCGCGCGGCTTTGGCCGCCACGACCATCGCCGAATACTTCGCTTCCCGCGGAAAGCACGTGCTGTTGGTCACCGACTCCATCACCCGTTTCGCCATGGCGCAGCGGGAAATCGGTTTGGCGGCAGGCGAGCCACCGACCGCCAAGGGCTACACGCCTTCGGTTTTCACGCTGCTGGCGCAATTGCTCGAACGAGCGGGTAATTTCGAGCACGGCAGCATCACCGGCTTCTACACCGTGTTGATGGAAGGCGACGACCAGCAGGATCCGCTGGTCGACGCCGCGCGTTCGCTGCTTGACGGACACATCGTTCTCGACCGCCGCCTGGCCTCCCGCGGCCACTACCCTCCCATTTCCACACTCGACAGCCTCAGCCGTCTGATGCCCGCAGTCTGTGCCCCTGAACATATCCAGAAAGCGGCCCGTCTGCGATCTTTGCTCGCTTCCTATCTAGCTTCGGAGGATTCCTGCGCATTGGAGCCTACAAGAAGGGCGGTGATCCCGCCCTGGACCAAGCCTTGGCCGTGATTCCGGCCTTGCAAACTTTCCTGCAGCAGAATAAGAGCGAGAGATCACCGCTTGAGCAGTCTGTCAAATCCCTGCTGGCCTTACCGGGCTAGAACGATGGCCTTTGTCTTCCCACTCCAGGCGCTGCTGCGCGTGCGCGAAATTCACGAGACGACCGAGCGGCAAAGCTTGCAGGCGATCGCCGCACAGGCAGCCGCCACCCGTGCGGAAATAGAAGCCCTCGACCGTCTCGCAGAACAAGCCTGGCGGGAGCTCAGTCGCGACTCCCTCGCCGGAGTTTCCGGAGCGGAGCTGCAGTTTCATCTGGGGCGCGAATCGTCACGCCAGGGACAGCGCCAATTCCTCGCTAACAGGCTTCAGGAACTCGAGACCAGGCGGCAAGCGCAGCAGCTTTGCTACCGGCACGCCCGCCAGCAGCGCGAAATCCTTTCCACGCTCCGGGATCAACAGCTGGCCGCCTATGAGCTCGAGCAGTCGCGCCGCCAGCAACGGGAAATCGACGAACTTTTCCTGATGCGTCGTCCTGTACTCCCCCGCCAATTCTGAACCCCTTTTGAAGGCGCAGCCGCCCCCCGGGGCGCCACCGATTGCCCAGCTCCCGGGCAAAGCTTACCCAGAGCTCCCTCGGACGCAGACGCCGGGAATGTTCCTTCTCAACGCAAGCCATTGTCCCCCTTCAACTTGCATAGTGCGTTTTCACCGTAACGCTACCGCAAGCTTTGGACGACCGGGTGCTTTCCTTGGCCGAGGACGAAACGGATTTATCACCCGTGGACGCACCCAGCACAATGGCGATTGCGACGGAAACAAAAACACCGACACCGTTGCCGGGCGTGGCGGCAAGAAGCGCACCGGGAGGGAATCGTTCCGATTTCGTCTCGACATTCTCAGACCTGCTGCAGATCTCCCTGCAGGATTCCGCTGCCAGAAGCAATCAGGGCAGCCGTGCCCGGACCGCGGATTCCAAGCCACATGCCAAAGGCGCTGCCGGAGTCTCGGTTCGGAAGCAAACCTCTGCCGACGCAGCGCTGGGTACCTCCTCGGTCGCAGCGTCTATCCTGACAGTCGCTCCGACTTCTTCTTTGGGCACGCTCGGAGATCCACAAGCTGCGCTGTCGCCGACCTCGACGATGCCAAGCCTCTCAAGCCAATCTAGGTCGATCTCGACACAAGCTTCATTCTCCGAGGATGCCCAGGGTCCGATTTCCGCGCCGATCGTTTCCTCGTCTGCGAGCGACATGGCGACGCCTTCGGCGAATTTCCCGGCTCCGAATCCCGCAACGCAAACCGCCTCAGAATCGGTGCCGATCCCCGCGGCGGTAACTGCGGGCAGCCAACTACAGGCAACATCGCCTGGACAGCACCAAGCCGACTCCGTCTCCGAGGACGACCCGCACCGAGTCGCTGTCCCTGCCTCAGAGGCTGCCGCGGTCACCAATACTTTGGCCTCTTCACCGCCTGCGACTCCGACCGACCCGGCTGCGTCGCTGTCGCCTGCCGCGGTCGCCCTTTCCCCCTGTTCCGGCGAACCTAGGCGCCCACCGTCGTCCGATGTTTCGCAGAAGGCCCCCGCGGCGGCTACTCAGGCCGCAGGGTCCGGTGAAACGCCCGACTGGGGCGAGCTAGCTGCGCTTGAGGGCTTGGCGTCCCAGGGGCAGCAAGCTAGGCCGAAACCGGAGTCTCGAAGCGCCACAGCTCCCAGCGGGGCGGCTGCTGCGCCCGTCAATCCACCATCGGTTGCGCCGTTCTCAAAAAAAGCGCCCGCCCTCGGGTCGCCACTCTGGCAGACGCCGATCTCTGCCAATACAGCTGGCAGCGCCGCGCCGTCCGGTCCGGACGCTGCGAGCGGGTCTGAAAATCCTGCGGGAGACTTGCCGTTCCCGACAGTCGCGGCAGCGGGCGATCATCTGGAAAGCGGAGCAAAACAGCCCGTGCCGGCACGATCGGCGACTCCTCAGGCCGACGCCACACCAGGCGGCGCGGAACCAAGCGCGGCACCTGTCAGTTCATCGAGCGCTCCGTCCGGCCCGGCTTGCAATCCTCCATCCATTCCTGCTGCAGAGGCCCTGAATCTCCCGGCCACGATCCCTGGCAGCATCGTGCTTGCTGTGGCGGATTCGGCCGGCTCTTTCCAGTCGACGGCAGCCTTGGCAAGTTCCATTTCGTCGCACTCATCCTCGGCGGACGCCGTTCGCCAACAGTTGGCCGAACAGGGGCCGGAACTCTCCGCCGGGCTGCAGGCCTGGAACGGCGGCGAGCACCTGCAGGGGGACGTCGCTCTGGCTTCGCACCTCGCCGGAAGAGCGGGCCAGTCGGAAATGAATATCGCCATGCAGGCCGAAGCGCTCGGCGCGGTGCAGGTGCGTACGCATGTCAGCGGAGACCAGGTGCAAGCGGCGATCACCGTCGAGCGCCGCGACGCGCACGCTGTTTTGAGCAGCGACCTGCCGGCACTACATCAGGCCTTGAACGACCGCCAGCTGCGTCTGGAAGGCATCTCCGTATCACAAGCATCGTTTGCCGGCGGAGCCGCAATCAGCGACGGCACCGGCCGGCAGCACCCGCAGGATGGGACGCCGCAGCGCCCGTTCGCTGCGGGCAGCAGGTTCGCGCCCGTTTCGAAGGCGCCCGAAAGCTTGGGGTTCACCGAACCAAGCGATGCCCGAACCGCTTTTGATTCCCATGGGAGACTGAGCGTCCGGGCCTGAAGGTCCGCGCAAAGGAGAAATACGATATGGCTTCTGCAACCACACTCATGAGCGACCCGTCCTCGGCGCTCAGTCCCACCCCTCCGGCGAACACTCAGCTGAATCCTTCTTCGAGTAGCTCGTCGGCCAACGGGCTGAACGCGAATTCTTTCTTGACGCTGCTGACCGCCCAGTTGCAAGCGCAGGATCCGCTCAACCCCATGGATCCTTCGCAGATGGTTGACCAGCTCACGCAGATCAATTCCCTGCAGCAGCTGATTCAAATCCAGTCCGACCTGCAGACCCTTGTGGGCACGGGCTCCTCGGGCACGCAAAACACCCCGTCCGGGACGAGCACCACGGGCTCATAGAAACCGCTGCAGTAAAATACTCTTCGCAGAACGCGAACCATTAGGAGGACTTAGATGGGCTCATTTTCAACAGCACTTTCCGGTTTAAACAGCGCCTCGGTCGATCTCTCGGTGATCTCAAACGACCTGGCCAACATGAACACGATCGGCTACAAATCAAACGATGCCAACTTTCAGGATCTTTTCTATCAACAAGTGGGCAGCAGCGCGAGCGGCAACCCGGAACAGGTCGGATCTGGAGCCACGGTGGGCTCGATCAGCTCGAAGTTTACCGAGGGAACCATCAGCTCCACCGGCGTGCCGACCGACGTGGCCATCGACGGCCAAGGCTTCTTTGTCGTCAACAAGAGCGGGGAGCAGGAATTCACCCGCGCCGGAAACTTCTCCATCTCTTCCAGCGGACAACTGCTGGCCAGCGATGGCGGCGAGGTCATGGGTTATCCCGCGGTGAGCGGGGTGGTCAATTCCAATCAGACCGTGGCTCCGCTGGTGATCCCCTCGGCCTTGACCGTGCCGGCCAAGGCTTCCTCGCAGTTCGCTTTGACCCTCAGCCTAAACTCGAGCGGCGGAACAGCGATTGCCGCCGGCAGCCAGCAGACCGGCACCGGCATTATCCCCGCGACGGTGCTCAAAACCGGCAGCACTCTGGACTTCACCGACGGCACCAATAGCTTTACCTATACCTCCGCGGCCGGGGATACCTTGAACACCGTCGCCGCGGGCATCAACGCCAACGCCAACTTCACCGCGTCGGTCAGCGGAAATTCCTTAGTGGTCGCCGCCAAGAACGGACAAGCGGTGACCTTTTCGGCCAACACGCTGACCGACGCCGCCAGCGGCACGCAAACCGAGTCCTTCATCGCGTCGGCCACACCGCAGCAAGCCGGCACTTTCAGCACCCCGGTGACGGTGTACGATGCACTCGGCGGCACGCACGTGCTGACGGCCACTTTTACCAAGACCGCTTCGAATACCTGGAACTATTCGCTGGCCATTCCCGCAAGCGACCTGGGGCAGACCGGGAATCCGGTTACGGTCAAAAGCGGCACGCTCACCTTCAACGGAAACGGGCAGCTGACCTCGCCCACCGGCAGCGTTCCGGTGACGATCAATAACCTTGCCGATGGAGCCAGCAATATGTCTCTCAGCTGGAATCTCTCGGGTCCGACCGGAGCCGGTTTAATCACCCAGGTATCCGGGCCGTCTTCGACCTATTCGACGCAGACCGACGGCTATTCGAGCGGATCGCTGCAGAACTTCTCAGTCGACAGCGACGGCACCATTCAGGGGCAGTTCAGCAACGGCGCGACCTTGGCCCTGGGACAGATCGCTCTGGCTTCCTTTACCAACATGCAGGGGTTGCTGAAAAACGGGTCAAACAGCTACCTGGCCAGCTTGTCCTCCGGCCAGCCCACCATCGGCGTTCCCAACTCTGGAGGCTTGGGCTCGGTCACCGGTGGCTCGCTTGAGCAATCCAACGTGGACATCGCCACGGAGTTCTCCAACCTGATTCTCGCGCAGCGCGACTATCAGGCCAACGCCCAAACCGTGACCACGCTTGACCAGGTCTCGCAGTACGCCATTAACATGATTCAGAATGGATAAGTTTTAGCCAACGAAAATCAACGGCCGCCGGCCCTCCGTCTTCTGTTGCGGACCGCCGGCGGCCATCTTCATAAGGGATCTCTAATTCATCTCCGCGATTCCCGGGAGCTCCCACGGCCAGAGCGGTGCCCTGGAGGGTTCGATCTCCCGCCGCGCGCTCCTTGTTAACACTCGCCCTATCTTTGAGTTTCGAGCCAGCTTTTTCTTCAAGAAAATTCTGCCTATCGGCAGAAGGCTTCGGTCGGCAAATTGCACCCGGACCGTGCCATGGCGGATCAATCTGAAAACCCGGCTTCTGCTCCCAAGAGCAAATCAAGTCTGATTCTGGTACTGGCCGTAGGCGTCCTGACGCTTCTTGGCGGCTCGGGCGCAACCTGGTTCTTGCTCGCGCGCGGTAAGAACTCCGCGTCTGCGGCGGAAAAGGTCGAAAAGAAAGACCCCGAGTTCACGGTGCGCTTGGACAGTTTTACGGTCAACCTCGACGACCAGGAAGAGAGCCATTTCCTGCGCGTCACGATGGAACTCAGCCTGGCGCACGCCCCCAAAGGCGATCCCAGCGCCAAGGATAACGCCGAGGGTGCTTCGTCGTTTCCCGTCGCGCGCATCCGCGACACGATTCTGACCGTGCTTACGGCTGCGAAAGCTAACGAGCTGCTGACGCCTGAAGGCAAGACCGCGCTCAAGCGCGGCTTGTTGACCTCGCTGCAACAACGCGTGCCGGAAATCGGAGCGCGGGACGTCTACTTCACCGAGTTTCTGGTCCAGCACTGACCATGGCCACCGCTCTCGCCCTTTCTCCGGCGCACGGTCGACCGGCTGAAATCTCTGCTGACGCTTGGCAACAGGCCCGCTGGCTGCCCTGCCAGCTGCGCGCCGAAATTCCGGTGCACGGATTTACCGTCGGGGATCTGTTACGCCTGGAAGTAGGTTCGATCCTGAACAGCCGCCTTCCCATCGAAGCCGACGTCTCGATCCGCGTGAATGGAGCGCACCTCGGGTGCGCAAAGCTTGACCCCATTGGCAGCCGTCTCGCCGTGTGCCTGACGGAACTGGTTTGAAAGGTCCCGTGAAAATGTCCTCGGTTCTGGATTCACCAAACGTCGAGACTTCTCCGCTCTTGGCCCTTTGGGCCTGGCTCCGCTCGGTCTTCCCGATGGTCCACGTGCAGCGCCGGGAGCGGCGGCTGCGCCTGTGCGAGAGCCTCCCGCTCGGCGAGAAACGCTCTGTCGCGGTGGTGGAATTCGAAGAGCAGCGTTTCCTGCTGGCGGTCACCTCGGCGAACATATCTCTTTTGCAGCCTCTCGGTCCGGCGCAACCCGGCCAGTCGCGGTTCCCGGAGCGCTCGTGAGGGTCTTGCGCTGCTGGCGGGATCGGGCGGCGGTTGCCGCCGTTTTCTGGCTGCTGGCGGGTTGGTTGTCCTGCGTCCACGCGGCTGCGGCACCGCTCACGCCGGCCACCCCGGCGCAGGGCGTCTCCATTCAGGTCCCGGGGTTCACCATGCGGGGCGATTCCACTTCCTGGACCATCGTCGCGCTGATGACGCTGCTCACGCTGCTTCCCGCCCTGCTGCTTTCCGGCCACGCCCTTTGTGCGCATCCTGGTGATCTTCCATTTTCTGCGTCAGGCGCTAGGCACCCAAAGCACCCCGGCCAACCAGGCCGCTCCACGGCTTGTCCTCTTTTTCTGACCTACTTCCTGATGCAGCCGGTGGCCTTGGCCATCAACCAGCAGGCCCTGGTGCCGCTCGAGAG
>CAVQZU010000122.1:0-5899 GCA_963718485.1 uncultured Acidobacteriota bacterium
GCCGAGCGCGATCAGCAATGGCGGGCCGCCGACCAGCGGGCTCACGCCGAGCGAGCTCTGCGGCTCGAGTTGGCGCAGGAGCTCGAACAGCGGCCTCGGACGGACTCGGCCCGGGCGCGGATCGAAGCCGGCGAGCTGGCCACCGCGGAGGCGCGGATCCGTGAGCTCGAACAGACACCATGATTGAAGTTAAGCGCCGCCACTATATGGACCTCACCGAGGCCATGGCGCACTCGAACAACAATTTCTTTGAGGCCGTCGGCAGCCGTCTCGGCTTTGACCGCGTGATCAAGTACGACAGCATGTTTGGCCTAGGCCAGCGCGTCGGCTACAACATTGTTGAAGAACAACCCGGCTCGCTCCCGTCTCATCCGCCCATTTTCGGCGGCGTCGCGCGCATGTCGAGCTTTGGCGCCAGCATTCGCATCACGCCGTTCCAACTCGCTTCCCTTGTATCCATGCTGGCCAACGGCGGCACGCAGTTCTATCTCCAATATCCACGCAGCGATGCCGAGCGCGCCAGTTTTGCCCCGCGCGTCCGCCAGCAGTTCGACATTCAGCCGCTCATTCCCGAAATTCGCGAAGGCCTGCTCGCCGCGGTTCTCTATGGCACTGCCAAACGGAGCTACGATCCTTACGACGGCGAGCAAGCCCTGGGCAAAACCGGCACCTGCAATGACGAAGGCGTCGGGGGGCGTCTCGGCTGGTTCGTTTCCTATGCCGACCAGGCCAATCCGAAAATCGTGATTGTGGTCCTGCCCACGGTGGTGCCCGCATCATCACCGGCCCGCACGCCTCTCGAAATCGCCGGCCGCATCTACCACAACCTCTACCAGCGCAATTATTTCGTCGCCAGGGAAACAACAACGCCCTCTTCACCACCTACGCCACCTCGACCGGCGCCTCACAATAGAAGCTTTCTAGCGGTCGCACCTTCATGGATTGCGCCGGGCACGTTTTCGCGGCTCACATTTTCCGAATTTTGGCGCCTCGCTTCGGTTGTCATCGAATATTTATCGATTGTTGTCCGCATTTTACCGCCAGCCCAACCTGGTATTAATACGCATACCGCAGCATCACCCCGGTCTTAGCTTCGTTCAATCCAAGTGGCCAAGAAGGAGTGTGCATGACGCTAAAAACGATCGTCTCGAAGTCCCTGTATGGTCTGCGCGTAAGTTTTGTGGCCCTGACCATGTTCCAATTCAGCTTGGGCGGACCGCTCGTTACCGCCGTACAAGCTCAAGAAGACACTCACACCGACACTCCGATCAAGCATGTGATCGTGATCATCGGCGAAAACCGCACCTTCGACCATATCTTTGCTAGCTACCAGCCAAAGAAGGGTGAGACGGTCGATAACCTTCTGTCGAAAAGGATCATCGACAGATACGGCAATCCCGACGTGAATTATTCTCTGGCCGAGCAGTTCTCTGCCAAAGACACGCACGCCGATCGGTACCAGGTTAGCCCGATGGACAAATCCATTTACAAGACCTTGCCGCCACCCCTTACCGGTGGCCCCTCCGATGTGTGCAAGAACAATAAGATTTGTTCGTTGGCCGATGCTCAATCCTCTGAAAACGGCCTCGACCCGGCGTATTACGTTTTCTTGACTACCGGCGGTTCCGAGCAAGCTTCCCATGTTCCCGACGCGCGTATCGAAGACGTGAACGATCTTCCGCCAGGACCGTTCCAGCTCACCTCCAGCAGCTTCAGCTACGACGACTACGCCGCAAGCCCGGTCCATCGCTTCTACCAGATGTGGCAGCAGCTCGATTGCAACTATTCTGCTTATTCCACGCTGTGGGACGCGAGCGGATGCAAGGCCGACCTGTTTCCGTGGGTTGAGGTGACCGTCGGCGCCGGTACCAACGGCAAGGCTCAGGCGAGCGGATTCAACAACGCCTCCACCGGCGAGGGCTCAACTTCCATGGGCTTCTACAATGTCCAGGAAGGCGACGCTCCCTACTTGAAGTTGCTGGCGGACGATTATGCGATGAGCGACAACTACCACCAGGCGGTCATGGGCGGCACCGGCGCAAATCACGTGATGTTGGGAACTGGCGATGCCATCTGGTTCAGCGACGGCAACGGCAATCCGGCCGTACCTCCGCAGAACAAGGTCGTCTATCCCAACACGCCGGATCAGGGAACTGTCGATGAAATCGAAAATCCCAACGCCGCTCCGGGCACCAACAACTGGTACACCGAGGATGGCTACGGTGCTGGCGGGTTCGGTGCACCGGTTTATGGCGGCGGCACCTACAGCAACTGCTCCGATTCCGATGCGCCCGGCGTAAGTGCGGTGCTCAACTATTTGGCCACACTGCCCTATGAAGTGAACCCGAAGTGCGATCCTGGCCACTACTACCTGCTCAACAATTACAATCCCGGCTACTTCGGCGACGGCTCGAACGCTTACACCGACAACTTCGTCTACAACACTGCCTTTACCATTCCGCCTTCCACTCTCCGCAACATTGGCGATGCGCTTCTTGAAAAGAATATTTCCTGGAAGTATTACGGCGATCAATTCAACGCCTATCTCAACGACAAATATCAACTCAACTACGGAACGGTCGGCGCAAACAGCGACCAGTACTGCAACATCTGCAACTTCTTCCAGTATTCCACCTCGATTATGACCAACGCCGCGGTGCGCACCGCGCATCTAACGGACACCGTGGACCTCTACGACGACATCAAGAACGGGACTCTTCCCGGCCGTTTCCTTTGTCAAACCGAGCGGCTGGGTTGATGGCCATCCCGCTTCTTCCAAGCTCGATCTGTTTGAAGGCTTCGTCAAAAAGATCGTTGACGAAGTAAAAGCCCACCCGCACCTGTGGGCCAGCACCGCCATCTTCATCACCTTTGACGAAGGCGGCGGCTACTATGACTCCGGCTACGTGCAGCCGCTCGATTTCTTCGGCGACGGCACGCGCATCCCCATGATCGTTGTTTCACCCTTTACCAAGCCAGGTCACATTTCCCACGACTACAGCGACCACGTCTCCATCCTGAAATTCATCGAGAGGAACTGGGACTTGGAGCCGCTCACCAAGCGCAGCCGCGACAATCTCCCCAATCCGAAGTATGACAAGAACAACAGCGCATACGTCCCGGTCAACAGCCCCGCCATCGGCGACCTGTTCGATTTGTTTGACTTCAAATAAGGGGCCGGCGAACGGCTGAAAAAATTGCCGGTCGCTACAGGTTCCATAGCCGGAGGCGCCCAAAGGGATGGAAATCCCGCTGGGCGCCTCCGTCGTTTTTTGGTTCACCGCTTCGATCTCGCTGCGACCAGGTGGGCACAAATCAGAATCCGTGGTGTCAAAATCAGAGCAGGCAAGCGATGAAGATGAAAGCGATAAACAGAACCCAGGCTGGCGAAGGGTGTTCCATCGCGATAGCGGCCCATCGTTAAAAAAGTCAAAAGCAAGCCAGATTTCCCGCAAGGTCGTGGTGTGTCCGCACGCGAAAGCGGGCGCGTCAAGGGGGAGAACTATGTTCGATCGACTCGTCGTCTCGGGTGCAACAGCAGCCAAGACGCACAGGCGCTGGACAGTGGCACTCTCGGCGGCCGCGCAATCGGTACTCTTGTGCGTGCTGATACTGGTCCCTCTGATTTACACCGAAGCCCTGCCCAGCGTGATGCTGAAGACGATGCTCGTCGCGCCGCCTCCCCCTCCGGCGCCGCCGGTGGTTGTGCCAAGGGCCACCAGAGCGCGCATCGTTCCGCTGACAACGATTACCGCGCCCACCCACATTCCACCGAAAATAGCCACCGAGGTCGACGAGCCGCCCGTCTTCTATGTCCAAGGCGCGCAGGCGAGCGGTGCTGAGAGCGACGCGCTGGACGATTTGCTGCGCCCTGCCGATCCCGCAAAGCCGCTCGCCGTAGAGCAACCTGCTCAGCGCATTCCAGTGGGAGGGGCTGTCGAAGCGGCATTGCTGACCAATCGAGTCGTGCCGCAATATCCGCCGATAGCCATAACCGCACGCGTTTCCGGTACCGTCGTGCTCCACGCCATCATCGCCAAAGACGGCACCGTGCAGGAATTGACCTACGTTTCCGGGCCGCCGCTGCTCATCGGCGCCGCAATGGAGGCGGTCCGGCAGTGGCGCTACCGTCCCACGCTACTGAATAGCATGCCAGTTGAAGTTGAGACCACCATCGAGGTGATTTTCAATTTGGGTAGATAGTCGGTCCGGAGCAAGTTTCGCTCTTACTTATCCCGAGGCGGGTTCTTCGATGAAGGGTTTCGTTTCGGCGATCATGGTTCTTGGTGCCGCCGCCCGGACCCGGATTGGAACGGTCTGCTTTCACTATTGGCTCGGTTGCCTCGCATCCCATGTCCGGCCTTCTAGAGACGACCGCCACTCTGTCTGTTGACGAATCGTGCGTCCCAATTTCCTGCCGTATTCTGGTGTTCTGCCAGGTTGTCTTGCGATATTCTCTTTGGCTGGCAGCAGCGAATATACAATGCGGATGAAGCGGAAAATTGTGTTTTGGTGCCTGCTAGCGAGCGCAGCGGCCGCAGGCATCGGCGAGTCCTACCGCCTGCGCTTGGCGGCGGAAAACCAATTGCTGAGTGAATCGTCTTTTGCTCGCTCCGAGGCTCCAGGCCTTCAGCAGCAGATCATTCTTTTCCGTGAGCGGGTGGTTCCTGCTGGATTGCCCTTCGGGTCGCTGCTTCAGGGGCTGGGCGTCAGGCCAGCTGACGCCGCGCGCATCGCCGCTTCCGCGCAGCCCGTTTTCGACCTCCGCCACCTGCGCGCGGGCAACTCGGTTTCGGTCGGCCGCTCCATCGGTGGCGAATTGCGCGAGGTTCGCTACCGCATCGATGCCGATCGGGTCTTGCGCATCGCGCCCCAGGGCGGTGAATTTCGTTCTGAAATTCAGACCGTTGCTGCCAAGACAGAAACAGTCACGATTCACGGTGAGATCCACGATTCCCTTTTCCAGGGAATTATCGACGCCGGTGAGAGGCCGGAGCTGGCCATGCGTCTTGCCGATATTTTTGGATGGGATCTGGATTTCTACACCGACCCGCGGCCCGGGGACAGCTTCGGCATCCTGATCGAGAAAAAGAAACTCGGAAACGACGGCCCGACGGACTACGGCCGCATCCTGGCTGCGGAATACGACAATGCCGGCCGCGCGTTTCGGGCCATTCTGTTTCACGATCCCGCCGGCACTGCGGCCTACTACACAGCGGACGGAAGCTCGATGAGAAAGGCCTTTTTGCATTCGCCGCTGAAGTTTGCCGCGCTGGTGACCTCGCATTTCAGCAGACACCGCTTCCACCCGATCCTCAAGGAGTACCGCCCGCATCTGGGGATCGATTACGCCGCGCCCACTGGCACACCGGTGCAAACCGTTGGCGAGGGCCGCGTAATTTTCGCGGGACTCAAAGGTGGCGATGGGAATCTGGTTCAGGTGCAGCATTCGAATGGCTTCGTTACCTACTACATGCATCTTTCGCGCATCCTCGTGCGCAACGGGCAGCACGTCGAACAGGGCCAGAGCATCGGTCTGGTGGGCATGACGGGACTTGCGACGGGCCCGCACCTTGACTTTCGCATCCTGCGCGGCGGGCAATTTTTGAATTTTGAAAGGTTGCCGCTGCCGCCGAACGCTCCGGTCGCGTCTCGCGACTGGAGCGAATTTGCGTCGCTGCGCGACCGCATCCTGGCCGCAATGCCCGCAACGCCCGAACGCATTCCTATCAAGGCCGCGAACGGCCGGCCGATCTTCAAAGTCGCCGCCCGCTAAGAGGTTTGAGAAGCAGCATTTCCTTCGCCAGCCAGATGGCCGCCTTCAAGTGCCTAAAATCTGTGCCCTAAGACTCCGAATTTGTGCACCGCGTGTTCGGTTCTGGGCCGTATAAGAGAGAGG
>CAVQZU010000123.1:0-42374 GCA_963718485.1 uncultured Acidobacteriota bacterium
GCGGAGCAGATCACTAACATAATGCCGGAGATGACCTCAAAGATCCGATCTATCGAGGAACAAAATGCCTTGAAGGTTGAATCGATTCACGCCAACCTCGAGACCGCTATAGCTTTCGCCAAGCTGGCCTTGCGGTCCGATGACGAGAGCGAAGTCATCAGAGACAGACAGAAAGCCTGTGAGGCTTACGAGGAAGCTCTCCACTTTTTGAGTACCGCCGTTCTGACGCCCGTCGAATTGGAGGCGATCAGGACGAAGGTGGAACATCTCCAGTCTGTATTGATGGAGCCGGGAGAGAGTATCTAAGCTCCCGAAGCGATATTCAACGACGTAACCAAAGTTAAAATGCGCCGTGCCCGTGCTGCATCGTTCTTTTCCGCTCTGGTTTTTGATCGTTCCTGATCTCTATACGAGTCTAAACCGCAAGCTCCACTTTCCTAGACTAGAATACTGAGAGGTAACCGACCGCCTTACAATAAGTAGTCCGGCTAGACGTTTCTTGCTTACAGCGAAAAATGTAGTTGACGTCTCGCAACACAACTACCCGACTGGTACTTCGCTTTGAATCTCTACCTCGCAAAATATCTCACCGGATCTTGATTGGCTGGAAGGGAGACGACGAGCGGGAACGCGAGGTGCGGGCAAATCTGGTGTATCGAGCACTGGGAACCAGAAGGTGCCCGGTGCAAAAACGCTGGCGAGGCTGGGGCACGGCGAGGGACTACTTGTTTCCCCTTGCAGGTGCGTCTCCCAGGCCGACGGTGTCGACGGCCTTGAAAAAGCCGGCGGAGTCGGACCAGACGCAGAAGTCCTCGCGGAGCTCCTCATATTCGCTGCGGGGTGACTTGGGCATCAGCTTGAAGAGTCGTTTGTCACTTGGCCCCCAAGGCTCGGTGTAGGTCATGGGGTCGTTGAGCGTGATGGTCCACTCCAAATGGTCACGGTCCACACGCCGGAAAGTCTCCCTCAGGCGCATCTGATCACTGTGCACATCGCCCCAGGGATCGAGCCAGGTCCTGTCGTTAAAACCGTTTGAGTCCACGACGAACGTGTCCCGGTCCCAGCGGCCCATCGAATATCCGTAGTACCTCGGCTCGGGATCCTCGGGAAGCTTTCGGCCGTCGGTCCAAATGTCGCGCCAGGTATGATCCCACTCGAAGAATTCCAGCACTTCGCTGGAAGTCTGAACGAACCTGAATATTTCTCCGAAGATTTGTTGCATGGTGCGGGGGTAACCGGCCGGGTCGCACTTGAAGAGCGGGTCATTCCATTCTTGTTCCGGCGACGCCTTGATCCCCAGCGCAGCGTTGGTCCATGAAGTCCTGATCTTACTCAACTTGGCCTGCCCCCAAGGCGTCATGGGAGGACGATTATCGCTGATGGCCAGTTGCTTTCGGTCGATCAGCGACCAGATTCCGCTCAGATCATGCGAGGCGAAGGTCGGAGCCTTGGCCGCCTGTCTCCCGCAACAACGGGCGAGCGCCCGGGACGATGCCGCGAAACGGTGAACAGGGCCAGTGCGGCCAGAATTAAAAGGGCCAAATAAAAGAGATATCTTTGCACTATGAGGCTCCTTCCATAGCGCGGATACTATTTGTTGAGTTGTCGCTCCTCATCGAATCTCAAGTTTCCGTGGACACAACCTTGACTGGAGTGCAACTTGCCCCTTCGGGGAGCAATACGTCAACGCAAATTCCGATGCGCCGGCCTTGCTTACCGGGGTTGAACGTGACGGTAACTTCATCGCCCGGCTTTAGGGTCGTATGGGTCCAGCCCAGCTCGATCAAGTTGCCGGGATTGTTGAGCTCCATGGCCCAACTTGCGACGTTGCCCTTGCCATCGTTCACGTCCAGAAAAATTTGCGAATGCGGGTTTTGCCATACGAACCCTGTGACGGTCCCCTTCAAGGTTCTACGTGGGACACTGTAGTCGTAGCCCGCCGATCCGTGGTGTGCCGTTGCAGTGGCGCAGACCATAGCGATGCCAACGAGGAAGGCAAAAGACGCCGCCCGCTTGCGTTTCATGAGATACCCCAAGACTGATTGCCGCTGCGTCCGCTAACCGCGCGACTCCTGAGCTGTGCCGGTGGCTGGCCCTGGTCTGGAAGAGTCGGGCGCGGCTGAGGGTACGCCGCAGTTAGGGGTAAAGTCAATTTTCCGTATCGACCCTGTAACCCAACCAAAAAGAGCATTGGAGGAGGAACGGTTGGGGTTTAAGGGACGGTTGGAGTATCTGCGAGCGATCTTCGCGAAACGAATGGCGCCGTCACGGCAGGTAGTGAACCCTCTCGTGCAGAATCTTCCAGCCGTCCGGCAAAGCCGGTGGGCAATCGCCCAGATGCTTTGCCGCTCCGCCTGGATTAGGTTAGGGGGGCGAACCTCTTGGGATTTGGTCCGGCTTCTTCTTTGGTTACCGAGTGAATGATCGCGTTGCTGCCGTACATCCTCTCGATGGTTCCATAGCGCGTTACGCCTGCGTAAGCGTCCGCATATTCCACCTTGTCCCCCTCTTGAAATATGGGTTGGAACAGTTTCTCGGCAAGCGCGAGATACTGGCGCAGAGCGTCAAAATATTCCGGCAGTAGCTCCCCTGCTATGATCCCCACTTCGGCCGATACACTTCGCGCAAGAGGCCAACGGTAAGTTTGAGACGAGCGTTGTGTCGAGGGCAGAACCGCAGAACGAAAGCCGGCGCGACTTCCGGCGCTCGATAAGTCCGCGATAAGTGTGCGCGTCCGCATAGTATCCAATGTTTGCCCTAGCTCGAGAATCGCATTACACCGAAGTCGAGAGATGAGTCGAAATAACAGGCTTGCGGACCGAAGGCGAAGTTTCCCAATCGCTCAGGCGTGTACGCTTCACCTTCCGGAACTTCCTCGGTAGTCACCCTGAATTGGCGCAGGTTCGCCATGCCGAACGATGTTGTGAGCGCCACATCGGACGCGTCACGGCCAACGGCCATCAGCACGCGGCCGATGCGGGGCTGATTGTGGCGCGCATCGAAGGTCCACCAGCGCCCCTCCAGATACACTTCGAACCACGCGCTGAAATCCATCGGCACAGCAGACGCCGGGACTCCAATATCGCCCAGATACCCTGTCGCGTAGCGCGCCGGTATATTCAACGCCCGGCACATGGTTACGGCCAGGTGCTGAAAGTCTCGACAAACGCCGCAGCGATCTGTGAAAACATCGAAGGCCGTTTTCTGTGGATTGGCGAACTGATATCCGAACGTGACGTTTTCGTGAACCCATGTGCACACAGCCTGGACTCGGTTCCATCCCGGTGCGATACCGCCGAAAAGTTCCGCCGCAGTGTTCGACATGCGATCGACTTCGCAATACCGACTACTCAGCAGGTATTGAAGCACATCGGTTGGCAAATGCTGAACCGGGATCTCCCGAGCCCATGGCGCAACCGGATCGGGTTCGCCGGTGTCGTAGATCAGGGTCGAATTGCTCAGCCGAATTTGTCCTGCGGGGGCGAAGAAGCGGCAACAGGTGTTTCCGAAACTATCAACGTAACACTCGAAGTTCGTTGCAGAATGAATTCTCAGTTCGTCTAACAGCCGCAGGTCTTTCACCCGCGAAACGTGTACCTTCAGCAGCGTTACAAATGGCAGGGGAAGAGGGGTATCGAAAATAATGTCGTATCCCAAATGAATCAGCATATGAAAAAGTACGCCTCCTGGTGTGTCACCGACGTCAAAATCCCTATCTTGGGAATCCCATAGATCGGCCGGCATTGCCTGGGTAGCTTGTTTCTGGTCTTGGGCAAGAAGTAATTCAGAAGGTTCGGTTGCGTTCAGCTGAACTGAAGATCCTCAGTCTGCAATCACGTTGGCCTCATGTTGCGGTGTTGTCAAGCGAATACGTCATTGTGGATGGAATTGCGACTAAGAATGCCAGGAGATAGAGAGCAGCCAAACCCGGCTTCCGTTCACCAGCGGCGTGAGCCAGCGGAAACGGCGAACATACAAGGCATACCGTGGGCCCTGGTCAGGCCACTGTTTTTGCCCCAGAAGCGCAGCAACCCTGGCAACCGCCGGTCTCCGAAGCATGACTTCCCGCGTCAACGCCATCAGTCTGATGCACATGCGTCCAGGCGATCAGCGGATTCGCAAACATTGCCAGGTTAGGTACGGGACAGAAACTGGCTGAGCAATTCTCGAGTAATTGGTAGGCTTCCTGCCGACCTACACCGACGATGACAGCAATGCAAGTGCAATCCTCATTGCGGCCGCAAGCAGAATTGAGTTGACTGGAGTATGGAAGCGGGAATGTAGCCGCGCGAACCATGCCGGCAGCAGGTGATCCCAACCTGTCACCATTGGCAGGCGGCTTGATCGGGTGAAATTCATCTTTCTGTGGGAAGTTCTAGCCCGACCTCTTTTGGAGCCGTTGCGGATGGGGCGGCTTTAGGCTATTTTGGGTTGCTGACCTTATGACCGTGAGGCGCAAATTGCTGGCGCTCGTTCCACCGGTACTTTTCGGTGCTTTTGCGTTGTGGGCGCAAACTCAGCCGGTGGAATTGAAACTTCAACTAACTACTCCGTTCCATTTCGTCGCCTATGGAGACACACGCTTCACAGACCCAAACGATACGAAAGCTTCGAACGCTAAGGTGCGGAGAGCGCTCGTTGGGGCCATAGCCGAAACTCATCCGGCTTTCATCTCCATTGGAGGCGACATCGTTTACAACGGATACGATGCCGACGACTGGAAGACTTGGGATGACGACACCGCGGTGTGGCGCGAGCGGAACATTCCTGTTTATCCGGCGCTTGGCAATCACGATCTTCATGGCGATCCGAAAATGGCCTTGGGTAACTATTTCCAGCGATTCCCGGACTTGAAGGAGAGCCGATACTATTCCGTGCGTGCCGCCAACACGCTGATGATCGTTCTCGACAGTTCTCTCGAAGAGGCCGGGGGTCCGCAAGGACAGTGGCTGACCGACAAGCTTGACCACATTCCGGCCGATGTTGACTTCGTTTTCGTTGTTCTGCACCACCCTCCCTACACAAGTTCGTCGGATCGAGAACTCTACGGCGGAGGACACTCTGCGCGTCACTCTGAGCAAGCACTGGCGAAGATGCTCGAAGAACGACAGTCCCGCACGCGTGTGCGCTTCGTCGTATTTGCCGGGCACGTACACAACTACGAGCGGCACGAGCATGGGGGCGTCACCTACTTCGTTACCGGCGGAGGTGGAGCGCACGCGTACCCGATTGAACGGGCGCCCGATGATCCGTTTCGCGACAACCATGTGAATTACCACTATCTGCTTGTCGAAGTCGACGTTGGGAAGATCACCATCTCGATGAACCGGCTTGAGCTCGATGGCAGCAGCGATGAAACTTGGACAAAGCCGGACTCCATTAGCATCGCGGTGCCCCGTGCCAGCGCTGCAAAGGCTGGAGCGCCAAATTGATTGCAGTCGAGTGATGTAAGCGGCGCGCAAAAACGCGCGGCCTTTCAAGGTTCCTGCCTCTCGTAGCGTGCCACTTTGCATCGGTCCTCATTCCAACAGAAGTAATCGGTTCTGTGCCTACTGGCGTAGTAAGTTCGATCTGTCGCTTTCATCCACGAGTAATCCCGCCTTCATGAAGTGGTAATGTTCCTGGCCCCTAATTCCGGGACAACTGATTCGGACACGGTTAGCCGAGAACGAAACCGCTTCCGAATCCGTGAAACCGACAGGAGGAAGCGGATTATGGGAGCGCGTGCGAATTGGATCTTGGCCATTACAGCTCTGCTTCTCGCCGCATTGCAGCCGACGAACGCGCAGACCGACCGCGCTAGCCTCGAAGGCACAGTCACCGACCCAAGCGGCGGTGTCATCTCGAGCGCCAAGGTTCAGATTACTAACACTGGAACCGGCATCAGTCAGGAGCGCCCGACGAACGACCGCGGCTACTATCGTTTCCCCGGGGTCGCGATAGGCAGCTACACGGTGGACGTGACTGGGGCTGGATTTCAGACCAAGGTGATCGAAGGGGTGAAGGTTCAGGTCGGCGAGACCCGCACTTTGGATATCCAACTCGTCGTCGGTTCTGTAGAGGAAAAAGTCGATGTCAACGCTGAAGAGGTCCCCTACGAACGAAGCAGCGCCGAGGCCGCGACCGTCATTCGCCAGGACCAGATCGCCAACTTACCTAGCAATGGGCGTGACTGGGCTGAATTGACGTTGCTCGCACCTTTCGCACAGGACGACGGCGGCGGAGACCAGCGCACGATACGCTTCGCCGGGCGCGCTCGCGACGATAACAACTTCTCATTCGACGGCGTGGACGCTGGGGGCATTCAAGAGCAATCGCAGAAATCTCAGACGAGGCTGCAAATCTCCGAAGATGCCGTAGAGGAGTATCGCGTCAATAGCGCCCTCTACGATGCCGAGTACGGCACTCAGGCCGGCGGTCAGATTAACGTCGTCACGAAGTCGGGCACGAACGATTTTCATGGTACCGTTTTCGGCTACTTAAGAAACTCGGTGTTCGACGCTCGCAACTTCACCGATGCAAGCATTCCGGCTTTCCGCATGGGTCAATACGGCGTGACCTTCGGCGGCCCCATCAAGAAGGACAAGACATTCTTCTTCATCGACTACGAAGGTTTGCGACAGTACGAGGGGCAGACTGTTACGGCCGTGGTGCCCACCGCCTCGTTTTTGCAGCAGGCCCTCGTCACGGGTCGTACCGACAACGGCAACTTTTATTCCCCCGATCCGCAATTGATATGTCCCATCCTCCAGGCATTCCCGTGGCAGAAGTCCACGGGAACGGTTGGAACCTGCGCACCCCGATTCGTTTTTGCCGACAGCTTCTTCAGCGCAATTACTGATCCCAATTCGATTCCAGCCGCACCAGACAGCAACGACGTTCAGAACTTCACGCACGTGTCCGCTGGTACCGTACATGAAGATACCTGGCTGATTCGTATTGATCACAAGCTTAGTGACAAAACCACGCTTTATGGCCGCGCCCAACGGGACATCAGCCTGGTGGACGGACCCAACGGCAATTCGCTCGACCAACTGCAGACCATCAACCATCCAGCTAACTATTTCATCGCTCTGCAGCATACGTTCACCTCGAACCTTGCCAACGAAGCCAAGTTTTACGTCAACCGTGCACCGTTCCACAATCCGCAAGCCAGCGTGCTTCCTTACCAGGTCACGACATCTAACTTCGAGACAATAAATAACAACTCGGCCGACATCGAGGTGGGCACGACGTACGGTTTGCTTGATAACCTCACCTTCACGCATGGGCGCAACACCTTCAAGACGGGGATCGAGATACGCCGCGTCCGGCTCAATCAGGGGCAAACGGTCAACAACGCCCTCACCTTTGCCGGCAACGACGACAGCTTTTTCGACCAACCAGTTACAACGCCAGGACCGCCCCAGCTCAGCCAACTGCTTTTTATTGCCCCTTGGTGCTGCCATAAGCTGCGGCGCACCTTTTACATGCCGTATTTTCAAGACGAATGGAAGGTCACCCCTACGCTGACCGTGAATCTGGGGATACGTTATGAATACTACGGTGTCGCCGATGAGGCCGATAATAGCACCACGGTTTTTGACCTGAATCAATTTCACGGAGTGTGTCTGGGGGCGAAATCACGGAACGTACCATTGCCCGTCGGCCCGATGGATACTCCGCCATGTCCCACGACGCCCTCGCTATACAACCCGGATTACTTGAATTTTGACCCACGTGTGAGCGTGGCGTGGGCGCCGGGAGCACTCCACGGAAGGACGGTGATTCGAGCAGGATTCGGCATTTACCATGGCGCGGCCCAAAATGATGACCTGAATGCGGGTCTCGAGAGTGACACTTTCAGGGCGTCTCTTCAAAACGTCGGGCTGCAGGCCGGCTACGAGGTTGGTTCGCCCGATCTAGCACTTCTGGCAGGCGCCGAAGCGGCAAGTCATCCGCGAGCCTTGCAACGTGAAGGCCGCCGGGACCTCTACGTAGAGGAATGGGGATTGACGATCGATCACGAACTGCCGAGCCACTTTATGTTTACCGCCCAATACTTTGGGTCTCGCGGTGTCCACCTGTTTTCTCGCGGAGCCGTAAATTTGTGCGAAACTCCGGTTGACGCAAACGGCGATTGCATTCGTCCGTTGGATCAGTATTATCCCTTCGACCCGACTAATCCAAACGAGGTGCCAAGCTCAACCAATCCCAATAGCTTTGACCCGTTCGGGTCCGTGGACATCAAAAGAGACATCGGCTCGAGCACCTACCATGGCCTGGAATTCACCATCGAGCGCCGCTTCGAGAGCGGTTTCTCATTCCAGGGCCGTTACACCTTCTCGCATTCCATTAACGACGGTTCGGTCGGCGGAGGGGAATCGAACGGCCCGGAAAACGTTAATTGCCTCCCATGCGACATAGGACCGAGTATATTCGACATCCGTCACAACTTCACGGCGAACGGTGTCTATGAACTCCCGGTCGGTCCCGGTAAAACCTACATAAACAACTCTGGGGCGCTCGGAAAGATTCTGGGCGGGTGGGGTTTGAGTGGCATCGGTATCTACCACACGGGCCATCCGCTCACGGTCACCTACAATGTCCAGCCCATCCAGCTTCCCGATGACAATGATCAGACGTCGCAGCGACCCGATCTGGTTCCGGGCGTGCCGCTTTATCTGCCGGGAGGAGGCCGCAACGGCGTTCCGTTGATCAACCCCGCAGCATTCCAGGCTCCCCCACAAAACCTTGCCATAGATACGTCTGGTGTCATTCAAGGAGCAGTAACTCGGTTCGGAGACGCAGGGAATGGAATCATTCGCGCCCTGCCTTCCTGGCAAGTCGACATGGAACTGCTGAAGGAGACCAAGCTCACCGAGCGATTTGCGATGCAGTTTGGAGTACAGTTCTTTAATATTTTCAATCACGTCCAGCTCGGCGATCCGCACAACCTGCAGCTGGATTACGTGCCGAACCCGAATGACCCTACCGGCCTGACATACATCACCAGCGCCGCCAAGGACTTCGGCGTCATCAACACAACCAACAACTTCAACAATAACAACGACAATGCCGCGTCGCCCAACACCGGCACTGGCTTGCCCCGTCAGATACAGTTCATGCTAAGGTTGCAATTCTGACGGACGCGCCCGAGAAACTCTACCTTGCAGGGCTTGCTTCGGTACGGCAGAGCTCTGTTGCCTCGGTTTGTTAGAGGACCGGCTGGAGAGCCAAACGGTCACACTCGAAGTTGGTAGACTGAATTCTCAGTTCATTTAGCGGCCGCAGGTCTTTCACCCGCGAAACGCGTGCCTTCAGCAGCGTTACAAACGGGAGGGAAGATGGGTATCGAAAATGATGTCGTATCCCAAGGAAATCAGCATATAAAGGCTTACGCCTCCTGGCGAATCACCGACGTCAAAATCCTTATCTTGGGAATCCGGCAGATCGGCTGGCATTTCTTTGCATGGCTTGTTTCTGATCTCGGCCAATAAGTGTCAAGGTAATACGCAGTTGCGGGAGTAATTGCGAAGGTCTACTGCTCCATCCTGCGAAGTGACGCACTGTTCCATCCGATACAGTAATGAGCACGCTACTATTTTAAAACTGCCGATTGAATATGAACAGTGACGCGCACCAACATGGGCCGCAAGGTGAAACGCAAACGTCGGCCCGCGACTCCCCATTCGGACGCCCTAGGTAGCAGCGCGTAACAATCGGGTAAGTGTCTCGGAGAAACACTATCGAGACTCCGTTCAATTCTATTAGAGCCCCTGCTGGCCCAGAAGGACCTGAGCGAGGGTCTGTCGACCCAACGAAGGGGAGCCGGGCTCAGACCGCGGGTTTGCAATCGCTTTGGAAAAAGTGTCGATTCCTTTCCAGGCTGACCGTCGGCGGCTTTCTGCTCTCTTCACTGATAGCGCTTGTACTTCCGAACAGATACGAGGCTGTAGCGCGCCTGATGCCATCCCGAAAAATGAATTCCACGACGATATCGGGTACCCTTGTCGCTGACGCGCTCGGCTCTCAAAGTTCCAATGCCCTTTTTATTGACCTTTTACAAAGCCGCACCGTGCAAGACCATCTCATCGATAAGTTTGACCTCAAGAGAATCTACCGGGATCGCAGTTGGCAGGATGTACGGAAAGATTTAGAGAAAAGCTCGGAGATTTCCGAGGACAGCAAGGGAAGCATCGTCATTCGGGTGCGGGACGGGAAACCCGATCGGGCGGCTGCCATGGCTCAGGACTACACGGACGAACTGAATCTGCTGCTCATTCAGTTGAACACATCTTCCGCCCATCGCGAACGCCTTTTCTTGGAGGAGCGGCTCGAGCGGGTGGGCCAGGACTTAGAATCCGAAGAAAAGGAATTGAGCAGGTTTGCGAGCAATAATTTGGCCATCGATATGGATGCCCAGGGCAACACTACCATCCAAGCAGTCGAGGACGTACAAGCGAAGTTGATCGCCGAACAAGCGGAGCTAAAAAGTCTGGAGAGCGTCTACACCGATGGCAACGTTCGAGTTCGCGCCACGCAGGCAAAGATGCACGAGCTGCAGCAGGGACTAGCAAGACTTGTCGGCGAATCAAACTCGGCAAACCCAACCAGAGGGGACGCGCCAACCGGCTACCCATCCATACGTCAGCTTCCGCTACTCGGCACTGGTTACGCAGATCTGGACCGCTCCGTTGAAATGGGGAACGCATTATTCGGGACCCTGACCAAAGAATACCAGGCTGTCAAACTCGCAGAAGTACGGGACACGCCGAGTGTCCGGATCCTGGACCCTCCTGAAGTGCCCGAAAAAAAGTGCTGGCCTCCTCGTCGCTGGATCATCCTTCTGAGCACCGTCTGCTCGTTTTCCCTGGGGGTCATTTGGATTTTTGGAGCCGCATTCTGGGGAGCAGTGAATCCCGCAGAACCATGGAAACTTTTCGCTATCGAGGTTTTCCAGACCACGGCAGCATATTTCCAATGGAAAAGCATTGGAGCGCGCACCCAGGGAACAATAGAAAGAAGTCGGTTGAGTCCGAGCGATTCGAACGGAGATTTTGGCTGATACCCCGGAGCGGTTGTAGGAGGTCAAGGGGGCCGCGCTTGTCGGCTAAGAAGAACAGAGCTCAGTTGCGGAATGTCGAATATGTCCTTAAAAATCTGCTACAAACGGGAGAATGGACAGCTCCTGTGGATGGCACGACGCAACTGCGAGGCGGGGCAGCTAGCACGCCTCCTCCCGCGCTTCGCGAATCGAAACAACTCTTCGCATCGGCTTGCCGAGAGGAGGCGTTCAGCCTTTCTTACCCAAGCTGGATCGTCTTCCCCCCTAGTCGTCTCCGCGTTCGTCGCCCTCGACCGGTGCGAACGCAACGCCACGAAGAACCTCCCCGAAACTGGCTTGACGAATCGTGGTAACAACGCCGAGTTTGTCATCCGAATCGTGATCGTCATCGCCGTCGGGCCGCTTCGTTGCGTCCACTTTGTCCTTAACCTTGACGAGCAAGTTAGGATCAGCACCCTGATCTCCACCGGTACTCACGGTTGAGGTGACGGCATAAATGGTGGCGATGCCGTCATCACTGATTTCACCGGTCAGGTTGCGGCAGCCATCGGTAGCGGGCATCGGATAGCCGCCGACGGCGGGATTGTTGGGAGGGTTGTACGGAACGCCGATGTTCAATCCCTCGTTCAAGACGTAAAGCATGCTCCAGGTGCTCCCGTTGAAATGCCATTTCTGCACGCCGGAAAATTGCTGGGAATAGGGAGACGCCACATTGCCTTGGACGGCAGGCGATTCAAGGGTGCCATCGCCCTCGTCGCAGACATACAGCGTATTGGCATTGGCGAACCAGATGCCGAACGGAAATGCCACGGGCGTAGTGTTGCCGTTCGCCGGGTCGGTGCCGCTTGCGAGGCCGGTAGGAAAGCCTGGCAGGACCGTGATCGGCTCTGTCGCCAGCGTCTTCTCGTTCCCGCTTGGCAGACTCCCGGCGTCACCGATTTGATAAACGGTGTTGATTCCATTTCCGCCGCTGCCCTTTGTTGCATACAGCGTATTGTTGTGTATCGTCAAGCCGCGGAAATTGTCATCTTTACCCGGTTTATCGGCCGCATAATTCTTGCACGGGCCAGGAGTGCAGCTCCCTGGATCCGTTACCTGCGTGATGCTGAACCTTCCGATCATGTTGATGTTCGGAGAAACAGGCGGCGCTTGTCCGGGATAGAGTAATTCGGCCCCGGTCGAATTGATGATATTTACGCCGTCTTGAGTACCATCCAGTTGGTCAATCGGGGGGACGCCCTTCTTGTTTGGTGTGGTCAAGCCCCCATTGTTGTCGTTGCCGGTCATGTAATAGATCCAACCTGCCTTGATTGCGGCGCGGCCGTTATTCCCGCTGTAAGCGTTGCCGTCGGTGATACTCAGATGCCCCCAAGCGTTAATTTCTGCGACCGAGCGGTAGTATTGGGATACGACCGGATTGGTAGGGTCAACCACGCCGGGGGTGTTCGAATTGGAAACGTCAAGCTGGTTTGTGGCCGTAACGAATCCCGGACCACCGACGTAACCTACAAAGGTGATGGATCTCTTATCGAGCGAGCGGTTCAGCGCCAACTCTGATTTGGAACTGAAGCTGGTAACGATCCGAGAAGTATCAACGTCGAGAGTGCGCAGCAATTTGCCATCGGTCGTGATGTTGTCCAGAAAGATGGGTGAGGTCACACCAAAACTGCCGTCTGGTTTTGCATTGGTGAACACATCGGGGAAGGTGCCGTCGGCTGTTGCAGTGGCGCAGCTCACGCTCACGGGTGTAGTAGGTTGTCCGCCATTCGCGGCAACGAACGCCGGTAGCACTGGCACTGCAACAGTTTTTGCCACGCAACCGGGCGGCAAGGTCTGCCCCACCGTAACGGTCCCCGCGGTGCCTACATATACGCTCCGGCTAAGCACTAAGGTGTCTGGTTTGAATTCTTGGGAATCGTGGTCGCTATCGTCACCTGCCCTGGCAATCCCAGCCATTGCGGCGATCACTGCGAGTGCCAACACTGCTTTTCTCACGCTCATTTCCTCCTGAGTTGTTTGTATGAACACACAAAGAAATTTCGCAATGCCGCCGGAGGGTCTCACAGAGCTGGCGGGCCCTGGGTTACGGGGTGGTTAAAAACAAATGAATTCTGTTGCTTCTCCAAGTTCTGGCAGTAGATGAGCGGGGTGTGAAGACCGAAGCATGGTCCAGCTATGGAGGCGCCGACAGACGGAAGGCTCGGCTATGGCTAGGCTGCACCTAAACTACCGCGTCAGACCTCGACTCCACACATGTGGGTGGGCTAGTACGATTAGCTGGCAGCGTTAATCAGCCTTGACTCCCCAGTTGGGCGAAGTTCGCCAATCCGACGTAGAATTGCAGTGTGACGCGGAAAGGCTTTCTCCGATCCTTCGTTCGATGGTTTGTCCTCGGAGTGGCGTTTGTTTGGTCGCTTGCTGTGCTGATCCTTGTGGCTGCCCGGTGGATTGACCCACCGACTACCGCGGTGCACATGGAGCGCCGCTGGCAGGCCTGGATTCATCACGCCCCGTATCACGAACGATATAAATTCGTTCCGCTGAGCCAAATCTCACCCGATTTCCAGCATGCTGTCATCGCCGCGGAAGATGCGCGCTTCTACCAGCATCATGGATTCGATTGGCACGCGATGCAAATCGCTGCTGAAGATGATATGGAAGGCGGCCGCATTCGCGGAGGGTCCACCCTTACACAGCAACTGGTAAAAAACCTGTTCTTCGGAACGGGCCGCTCGATCCTCCGCAAGGGCGCCGAGTTCACGCTTGTCCCCGTGGCCGAATTGGTCCTCGGCAAGCAGCGCATTCTGGAACTCTATCTCAACGAGGTCGAATGGGGCCCTGGTGTTTATGGCGCGGAGTCGGCGTGTCGTTACTACTACCGAACCTCGGCCCGGAATATCGACCGGGAACAGTCGGCCCAACTCGCCGCAATTTTGCCGCTGCCCCTGAAGCGACGGCCCGATCACATGAATCACTACAGCGGGCTCATTCTAGAGCGGATGCGCCAAGTGGGCTGGTAATCGCGCAACACATCCTTGAGAACCTTGCAAGATCGTACCGATAAGCCGGGCACTCCGAGGCTGTTTCTACCTACCTGGCTAGTCAATTTACGGGAGTCTTTGACTGACGCGTATTTCAAGGTTAGCGACGCACGAGCGAAATGGGGATACAGACGGGAACTTTGCGAACAGATTGTAATCACTTCTTCAACAGCGCATGGAACACAAAGGCCACCGAGAAGATCGCCAAACCGACTACCGCGAGCCAATTCGTCCACGACCGAAGTGCTTCTGAACTATGAGTCAGAACTACTCCGAGCATACACCCTGAGCCGAGTACCTGAAGGATCGTACACAAGGTTTTCGCCTTGCCCAACAGGACCATCGAACCGGCAAAAAGACAAAGCGGTATCAACAGGCTTAGCCCACGCAACCAGGTGACACTCATAAGCGCGATATGTTACCGCATCCGAGTCCACGAGAGTGAGCCCTGTGGCAGGCCCCGCATGCTCTTTGAAGGATGGTATGTCTGCAATTTCGGTTCGAGGTATTGAGTGACGACAATGGCGATTGCCTACAGACCAAAGGCGGCAGGAACCATCAAGCTAACTGGAAAGTATTTCAGGGCTGATGGGCCGGGATCGAGTCGACATCTAGGCGGAATTGCTCAAATAGCGGCGGCGGTGAACCCAAAGACCGTCTTCCTGCAAACTGCGCCATAGCAGCATGCCTTCGCTCCCGTGATCTGCTTCGTATACCTCTAGCATGTCATCTGGTGACGAAGCTTCGCCGCCGTAAACCGGTCCTGCGAGCTTGTTGCCGTTCTGTTTTCCTCGTTCATAACCGCCGCCCGCCGAGGCGAGCCGACCGGTACGAACTGCGATCAGCAGTTCGGCATCTTCGGGTTTGACGGTGATCACGTAACGCTTCCATTTTTTGAGTCCGTCGCGGACCCGCTGGAGAGCCTCACGATCTTGAGGTAAGACTCGAAATTGCGTCGATGTTATGGCGCTGTCGCTTAGAAATCCGCCGCCCAAATCGTAACCGAGCGCGACGTAGCGGGCATGCGCTAGTTCTGCTGGAATGATCTTGGAGGGTTTCGTTTGAGCTAGGACTGTAACCGCTAGGAATGCACCGAGAAAACCAACTTTAATCTTGCACATGATTCACTCCATTCGGCACGGAGAGCTTTGTTGCTAGATGCGGTCCTGGCGTAAAGTGTCGCCAGTCCGGTTCGGAAGCTCATATCTGGTTCGATACTTCAGTTGTCCGATTAGGGCTGCCGAATTTGCGCTTGCCTCCAAAATATCCTTGTATATGATCTTGCCGATAAACGGGCTGCAATAGTGATTCCCGCAAACGACGAAGGAGGGTAAATGCGAAGCCCCCACTCCGCTTCGGCTTGCTGTTCGTATCGCTCGTGACGATATTTGTTCTTCCCCGTTCTGCAAATGCCCAGGTTATCGTCTACAACACCGTCCATACGGTACCGCCGACCAGCGGAGGAACCGGCTTTGCTGTGTACCCTCCTGTCTTCGATCACCTTACCAGCCGAACCGAAACATATCAGCCAGGGGAAGTTAGCCCGGGACCGCAGCAGTAATCTCCCGCGAGGCACTCTTAAGCGGACTGGTTCCTCAAAACGGTCCGTATTGCCCCAATTCCGAGGACCGCTTCATGCGAAAAATCAATGTTTTTCCGAACAAATTCCACTTGGAGTTGTATTCCCGGACAAATTCTGGCCCGGTACTCCAAGTTTCCGGTAAGGGCGTGAACCATGACTTGGCCCCCAAAGGACCTCAGGGCGAAACATCCCGGTTTTCGATTGAACCGAACTGAGCTTGGCAGTTTCCAGAGCTGGAAGATGAGCGACAAGAAACAATTTGGTTTATTCGGGAAGGCCTCGATGTATATTCAAGGTGGTCAAAACGGAAATTCCGGTCCAATTGGCCCGACGACGCTCGCGGATCTCTTTAGGATCGGGTGCGACTACTACGGCTGCAAATTCATGCGCGGCGGCAGGTCGGCAAGGAGTGCGTCCGAGCGCAGCGGATGACGTTGGTCCCGATGTCTCCCAAGCCCAGCGAGCGCTCTGCACAGCTTCCGGCCCAAGGGATCACGCGTACGGAGACGCCCCGTATCGGATGCGCCCTACGAAATGCCCCCATACTATCTAGTTCCGAATTCCCCACGATCCAGGCGCAACCTTTCTGTTCCGGGAAAGGCGATAAGGCGGACAAGGAGGCAGTAACGATGAGCGGAATAAGACTAGCGGCGCTGAGTGTTGTGTTCGTGCTGGCGAGCGGCCTGAGCTATGGGCAGAATGGCGCACTCACGCCTTTCGATAGACTCCCGGACTGGACGGGCACCTGGACGATGATGGGCGGAACGGTTTTCGACGGCGCCACGCAGATCGGCAAGGGTGGAGCGGTCACGCCCGGCGTGCGAGAGCATCCGCCGTACAATGACGTGTATGAGAAGAAATACCAGGCCCATCTCGCTCTGCGCGATGTGAACAAGCTTCCCGACACGAACAACTTCTGCGGAATTCCTGTGAATTATCCGCGAATTCTTAACCTTCCGGATGCCTATGAATTTGTGGTCCGGCCGGACGAGTTCTACATTATCGCCGAGAACGGTGAGAACGCCATGCGCGTGTACACGGATGGACGCCCGCTCCCTAAAAAGGAAGATCTCTGGGGAACCTATACCGGCGTCTCGGTCGGACGCTGGGAGGGCGACACGCTGGTGTTCGAGACGATCGGTTTGAAGGGGGACCGCGACAACGATTCCATCTTGGATCGGACCGGTCTGGTTCTGAGCGACGCCGCGCACACCACGACCCGGATACGAAAGATCAACGACAACACGCTGCAGGCCGTGGTGACCATCGAAGATCCCAAAGCCTTGACGAAACCGTGGGTCGTTACCAAGCAGTTCAGAAAGCAGAAGCCTGGATTGTTCCTCTATGACTATGGCTGTGCGGAGAACAATCGAAATCCGGTGAATAAGGCTACCGGTGAGGTGTTGACGTTGGGTCCTGATGGCAAGCCCATTCAATAGCAAGTATGATCAGAGCACTCTTCAAGGAGGTCTTAAAAATGACGTCACTTCGCGTTGTTTTGTTTGTGGTGTTGGCAGCGGTGCCCGTGCTGGCGCATCATGGCGGCGCCGCTTTCGATGCGAAAACGATCGTACTTACCGGGACGGTGAAGCAGTTTCAATTCACGAATCCCCATTCCTGGATTCAGGTGGACGTCAAGGACCAGACCGGCAAGGTGGTGGAATGGAGCCTTGAATGGGGTAGCCCGAACACGTTGAGCCGCCAGGGAGTTCACCCGAGCACGTTTCCGGCTGGCGCCAGAGTAACTTTTAAGGTTCACCCGATGAAGAGCGCTGCTCCGTTGGCCTCGTTTGTGGCCGCTAAGTTTGAAGATGGGACCATCGTCGGCAGTTGGGACAGCCCGGCGGGGAGCGAATAAGCCAGATCGCCGCATTTACAGCTCCGCCATGTCGCACGTGTTCTCGCAGCGACGAGCCGATACCCGTAACTTCGCTCGAAATCAGCCAAGGCAGTGCAACATGAGAGCTGCCATCTATGCTCGAGGCGGTTGCCCCCGCTGGAGTTCGGCACTACGTCCACCTGAGTACCGTTTATCCGTACTCGCTTCGCTTTGTGTCGGAATCTTTGCCGCTATCATTGTTGGTGCGCTGTCGTTCGCTGCTGATGCCGTTGATGCATACATCGCGCCCGCAAGACTAGTCGTTCCAATTATGGCTCCGCTCATTCCGTCAAGTTTGGTATATCGGCTGATTCCCGACGGAGGTGCGCCGGCAGGCGTCATGCTGATTCTCGGTTCGGCCATCCTGTTTTGGAGCTTCTTTTTCGCGATGGATCTACCTTGCGTTCGCATTCATTTAGCAAAAGCGGGCCCAGTCCCTGGAATCTCGCTAGTCGCTCCCGCCTTCTTCTTGCGTGATCAGACACGCGTTGCGCGAAGAAATCAGAGCCCCGAAAGGGCTTTCGCAGCAAGCGCTTTCTCGAGATCGCGTTTCTTTTCGATGGTGGCGGCGCTGTAGACGACGATCTGGAAAACGGTATCACCCTTCTTGACGATCAGCTTGGAGTAACCGCCGATACTGGAAAAGAGGGCGTCGTCGCCGAGGCCGCTGACCGCAGTCATGGTTATGGGCTTCTGGGCGGATTGATTCGTAGGTGAGTTGACAACCGTCTGCAGCATGGACTTGGCAGCCTGGTAAGATTCCGCGGATTCGAGGTTTAGCGTGACCATTTGGAAGCCTTCAGCTTGGCCGCCTGAGGGTTTCCATGTGCACATTTTCGAATAGCCGGCTACGCTTGAGCCGTCGCCCACAGGAACGCCGACGACGGCGCTAATCTGCGCCTTCGTGAGAAGCGAACAGGCATCGCTAGGCGGCGCGGCATTCGATGTTTGAGTTGCCGCAGAAAACAAAAGCACCAGGCAGGAAGCGAAACAGGTAAAGCTGAGTTTTGAGCGCATCGGGCGGAGCCTCCTGGGACAACTTGGTGTGGGCATTCTACCCCTAGTACCGGGACGGGCAAAAGTTTCGAACGTCTGCTGCAAATGTACGATTACGGCGTCGATCGGGCTACATTTGGTCTGCCCCACCACGTCGCCTGAATATTGTATAAAGGCTGGTGATTTAGCACAGGTGCAAATCGCAGATGAAATCTACATGGGGAATCTTGCTGTTTGCAGTCTTGCTGCTAAATGCCAGAGTAACGTCCACCCGTCGTTCGACCTCCACTTGCGAAAAGAATAAGCTCTTCAAGGCACATGGTGTCGATGTCTGGTCTACTCCCAATCGTCCCCTGGGCATTTTCTATAAGTCTGGTCTTGCCATAGACGCTGACGGGGCCTTCCGGGCCTATCACCCTGTCGATCGACTCGGACTCGATTCATTGGCGCACGCGGGGCATCCCGGAAACTGGTGGGCTTTGGTCACGGACAATGAACAAAACAACGGGCGTCCCGTTGTGCAAGGAAACTCTGATCCAGCGCCAGGGTATTACGTGTCGACCACCGCTCTCTATGATCCAGACAATCCTAATGTCCGTGATCCGCAACGGTACGTGGACGCGGCAAAGATTCCATATGTTGTGCTTCATCCCAAGGCTCTCAATTATGCTCGGCTAGGTGACTTTGCAACTGTCGTCAACTTTCAAAACGGAAAAATATCTGAAGCCCTTGTGGCGGACGAAAGTGCGCCAAACCTTCCGGTCGGTGAAGGCTCAATCGCTCTAGCTGAAGTATTGGGCATTGATTCCAGTCCGCGACACGGTGGGAAAGATAGAGCCGTTGCCTATCTTGTTTATCCTGGTTCTGGAAACGGGCGACCGAGGAGACTAGAAGAGATTGTCGCCAACTCAAAGCGGCTGTTCGAGGCCTGGGGTGGGCTTAGCCAGCTGAACGCATGTTTGGAGGGCGGTTTGCAATAAGCGATGTTCGCCGTACGAGGACCCCAGATGTCCGGTTGGGCTCGCAGGGTTTATCAGGAGTTTCCAGAAGGAACCTATTCGCAGCGAGAAGAATCATAGCGTTGACGCTACCTTGACCAAAGGTTACCCTTTGACCATTTTAAACCTCGGTTTTCACTAATAGAGGCTTTTTGAAGTGATCTTAGAAACAGAACGCCTGGTCTTGAGAAATTGGCTCAAATCTGACGCGAACTATTACATGAGTCTAGCCAACGACGTAGGCTACAACTGCTTTTCACGCCCTGGGCATTTTCTGGTTCACACGACCGCAGAAGCGGAGCAAAAAATCCACGACAGAATCGATCTCTTCAATCAGAGAAGACTTGGGAAATTTCCGATATTTTTGAAGGAACACGGGAATTCATAGGCACCTGCGGGCTAGAACCATACGAACTTGACGGGCAGACTGAAGTAGAACTGGGCTATCGTCTTTGCCTCAAGCACTGGGGAAAGCGATATGCGGAAGAATCCGCTATCGCCGTGATGCGGTATGGTTTTGATGCTTTGAACCTAGCAAGGATAATCGCTTTTGCACTTCCGCAGAACAAGGCCTCTCTTAGAATCCTCGAAAATCTTAAGTTTCAATTCTTGTACGATATCGTTCATGCTGGACTGCCACACCGTCTTTATGAAGTGCCTCGGAAGCACCCGATTTGATTTTCAATTGCTTTGTAAAATCTCGTCCGCGAAGTCCCTTTTCTCTTCGCATCAATGATCCAGCCTTGCGCAAAGGGCCTAATTCAGCTAACCGTCCACTTTAAGTACTGCTTCAGTTTTCCGTAACGGCCGCATTTATCGGTCACTTAGAAGGAGCCGATCGGATGCGGTGCTAGAAATATTCGAGCCAAATAGTCAACCTGCCCGCCAACCTGATTAGGATAGCGGTGCAGGTGATAGGTGATTTTGAAAGTCGGCCTTATGATGAGAGCATCCGCGCCACGCCTGTGAGCCGCAGAAGTTCCAGCACGCGGGGTGTCATGTTAACGAATTGCAGTATGCACAAGCCCTGTTTGACGGCAGACACCTTCAGAGCGAGAAGCATTCCTAGACCGGAGCTATCCACGTAATTCACATCACTGAGGTCGACAACGATGCGGCCGCCAAGAGGAATGAGCGGTTTGACCGCTTCTTTGATCTGATCAGCATTCTCGACCACCAGCCTGCCGTGACACTTGATCGTCGTGACTTTATTACCATGTTGATCATCCCCCGACTGTTCAACTTCATAACGGAAGGAATCAACTCCAGTACCGACTCCAGCCATAGCTCTGTGCCTCCTTTGGTACTTCGCATGCTTCAACGAAGCGCCAAATCGTAGCATCCAGTTCTCAGGGGCTATGTTAAATTCAGGTTACAAGCGAAGCTTACAAGCCGCGATTCTTCCCGGGCTTCAGCTCTATTCACAGCTCCAGTTGCTCGGCCCCCGGGTTTCGCGCGATTGTTACTGAACAAATTGCCCAATGCGCCGCAGGATCTACCGCTATGGCGCATCTGCATTTAGACCGACAACTTCCAGGTGGACTTTTCCGGTTAGCGCGTTACTCACCATTCGGATACTGTCCATTCAGCGGGCTGTCTTGCGAGACCGGAGCCTACTGCGGCGTAAGCTTTAGTAACTTGCCAGAGTCAGTCAGTACATAGACCGCGCCTTCGGGACCTATGCGCACGTCTCGTATCCGGGAATGCTCCTCCACCAAGAGCGGCTCCTCATTCACCACCTTATCGCTAGAAATCGTGAGCCGGTCAAGGAACTGAGCCCGTAACCCGCCAAGCAACACGCTGTTTTTCCACTGTGGGAACAGCTTCCCTTGGTAAAAGACAAGCCCCGAAGGCGCGATAACCGGGTCCCAATAGTAGACCGGCTGTTGCGTTCCTTCCATCTCGACGACACCCTTCGCGATCATCTCACCGGGATAGTCGATGCCGTGTACGTACACCGGCCACCCGTAGTTCTGCCCCGCCTCGACCTTGATGAGCTTATCGCCGCCGCGCGGGCCGTTTTCGGTCTCCCACAACTGGCCGGTTGCCGGATCAATGGTGAGCCCCTCCTCGCTGCGGTGGCCGATCGTCCAGATCTCTGGAAGCGCGCCGGTCTTACCGATAAACGGGTTGCCTTTCGCAGCCCCTCCGTCAGGAGTAATGTGAATGATCTTGCCCAGGTCAGTGTCCAGTCTCTGCGCCAGGTCCCAGGGCGGCGAACCGGACCGATCTCCGATCGTCACGAACAGATTGCCATCACGCCCGATTGCGATGCGTCCTCCTTGATTCGCTGAAAGGGTGCGTGGCAGCGAAGGCTTGGCGCGGAAAATCACCATCACGTCCGACAACGCCCCAGCAGATTCGTCCAGCCCGGCTCGCGCCACCACGATATTGCTGTTGGGGACGTCACTACCGGGCGTGGTCACAGCCTCGCTATAAGTGAAGAAGATGCGCTTGTTGGAGGCGAACTTAGGATCCAGTGCCACATCCAGAAGTCCCACCTGTCCTTGCGGTGCAACCTCGGGAAGGCCGCTGAGTGGCTGCGATATAGTGCCTTGCGCATCCACGATGCGCATCGCGCCGGGCTTTTCAGTGATCAGCATTTTGCCGCTGGGCAGAAAAGCCAGGCTCCAGGGCGATTTCAGCTGATCGGTGATGGTTGTGACGTTGTACGGTTGAGTCGCGTGGAAGGGCGCGCGCGTCTCACCCGGGACGACCGGATGGTCCCCTTCCAATTCCGGCGGACGAGTTTCAATCGGCTGTCCTTCGACTGTCTGCGGAGTAGGAAAGCCTGTCGAGTTGTGTGACTGCATCCGCGCCACGCCCTCTGGGGTGCCGGTCGGAACGTTCGTCTGTGGCGAAACTTGCGCCGGAGTCTGGGCCGGCACAGCCGTCGGAACGAACGCCGCACCAAACCACAAAACGAGGACGATCAAGATACGATTCATGCGGAACTCTCCTCCCTGGCTTGACCTCGGCAACCTCTCTGCGGAATTATCAGGCATCTCGGATCCCGCCGATCGGGGCGACAGCGGCTAACAAACCAATTCCGCCAACCATCCTACCTTGATACGAACCGCCATGCCTAGTCGCGAGCTATTCGCTGGTTTCAGATCCCCGATGCACGGTTCCACGTTCGTGCGTGTATTCCAGCGCCTCGCACATATCTGAACTGCGCCGAGCTCCAAGTTGCGCAAGGACGCGCGAGACACGGATGGCACGCTTGAGAGCGTGGTTTGGTTGACGCGGTCGAAGGAAGCGAGAGAAAGGTGAGGCAATGGAGGGATCGCCGATGGTGATGTCCGCGCTGGTATCGAAGACAAAGTCGAAAGGGCCGGCCTCGTTGGCGGTGACGCAGACGATAATTAAAGGATTGGGAACTAAGCGGAATGGCATCGGAGACTGACCGTGAATGGTCTGGCAAAGTGCGACGACGGTGAAATAGAATAGCGCGATCTTGATTACGAGCCGCGCACATAGCTCTTTTTGTCTACACTGTCCTCCCCGAAACGGGGAGGAGACGATACCGGAGGGGGTCTTACGGGGTACTCAGGGCGCGGAGATGTTTTCGGTACGGTTCTGTGACGGAATGCTGAAGTGCTTGAATGACCGGTCTTTACCGCTTCGATGATGTCCAGATTGACCTGCCGGGCTTCCGGCTGCTCAAGGACGGGCAAGCTCTGCCCGTAGAGCCGAAAGCGCTGAATTTACTGATTTTCCTGGTTCAAAACGGTGGCCGCTTGATTGGGCGGCGGGAGCTGATTGACGCTGTCTGGGGCGACGCCTTCGTTACCGATCAGGTGCTGAATCGCGCCGTTGGCCAGTTGCGCAAACTCCTTCACGACGACTCCAAGCAGCCTCGCTACATCGAAACGGTCCCGACTCTGGGCTACAGGTTCATCGCAGACGTTGCAGTGGAAGAGGTACAGGCTCCAGCCACCTCATCGCGCGCTGCCATGCCAGGAAAACCGATGGTTGAGCCCGCAGCGTCAGCTGGCGCTCAGCCCGATGGGGCCACGGTCGAGGCCGCTGCCGGCGTCTCTGCTGCAACATCGAGCCGCACTACAAAGCTTTCGGCAGTCCTTTTGGCGCTTGCCGCATTGATCATTGTGGGTGTTATCGCCCTCTGGATGAAGGAGCGGGCCAGCCGGTCCTCGAATGTTGCGGCATCGATTCGATCACTGGCGGTGCTGCCGCTGGATAACCTTTTGGGCGACCCTTCACAGCAATATCTGGTCGATGGAATGACCGTCGAGTTGATCACAGGCTTGGCGCAAATCAGGGCGCTGCGGGTCATCTCACAAACTACGGCTATGCAGTACAAGGACGCTCACAAGCCGCTGCCGCAAATTGCGAAGGAACTCAATGTTGACGCCGTCATCGAAGGCTCCGTAATGCGCTCCAACGACCAGATAAGAATTTCGGCTCAACTCGTGGACGCGCCGGACGACATAGAGGCTGGCGGGGCAATCTCCGGGGCAGATGCCGCCATAGCCAAGGCCCTTGAACTCGAGCCGGAATTGGGCGCAGCCTATGAAGAGAGAGCTTGGACTCTTTATAAGTTTCGATGGGATTTCCAAAGTGCCGAAGCGGGATTTCGGCGAGCCTTGGAGCTTGAACCCGGCGCGCCCAGTGCTCACGATGGCTTAGCCCACGCACTTATGGTTCAGGGGCGTTTCGATGACGCGCTGGGCGAAATAAAGTCGGCGAAGGAACGTGACCCGCTCTCGCTGATTGTTAACACCGATTACTGCCAAATACTCCGATTCGCGCGACAGTACGACCGCGCCTTGACAGTGTGCGAGGCGACCTTAAAACTTGCGCCAGACTATAGTTTTGCCCTCTTTATTACCGGGGAGCTGGACGAGAGCAAGGGAGACTACGAAGAAGCACATAAGCTCTGGCTCAAGCAGGGGTGCGATGCGCCTTGCTCGGCCGCGATTGACGAAATTTATGGTGCACCTGGCGTGGCTGGCGCGTTTGACGCCTGGCTGAAAAGGCAAAAGCATCCGCAGGAGGCATTTTTTCCGGCGCGCGCGTATGCGGGGCTGCACAGAAAAGACCAGGCTTTCGCGTGGCTCGAGAAGGCTTACGAGCTACACTCAGAGGTTTCCGCCATGGCGTTTTTGGGGATTGAGCCAGATTTTGATTCGCTGCGCTCCGATCCGCGCTTTGATGCATTCCTGCGACATGTTGGGCTTCCTCCGCAGCCCCATCTGCCCGCCACGAGGAACACCTGATTACCAAATTGAAAGAAACTGGCCACTAGGAAAATGGATAATTTCCTGGCAAACGGCCACAAATTCGCGCAACTGGACGTGTAGCAGGAGAACCGGATAGATACCAGGCTAGGAGTCCAGGTTTCCGGTTTCGCCGTTTTATCAGCCATTACGGCGAATCGTTCGCTGCTAGTCAACCGCCCGAAAAGTAATAGTCTGGAAGAGCATCCATCGCGCAGCGTGTTCACCCGCCAGAGTTGGGGCGGTAGGCTCCCATCAATCGTGCGATCAGGACGGCAAGGTATAAAACGCCAAGAATAGCTTCGAGCATAGAAAACGAGCGAGCTTGAGACGAGACCGGCATAATCCCGGCAGCACCGAGCGAAGTCATGGTACCAAAACTGTAGTAAATGAGATCGAAGCGATTGGGCACGTTATGAAAATTACTGTGTGGATCAAGATAAAAGGCGTTTGGCTGGAACGCCGCCACCATTCCGTAGACGGTGGCAAAAGTAAAGCCCACTAGCAGATAAACGCAGAGGGCTCCAAAAATGGTTTCCGATGTTGGCTTTTCCGCAGCGAACACGTGGCGGGAAATAATCACCACAATCCCCACGTCAAAGACAAACGTCAGGACAGAGTTGAATATATAAAAGGAGCTGACTTTGGGAAGGACCATGCGTTCCAATAGGGCTGGAATCGCAAGCACGATGGCGAAAAGAAGCAGACTTCGGTGAACACTGGCTGCATATACGCTGACTAGAATAGCAACACTTCCGATAATGCGAAATGCGTACGAGCCGAAGTGGCTGGCTTCGGCATAAGGAAATAGAATTAGTGTCGCCAAGAGAAAAACAAAGAGTAAAGAGAATCTGTGGCCGGTGAGAGCCGACTTTTTGTCAGACTGAAATGCGGGCCTCATGGAAGCGAGTGAAAACCCCATCGCCGATGGTACACCTCCTCAGCAGAGCGACGCTCCCTTTTGAGTTTGGCTTGCACACAACCTGCGGGTTAGATTTACCTTCTCAGGTTATTCGAGCGCCGATGCTAATCACTTGACTGAACTATGCGTGGGCCGCGTATTCGGTTCTACCCTTGCATACCGAGTGAGGGCACTTGCAATCCAAGTCCGGGATTTCCTCCATCGCCCCGCACTGCGGGCTGCAATACTTCTCCGTAGTGACCTGACAGGTACAAACCGGATGTGCGCATTTCTTGGTTTCGTTGGCGGCCATAGGCTCCTCTCATTCGGTAGTGAAGAGCGCAAGTGTAGCAGTTTTCTTCGCCAGACTGGACTCCCGTTACTCAGGCCGGAGCCGCGGCCATCGGGGAACCCGCCTGGAGCATTGCATACTGGTGGGGCGAGGTGTATTTTACTGCCTTCAGTGGCCGTGGAGAACGCAGTTGGCAAATGACTCGTCGGCATTCGCAGCAGATTCGCCAGCGCCCCTCACCAAAGGCAGCGCCCTCGCAAGGTTGATACTCATCGTTTTGGTTATTCTGGCCGTTGTGGCAGCATTCCTCTATTTGGGCGGCTGGTTCAGCCCAAGAGTGCTGACGCCTGCGCGTTTCGCCGACGGTTTTGAGCGGGTCGACGGAATCTATTCCGGTTTTCGCCGCAATCATGCCAAGGGCGTTTGCGTCAGCGGCTATTTCGAGAGCAATGGCCAGGGAACGCGTCTCTCGAAGGCTGCCGTCTTCAAGGCCGGGCGCGTGCCAGCCATCGGCCGGTTCTCTCTGGCTGGCGGCAACCCCTACGTTGCCGACGCGCCCGACCTGGTCCGTGGTCTGGGGCTTTTGTTTTCGCTACCGGATGGCGAAGAATGGCGCACGGCGATGATCAACACGCCCGTGTTTGCGGTGAACACGCCACAGGCCTTTTACGACAGACTGATTGCGACGCAACCTGAGCCCAACACAGGAAAGCCCGACCCCCAAAAAATGGCCGCATTTCTCGCAAGTCATCCCGAAACGGTGCGAGCGATAAAAGTCATCCAGAGCCATCCGCCCTCAACCGGCTTTGACAACAGCACGTTCTACGGTCTTAACTCCTTCTGGTTCGTGGACGCGAGCGGAGCGTCGATCCCCGTCCGCTGGTCGATGGCGCCCGCGCAGCCGGCGAATACGACCGGACCAGCCCAGGGAGACAAGAGTTTCCTTTTTGACATGCTCATCGCGAACATCCTTCAACATCCGCTGCAGTGGCACTTGATGATTACTATCGGGCAACCAGGAGATCCGACAAACGACGCCACGATCCCTTGGCCCGACGGGCGAGAACAGGTGGACGTGGGAACCTTAACCCTCGATCATGTTGAGAGTGAGGAAACTAGCCCCACCCGCGACACCAATTTCGATCCGCTGGTCTTGCCGGCAGGTATTGTGCCCTCCGATGATCCTCTGCTGAGCGCTCGTTCGGCGGTTTATTCGCAGTCGTTTACAAGGCGCGCAGGCGAGAAGAAAGAGCCCAGCGCGATTACGCCTTCCAGCGTGCGAAAGTGAGCGTGAGCATGGCGGCAAGGCAGTGGCAATTCACGGTTCTCATGCGGTTTTTTCACTGGCTGATGGCCGCTATGGTCCTGACGATGCTGGGCATCGGTGTTGCCATGGTGACATCGCTCGCCAACTACCATCGGCTGATTTCAATTCACCGACCCTTGGGTATCCTCGTCCTAATTGTGGTTGTGATTCGTTTCGTCAACCGGCGCCGCTCGACCCTGCCTCCTTTTCCTGAAACCATGTCGCTGCAGGAGCGCTCGATTGCATCTGCGTCCGAACGATTGTTGTATACGCTGCTGTTTCTGCTGCCGCTGGTGGGCTGGGGGATGTTGTCAGCGGCGCGCTATCCGATCGTGCTGTACGGATCGATACATTTTCCTCCCATACTTCCGCACAGCATCCTGCTGTACGCGGTGTTGCGGAAAACGCACACGATTCTGGCTTACCTCTTATTTCTGGCATTCCTCGCCCATTTTGGAGCCGTTCTGTTTCACACACTGGTCGTGCGAGATGGAATGTTCAGCCGTATGGCACCCTGGAGAGTCCGCGCGCGCTAGGAGGAGACCGCTGAGACCGGTCCGGCAGCCGCCGTTCAATCGCGGTAGAAAATTAGCAAGAAGGCGATCATCGCGAAACCAGCAATCACTTGGAGAGGGTCCATCGACATGCTGACACCCTAGCGGGCAAGCAAGGCTGTCGCAATACGAAGGCTATGGTATTTAAACCGGGGCAAAAAAGGAGAAAGCAAATCGAAAGCACATTCGGACGAACTGCTGTGGTGGACCCGCACAAATAGAGCTCTTTCGTAGTCCTCACAAGGTTGGCGTACCCCTCCTCTGTAGAACATCGAACAGGACGTTTATCGGGCTCCGCCGCGGAATCCTGAATGCTTCCTGGTAATCTGTTATTGCGCGCGCATGCTCTGGCCGACGAGTAGGGCGCGATTCGCTCCGGTACGCGGTCGGAATTTCTCGGCGCGCCCATTATTCACTTCCGCCAGGTAGAGATTGCCCTCGGGATCGACGCTCATGCCGTGCACGTTCCACAAACCTCCCGGGAAATCGCCCTGGCTTCCCCAGGAGTAAAGGTAGTGCCCGTCCAGATCGAATTTGATGATCTTGGCAGTTGTTCCGTCGGCGATCCAGATGCTGCGGTCGGCCGCCATGTAGAGGAATTGCGGCGTGGAAGGCTTGCCGGTGCTCCACTGACCGAGGAACTTGCCGTTTTCGTCGAAAATCTCAATACGGTGGTCGGCGCGATCCGTGACGAAGACGCGATGCGTCGAGGGATCAAAAACCACGCCATGCACATCTTTGAAAACGCTCGGACGCGTGTCGTCAGGCGGGTTTGAAGGTTGGCCGAAAGTCATCAAGAATTTGCCATTTTTATCGAATTTCACCACGCGCGTATTGCCGTATCCATCGGTGACAAACATCGTGCCGTCCGGGAGCCAGTTGATGAAAGTCGGGCGATTGAAGTGCGATTCGTCATTGCCGGAATGATAGGGCGTGCCCAGCGTCTTCACCAGTTGCTTGCCGTCGTGCGTGAATTCATAAATCGCGTGTCCCTGATCGTCCACGATCCAGACGTGCTTGTCGGGGTCGTAGGGATTTTCAGTGATGTAGTGCGGGCGGCGAAGCATGGAATCCCATTTCGTCCAGTCTTCGACCATGTTGCCGTTCGCATCCACGACAACGATGCAGTGTTCCCAGCGCGCGTCGACGCCGAGCTTGCCGCTCCACACAGGATTGCCGGCGCTCGTTACCGGCCCGACCGATGCATTACGAAACGGAAGCTGTGAAACAGGGAACGAGATGCTGGGGCCGACCTGCGGATAGGGAACTTCATCGGGCCGTTTCATGGCCGGAATTTCCCCGCGTTCGAGTATGAAAACTCGGTTCGGCGTCTCCGCAAAAATACTCTCGACCGCGCCCCAGGTCCATTTCTCGTGGCCCGGGAGCGTGGTGATGGGCTTGGGCCAGTCGGGCGCGACTTCGTAGGGCCCCCAAAGATCCTGCGTATTTTTCTCCCCTGCAATCGCTGCAGCGCTGAAGTTCAACTTGTTCTGCGCCTGCGCGCTGGCCATCGTCTTCTCGAGCAACAATCCCGCGAAAAATCCCACGGCAATCAGAGCTGCGATGATGAACAGACCACCTGTGCGCCTCATCATGTATCCTCCCCAGTTCATTTCGTGGTATGCAATCATAACAAGGCAGCCAATGTTCTGGGGAGCTAAGGCTGTTGACTAAACGCGTACTCAGGTCAGCGGCCACAACGGAGTGATTGGCGTCGCTCGAGAACAAGAGTACGCTTGGTGCGCCGCTCGGCCATCAAGAGCTACTTCGGAGTTTCTATCCCGCAACCGATGCACCAGCGGAACTGGTGTGGGCTTTGGGCGTGGCGTCGTTTCAGGCGACAGGGGCACAGGAATCGGCAGTGCGCCGAGCCGGTTGCTACGGTTAATACAATCTCTAACATCGAGCGATAGCAAACTGGACATTCAACAGTCTGGGGCTGTAGGCGGGAGATTCGTACCAAATCCGGGAGCAAATTATTGCCGATCCTGTACTCCACCACTTTCCAGGGCCGGGGTCTGCGCAGCAGGTCGCGGTCTTCTGCTTCTGCCGGAGTGCTCGGGCCTGAGCAAGCTGTTCGGGAGTGGGTTGGTTTTTGGAACGCGGTAGATCATCTCTCCGGTCACTTATGCAGCGCCGAGCAATCTCAGCCAACTTGCCTGCCACTTAACTGCAAGATTTTTCTGGTGCGGTCCCCATAAGGCCGGGAAGCATCTGCTTGTTTTCATGGAGATGCAATCTCCAGAGGTATGGCCAACGAACTGCCCCTCCTTCTTGGGGAGAATTATGAAAAAGCTTAGGTTGGCACTTGCTCTCGGACTCGCTGTGGTTTTCATACCTTCAGTCCATGCCCAGTCTCTGCCGTCACCGATTCTCGAACCGGGCAGGTTCATCCTGCTGGCATCAGCACTATCTGTTCTGGGTTTCTTGCTTGTGATCGGGCACAAACGGTCTCTGAGGGATAAGTAAATCTGGCCAGGGAGTACTCGCGCCCGGTGCTCAAACAGATGCTCCCCCCGCGTTCCGAAAACCCTTGGGCCTCGATTCACCGTTGCCTGGGATCATTGGCTGGGCTGTTTTATCTCACAGGGATGTCAACTCCAGAGTAGTTCAAGTCGGAAAACCGTCCATTTAAAGTAGCGGTTCACTTTTCCGGTAAGGGCGTTAGTGCTGCTTCTGCGATTATGATCAGGCAATGGTCTCTGAGAGTTCCTTCAAATGGACTGAACCTGTATGTTTTGTTGATCGTGACGGCGGCTGGATTGACTCAACCAATTTGGCGATGGTGGTTGAAAGGGAAGTAGGGCCAGCAATTGGCTTTCCGCTCAAGGAAGGCCAATAACCCACGTCGCAGAACTCAAGTACTCCTATTTAGTCGGAGGGAACCCTTCATTCCGGCATTTACATCGTGGGGCATGCTGAAACGCCATGAAACGTGATTTTCCCTTGCACAGTCTAGATCACACATTCCTGTGCGTGGATGTCACTAGCATGGGAACGCCATCCGAAAGCATAAACTTGCCCCGCCAAGCACTCACCTAGCCGTTAGCCGCGCCTGCGTAGCTCGTGGCGGATGATCTTACCGGTAGTTGTCATCGGCAACGAATCAGTGAACACCACCTCGCGCGGGTATTCATGCGCCCCCAGACGCACTCGCACGAATTCCTGCAGGTCGTGCGCCAGATCATCAGACGGAGAGTAGCCTGGTCGTAGGACCAGCCATGCTTTCACGCGTTCTGTACGGATGGCATCAGGCACACCTACGACGGCAGCCACGGCGACGGCTGGGTGCTTGATTAAGCAATTCTCGATTTCTCCGGGGCCGATCCGATAGGCGCCGCTTGTGATCAGGTCATCGCTGCGTCCAGCAAAACGAAAATACCCACTTTCATCTTGGCTCGCGATGTCTCCAGTCAGGAGATAGTCACCCGCATATTTTCGCAACGTGGCTTCGGGATCTTGCCAATACTCCAGGAACATTACAGGGTCAGGTCGCCGTATCCCGATCTGCCCCGCTTGGCCGGGTGGCAATTCCTTGCCTGTTTCATCCACGATGCGAACGTCGTGTCCGGGCACCGCCTTTCCCATAGAACCCGTTCGCGGCGGAAAGACTGACGCATTGTTGCCGACCACCAAGTTGCACTCGGTCTGGCCGTAGAACTCGTTGATCGTCAAACCAAATGTTTCTCTGCCCCAGTCCAGAAGCTCCTCGCCCAGAGACTCGCCGCCGCTGGCCAGGGTACGCAGCGTGACTCCACGGTTTCGCACGTTCGCTTGCCGCATCATCTTCAATGCCGTCGGCGGAAGAAACGCATTGCGCACTCCATGCTCTGCCATCAGCACCATCGCGGCGTCGGGATTGAATTTACGCGCACGGTGTGCCAGCACCGGGATGCCGTGGTGCCAGGCCGGTAAAAGTACATCAAGCAGCCCGCCAATCCAGGCCCAATCAGCCGGCGTCCAATACAAATCGCCGGGTTGGGGAAGGAAATCGTGCACTAGTTCTACCCCCGGAAGATGTCCCAGCAACACGCGATGTGCGTGGAGCGCGCCTTTGGGATTGCCGGTCGTGCCGGAGGTATAGATGATTAGCGCAGGATCTTCGGAAGGGGTGGCGATCGGGCTGAAACGGTCGGATGCACTCCGCACTGCGTCATTGAAGCTTACGACCATATTGTTGTCACTTGGTTGTTCATGATCTTCGCCGACCACATAGATCCTCAACAGATGGGGCAAGCGGCCAACGATCGCCAGCAGCTTGCTAGCGCCAGCCGCGTCCGTCACAACCGCTTTCGCGCCGCTATTGGCAAGACGGTGTTCCAACGCCTCCTCGCCAAATAATGTGAACAGGGGAATCGAAATCAACGCTGCTTTGAAAGCGGCCAAATGGCTAATGGCTGTCTCAGGCATCTGCGGCAGCAACACACCAACTCGATCCCCGCGAATCAGTCCGTGTGCCAGCAGCACGTTGGCAAGGCGATTGGATAGGTTTCGAATATCATCAAAGCTGTAATGTTGTGAGCGGTGGTCCTCGTCTACATAGATGAGCGCCAGTCGTCCGCTTCCGTCCGCGTGCCGGTCGGAAGCGTCCACACCCATGTTGTAGAGTCTTGGAATGCGCCAGTGAAAGTTCCTTACAAGTTCATCATAATTCTTGGTTTGTGCCAGCATGGACGCATTTTCCCTCAAGAGGATTTTCAGGCCGCGCAGTATATTACAGTGATTTGCTGCGAAGGCATGAAGATCGGTTCCCCGGTATCTTCAAAGGAACATTGTTCCAAAGCTGTCGCATGATTTCCGGATTTTTCTCTAAGCCTGATGGCTCCAGGCTTCAGCCCTTTGAATTCCGCGAAGTCGGCGCAACCAACCAGGCTAACGCCAGTCCTCCAACACGGTTCAAGAATCAATATTTGGCGATGACGATTATGCCAGGCTGGACAATGATAGTTCTGCAGGCGAAAAGTTGAGCATCATTCATGGAAACTATCGGTTAACCATCTATGCCGTATTTGCACCTGCGACCTGGTTTGCAAGGTTCTCGACCTCCGAAGGGCTACAAATTTGAGGTCCGCTGTGCTTTTTGTAACTCTGATCCCCATTGACATTTGAAGGAGCGGTTCACTTTTCCGATTAACAAGTTTTCCTCACGCGTTCGGGGCTACCGGCCCCATTGATCCTCCGTTCACGCATCCCGGCGTAACCGACACCGACGCGGAGGAATCCAAGATAATAGGGCGCGACAGGAGGGCATCTATGATCTTGAGAGTGGTTTTGGTGCTTGCTCTCGGTCTCACATCCGCCATAAGCGCCACGCTCCCCCAAGCGGACTCACGGCTTGTAAATCTCCGGCTGATAGTGACTGACGATAACGGGAACCCAGTAAAAGGGCTTACCAGTGCCGATTTTCAGGTTGTCGATAATGGAAAAAAGCAGAATGTCAAGTTGGTTCGTTATGGTGACACCCCTGCTCCTCGACCAGAATCTCCGGGATTAAACGAATTCTCAAATCGAGGACGCGGGGAAATTCCACACGCCACAGTGATTCTTCTTGATCTGCTCAATGAACCTTTCGAAATACAGTCTCAGGTCTCAAACCGATTAATTCAGTCCCTTGAAAAACTAAATACCGCTGACTACTTGTACTTGTACATTTTAACGTTCGACGGGAAACTATTCATTGTCCATGGGTTGCCGCAAACGGCCGACGTTTCTCAGAGGACCCCGTCTGAATGGACGCGCAGGATCAAGCCTTTGATGGATGAAGCGATGAGGAACGTAACGGGCATTCGTCCAACGGCACTTTTTGCCGACGTTCGCGTCCAACTCACACTTCAGGCGCTAGCTACGCTGGCCTCTGACCTCTCCAGGGTTCCCGGACGCAAGGATCTGGTGTGGATTACGAATGGGGTCCCAATCAGCCTGGGACACGGCGCGATCCTTGTGGACTTTCAACCGGTCGTGCGCAGGATAAGCGAGGTGCTCGACCAATCCGGCATCGCCGTCTATCCAATACGCCAATCCATCTCGCCACTGGATATTGGCGATGAAGATACGCCTAACATCTTCGCTGCGATGACCGGAGGGCGGCCCGATAGCGGCCACGACATCCGCACGGTCATTGTGCAGGCTATGAAAGACGTTGCGGATGACTATCGGTTGGGATACTACCCCACTCCGCAAAAGTGTGATAACAAGTTCCACAAGCTCAAAGTGACGAGCACCCGCAAAGGAATCCATATACAAACCATTGCTGGTTATTATGCCTGGGCTGAACCTGAAGCCACGCAGGCGCAGCAAGCTTTCGACATGGCCTCTTCAGCGAGCTTCGATTCAGCCGAGATCGGGTTGCGGGCAAGATTGTCGGAAGATACTCAACGCGCAAAGCAGGTCCATATAGACTTGCACATTAACGCCCACGATATCGCTTTCATTCCGGATCAGAATGAATATATCGCTCAAATACAGATTTCTCTGATTCAAGATCTACCGGTCGGTGGAGTACAGAGAGGTCCTGTCGAACCCCTCACGCTACATTACACTGCTGAACAATACGAAGAGGCTCTAGAGAAGGGCATTGATTTTGCTCAGGACATAACTCTCAGGGAGAACGCGAATCGACTTCGTTTCATTGTCTTCGACCAAGACTCTGATGCGGTCGGATCAATTACGATCCCATTAACGCCGTGACGCAAAACAAGACAAGAACTGAATAGAGCCCAAGTCAGAAAACCGGAGAAGTAAAGTAGCACCTCAAATGCACGGTAATCGCGTTAATAGGCACTTGGGGGTTATCAAAGAGCTACGTTGCATTCCTTCGAATTACAAAAGGCTCTGCGCGGTTCGCTTTGCCGAACACCGTAGGAACGGCGGCATCCCCGATGCGTTTCCGCAAACCGAATAGTTCTGCTCCGGCCTGTTTTCTGTAAAAGGCTGACAAGTCGCGATGCGGTCCCGTCGGTGGTAGCTGCACCTTCAGTTCATTAATGGTTTGAAAGGCTTCATCGATCGAGTGTCCGGCATCCAAGTCGCTCACGACCTGGTGGATCAACTTCCGCTTTTCATTCACATAGATAGCGAAACGTTTCGTCAACCCTCGTGTGTCAGGCCCCACTGCTAGGCCATCAGCGAAAATGGCAACATCGAGACCGATGTCCAGTCGCTCGGTGCGCGGCATCTGGGCTTGCTGATCTCCGATTGTTTCTAAAAGCACATCCTGAACATTTTCTTCAGCCCAGGATGGATCAAGCTGAAACTCACGGCCGATTAGCCGTTGCTCTCCGGACATGAGGGGGCGTTCGCTGGCACGCGCAGGTACCGCAACGACGCCGTCGGGATAATTGACGTCTGCAGAGAGAATTTCTACGGTCTTGTCCGTATGGGTGATCTTCCAGACCATCTCATATGCGACAACTGTACCAGATGACCGGTTGGATAGAATCACCAGGAAGGGCTTCAGGTCCAACGCCGGTCCGGAAGCCGCGGCCCCTAGAAGGGGCCGGGCAATCCCATCGAAGTTCGGATCTTGCGGTGAAATGAGCACAAGGTCGGGTGAAGGAGAACTCGTGGTAACGGCGATTGATGCAGGCCTATCACTGGGCCGGGAGTTGTCCGTTTGCTGTGTGAGCATGCTGCTGCTGGAATGCAGGGTCACAAACAAAAGGGCGGATTATATGCCAGAAATATCTCGCTCCACGTTGCTGATTTTCAATGGTACCCGCGAAGTGCCTGGTTACTTCGGAAAACCGTCCATTTGAAGCAACGGTTCACCTTTCCGGTAAGCGCGTACTCAGGCATGTGGGTTCTTCCGAATGGGCCCGCCCAAGATCAGCGGTAGAGTTACAGAATTGCCATTTCCGTAACGGGGCGGCAGGTTCGGATGCTTCTCCAAACGGGCCTTATAAGGACCTCGTAATCCTCGTCTTCGCGAGGCGTGAGAACATGATGTCCGGCGAGCTGTCGTTCGTGAGACGAGCACGGCTTGGACGTGTGGATAGCCCTTATAGGGAACAAAGGTTGGCCACCACGTGGGAGTAGTTGGGGAAGCTATGCGTGCGCCGCAACTGTGATGGGCAGTATGAACTGAAACGTTGCGCCCCGCCCGGAGTTGCCGGTGGCCCACAAACGGCCGCCGTGCGACTCAATGATCGAGCGACTAATGGGCAGCCCCATGCCAGTCCCATGGTCCTTGGTTGTAAAAAAAGCCCTGAATATCTGGTCCTCCTGCTCCTTGGGCAATCCGACGCCGGTATCCCCGACCGAGATCATCAGTTGACCATTCTCGACTTCCGACTTGATCGTGAGTTCACTCCCACCGCTCATGTCCTTCATAGCATCGATGCCATTGAGCATGAGGTTCATGAAAACCTGCTGCAATTGCACACGGTCTGCCATTACTTTGGGAAGGTCCTCAGCAAGATCGGTACGGATTGAAATGGAGTAGCGGTTGGCCTCGCTGCGCAGCAAGACAATCATTTCTCGAATAAGTTCATTGACATCAACGGACTCACGCTGAGAAGCTCCTTTCTTGAACAGCAAGCTGACACTGCTAATAATCTCAGCTGCGCGCGTTACGTCCTTGACAGTTCTTGATGCGGCTTCGCGCCCCTCCTCGACATCGGGGGAATCTCGCCCCAACCATCGTAAGCACGTCTTTGCGTTTGTCATTGCTGCCGTAATCGGCTGCCTGATCTCATGCGCAAGGGATGCGGTCAACTCGCCCATAGTGGTGACTCGACTTAAGTATGCGAGGTCTGCCTGCGCTTGGCGCAACCTCTCGCGCTCTTCTTCGGCGCGTTTGCGTTCCGTCACGTCGAACTGCGTACCGACGACTTCAACAAGCTCCCCGCTCGCGTTGAAGACTGGATGGCCTAACCCATGGATGTGTTTGATTGTTCCATCCGGTAGCTGGATTCTGAACTCCACAGCGTAGTCTCTTTTGTCGCGCACGGCCTTCTGGATGCATTCGAGCACTCTGTCGCGATCCTCTGGATGGATCCGTTGGAACACGCTTTCGCGGTCCGGAAGACCCTCCTGCGGATTGAAGCCCCACATTCGGAAATTTTCTTCCGACCAGTAGAGAGCCTCTCGAGCGTTGAAAGCCCAGCTGCCGGTGTGGCTCAGCCTCTGCGCTTCAGCTAGGTAGGCCTGGCTGCGCTGCAAATCCGCGGTTCGTTCCGATACCTTCCTCTCGAGTTCGTGGCGGGCTTGACCGAGTTCCACCAACTTAGCGTCGAGTTCGTGGCGGAGACGCGCGTTCTGAAACGCTGCGGCGGCGTGATTCGCAGCCACGGAAGCAGCAACTGGTCAACCTCACTGGGAAAGTCGCTGCGACTGCACGCCGCGGCGACCAGACCAGCCTCAGCATTGACGCCAATGGGAATGACAAGACCGCGGCATGGCTCCTCGTCGCCAATATCCGTAACGATCTCTTTGCGCAAGAATCGCCCGACGTGCAGGTGAGCTTGCAGCCATTCCGGAAATGCTTCCCAGGCGTTCCCGCGCGTGACTTCGATTGCGCCGTCCCCTTGGGGATCGCACAAACGCACAAACGCAAAATCCAGGTTCAGCGATCCGACCAGCGCATCGGCGAGCCCGGCGGCGATGATAGGCGGTTCTCTTCCTACCCACGCCGCCGGGATTGTCGAAAGCGCCACGAGCTCTCGGAGCGCCGCTCGAAGCGCTCCCGCGTCTGTGTGCGACTCCGGGGGCATTTAGTTTGCCGCGGCTGCGCTCCTGCGAGGGGACCGTCGATCCTTGATCTCCAGGAGGAACTGGTCCGGCGGAATAAAGAATGGGTTCTCCTGCAACACTCCGCCGATGATCACGACCGGATGCGTGCGCATGATGTCCATGACCGTGTTCGCGCCAAATTTTGAGAGATCGTATGTACAGATCACGGGATCATCGTACTTGGGGAGCACGTAGTTGAGCCGTGCCTCGTATTCCACCAGGTCATCGACGCCGAGTTTGTCGAGCAGCGCCCATTCCATGTGCGCCACCAATCTGGTGAGCGGGTACCCGGCCGTATCGGCCGATTGGAGCACCTCTTCGATCAAGGCCAACATCGCATTCTGGTCGAAGCGGTCGCCCCGCAGGTAAGCGTCCTGCCAGCGCCGCACTTCCAGCTGGCCGGTATCAATCGCCTGATGCACATTGATACCTCCTTCGGCGAGGAGCTTAAGATGTTGCTCCCGTAGCTCGGGGTCAACGACATGGAAAGCTTTCTCCCCGCGCTCGAGTCCCTCTCTGATGAACGAGCGAAGCACCCTGTGCTCCTCGTCCATGCTATTGAAGAAAGCGCAAATGTGACGTTGCCCGCCGAGATTGCCTCCGGCGAACTGTACTGAATGACTCTCGATCGCCATATGTCACCTCACAAGAGAAATTAGATGGAAGGAATAATCACGAGGATAGGCCGGACTCTCAGCCGAGGAGCCATTCGCGCACGTACGCTACCTGTGCGAGAAAAGCGCCAACACTGGGGGCTAACCATAAACGTGCAAGACTGTGACCCGCAACAATAGGTAGAGAATCTGGGGCCGGATGAACCGCAACGCGCCATGGCTCGCCTCGCCTGGATCGCTTCAGAAGTGTTTTCCGCCACCGCCTTTCTGAACGGAAGCATCATACCGCAGAAGCCTTAACCTGACGAGGGTTAGAACCGTTCGTCAGGAATATGGGCTGGGCGCTGTATACCTATCCGCCGGGCGCCTCGCGGGATCTGGACATTAAGGGCGCGTGCACAGATTGGACCAGTTAAGGAGAAAATAACCGGCCAAACTGTTTGATGATAGGGCGCTTATGCGCGAATCAAGGTCCAAACAGATGTGGACCGGTTATTTTAGCAACTCGGAAGTGATCATTCGGACCGATCCCCGAGCGGTCATTTGGACGTATAGTCGGATTACCGTCCATTTAAAGTAGCGGTTCACACTTTTCGGGTTGTCTACTTTGTCGATCTCGGCAAAAAACGATCTCGTGAGTTCGGCAACGGAAGCCACATTCCGCATGATTTTGCGTTTTCTTTCATAAGCCACTTTATGCCGGGAAAACAACATAATCGTCGCTTTCCAGAGGCAAGCATGTCGCACGCTTTCTCGATCCGGCGCCGGCGCGTTTCCGGTTGCTTGGCTGAGCTTATCGAGAAAATCCAGTCCCGGCGCGCCATTGGTGTGATGTCCTCCCACCCTGCCTGCGCCAGCGGGGCGGCTGCAAGGGCTTTGCGTAGATCCATTGGCAATCTGATCTCCGGTTCTTCTCCAGCCCGCGTAATCTCCACCGTTACCGTGTCTCCAGCGTCTGCGCCTGCAGCACCGTGCATGGCTTTATTAACCCTGAGCCAGTGACTTCCTTTGCCGTCTGGTTCGAGAGCGGCTCGAAAAGGGAAGCTATTAATAGTTCCCTCAACCATCGTCATAACTCGTGATGGAAGCTTTGCACTCGCGTTCTTGGGCAGAGTTAGAAGGGTCCACGATCCAGTCTTTTCGGTTGCCTTAGGTCGAAACAACTTGGCACTGAAGCGAATCGTTGACTTGGTTTCTTGCGGCTTGGCCAGTTTCATTTATTGTTATTCTACCAAATAAAACAAAAGACGCTTCTCCAGCCTGACTCCTGATAGTCGGAAAACCAGAGTGCGCCGTGAAAAGGCGCTGGTCCTCAGCGGGAGAGAACCCCGCCCGGGAGCTGGTTCGTTTCACCCGGTAGCAATCGAAGCAGTATCCGGAGGCAACGAAGCTGCTGAAGCCTCGTCGGCTGCGCCGTTAATCAGCCTCTGCGAATTCACACTAGAGTTTAAGCACGCGCTCCGCATTGCCATGTGTGATCTTCCGCATATCGTCAGGGCTGATCGGCAGTCCATTTAGGAACGCTCGTCCTTGGGCCATGGTGTTAAAGGGATGATCCACCGAAAAAAGGATGCGATCAGCCCCGAAGATTTGTAACGCGCAGAGGAATGGCGGCAACGAGAAATATCCGCTGGTGGTGAAGTAGAAGTTTTCGTAGAAATAATCGGAGATGTGTCTATTGAGGCTCTTTGCGCGAGGGCCCAGAAAACCTTCCGAGCGAGCCAGAAAGAATGGCACGGCCTCACCCATATGTCCTAGGACGATCTTCAGCCGGGGAAAACGATCGAACACGCCTGAAAGGATGAGCCGCATACTATGCATTCCCGTTTCCACGTGCCAACCCCACCCCGGAAGCGAGAGAATGAACCCGAGTTCGCGAGGCAACTCGCCATAGTATGCTTCTCTCACAGCTGTGGGCGGCAGCCCCGGATGCAAATAGATCGGGACATCGAGGGCCTGAGCAGCTTCGAGCACCGGTGTGGATCGGGGGTTGTCGAGAAAGATGCCGTTCGTCGCACCGTTGATAAGGGCCCCTTTGAATTTCAGCTGGCGAACACAGCGCTCGAATTCGAGGGCTGCTTTCTCTGGATCCTGCAGTGCAAGAGCGGCGAAGCCAGCCAAGCGATCCGGATGCGCGTGTATGGCAGCGGCCAGGTTGTCGTTTGAATCGTGCGAAAGGGCTATAGCGTCGGCGGGAGCCAATCGGTCCATGCCAATACCCGTGAGCGATAGGACCTGTAGGTCGATTTGCGACGCGTCCATCTCGGCGATCCGGCCGCTACCAAGGTCTAGGAGCTTGGCACGTTTTGCTTGGATATAATCAACCAGTGGATCGCCAGGCCATGCTTTGACAATCGCGTCTAACACTTCAGGCGTCGCAAAGTGCTCTTCCAGCGTGATCGTCCGCACCGCGCTGCCGGATCCGGCGATGGTCGGCGATTCCGCCGTTCGGGTTGCATTTTGTTGCCCGAAACTGGGCGCTACCAGTAGTTCCGCAGCGCCAGCCGGAGCCTTCAGAAGTTCCCTGCGATCGATTGACAATACCTTCGCATCCGCATCGGATTCATACACGAGATCACCCCAGCATGCATTCCAGGTTGGAGACTGACGTCAACGTCATCTTCTGAAACGACCGAAAATATACACGAGCCGTACTGCTGGTACAACGTCCCACCAGGGGAATCACTTGTTTTCTCGTACTGTGGCGCAGTCAACTCTGAGTAGTCGGATTCCCGGACAAACACCTGCCTAGCACTGCCGATGGACCTGGTCATCGTGTTCCAGTTGCCTGGCTGGCCTGGGTCAGTGCGGCGAGCAGTTCGCGTAAGTCGGGGGTGATCACGGTGTGCGGATGGGCGGCGGGGTGGAGGGACCGGGCGACGTAGACGGTGCGGCCGGGGATGATCTCCCGCCAGATCCTGTGGCCGGGGAAGTCACGCTGCATCTTCATCAGGGTCTCGTCGTCCGGCGCTGGGGGGGGATCGGGGTTAGGGGTGCTGGATGACTGGTGATGGTCGCTCATATCTGCCGTGCTCTAGCGGCTCTGTCAGCCATGGCAGACATGAGTTGGTGAACCTGCCATGACCAGCACGGGTACACCTGATCAGCATGGGACGGTATGTCATCGACGTGCACGCGCCGGAGCCGAGCTACCTGCAGCTCGCTTCGCAGTTGCGTGCCCGGATCGCCTCCGGGGAGATCGGGCCGCGCTGAGGCGCTGCCCTCGATCACGTACCTGACGGGTGAGACCGGGCTGGCGGTCGGGACCGTCCGTAAGGCCATCGGCGTCCTGGTTGAGGAAGGTCTCGCGTACACGGTGCCCGGACGCGGCACCTTTGCCAGCCCGCGCAAGAGCTGACCCACGCGGATCCGTGCCCGCGCCACGCCATGGTTTCGGCCTACGCCATCGGTCGCGCCTGGACCGCAGGCACTGCCCGCGACGCCTGGGTTGCTCCTCCCGCCGGCATAGACCCGAGCGGCTCGGGTTATCCCCGGCGCGGAGTGGCGACCCAGGCGTCGCGGGCAGTGCCTGCGGTCCAGGCGCGACCCAATGGCGTAGGCCGAAACCATGGCGTGGCGCGGGCACGGATCCGCGTGAGTCAGCTCTTGCGCGGGCTGGCGGGGTCCCGCGACCGGGCACGGTGTACGCGAGCCCTTCGTCGACCAGGACGCCAATGGCCCTGGGACGGTCCGACGGCCAGCCCGGTCTCACCCGTCAGGTACGTGATCGAGGGCAGCGCCTCACGCGGCCCGATTCCCCGGATCGATCCGGGCCCGCAACTGGGAGCGAGTGCAGGTGGTTCGGCTCCGGCGCGTGCACGTCGATGACATACCGTCCCATGCTGATCAAGGTAACCGTGCTGGTCATGGCAGGTTCACCAACTCATGTCTGCCATGGCTGACATAGCTGCTATAGCATGCAGATATGAGCGACCATCACCAGTCATCCAGCACCCCTAACCCCGGTCCCCCGCAGCACCGGACGACGAGACCCCCATGAAGATGCAGCGTGACTTCCCCCGCCAAGGGGTGGCGCGAGATCATCCCAGGCCGCACCCCACCCGCCCGGTCCCCACCCCGCCGCCCGTCCGCACACCGTCGATCAGCCCAACTTACGCGAACTGCTCGCCGCACTGACCCAGGCCAGCCAGGGCGACGGGAACACGATGACCAGGTCCATCGGCTGTGCTAGGCA
>CAVQZU010000124.1:0-11819 GCA_963718485.1 uncultured Acidobacteriota bacterium
ATGGACGGCAACGGCGCCAATCAGGAGTCATCGACGTAGGTGAAGGGTTTCTCCGCTTTGGGCCAGGAGAATCTGGATTCTAGCGGGGCACGAAAAGACTTTCTGATGGTCCAATCTATTTTCCGAATTCGAGCCACGAGCACGGTCATGGCTATAGTCGTGTTGTTATGTTTTGGAAGACTCATCGACTGGGTGTTCAGGATGCTCACCGATGAGAGTGTCCGGATGTACCCGCGTTTACACAAGTAAACACACACGGCAGAGTTTAGGCAACTGTGAATGCCTAGTCCCCGAAATGCGGGAAGCACAAACGACCCATATTTGACTGCTTCGTGGGATCGAACAATCCAGTACGTGTCAAAAGCAAGCTCCAAACCACTGGAAAGAGCCATCCACATATAGCCGACCGGTTGTTCTTTCAGGAAAGCAATGACAATCAAATCACCTCGTGCGAAGCGGAGGCCTACTTCGGCAGCTTCTAATTCACCCATTGCAGCGATTTGTTCCTGAATGACCATCAGGCTATCTTCGGGCGTGTAAACCTTGACCTTCGCCTCTTCCTTTGCGTACGGCTGCGGCACCTGTTGAGAAATGTCAGATTCGAAGATGTGCCATACGTACCAGTAGAAAAGGGGGCTTAGTATTTCCCGCAGCGCGAGCAAACAGAGAATGAACGGGTCCCGCCAACGGATAGACTCGTGAAGAATATACAAGCGCCGGGAAAACCATGACTCCATCTGTTCGCCTCGGGCAAAGATTAGCAAACTGCCCTTTAAAAGCTATAGCAAGGTCAAGTTGCCCAGGGACGATTTCACGTCAGCCTAATTGGGGTCCCTCCTGTATCCCACGCTACGCTTATGGAATGCGGTCGAAACGAGTAGTCTTTTGTGTCCTTGGTGACCTTCACGCGGATTTTCCTTTGCGAGCGACGGGTTCACTCTTGGCTTTGATCGACTTCACGAGATCGGCCGACGACGCTCCTTCGAGCGACAATCCATAGCCGACTTCACGCACAATGCGCTCCTTCAACGGTTGAATAAAGTGGATGCGCGTGTTGCGGCGCGTCACTTCCGGCGCTTTCAGGTACAACTCGGCGAGTTCGCGCACCCGGCTGAGCGCCTTACCGTTCGGCACAACTTCGGCAACCACTCCCCATTCGTACGCGGTACGCGCCGGGAGCGGCTGTGGATTCAGCAGGAACGCTTCCGCTCGTCCCGGTCCAGCGCGATAACTCCAGGTGGTAAAGATTCCGTCGCCGGGCGCAACGCCTGCGGAGAAGTGGGCCACATCCTGGAAGGTCGCTCCATCCGCCGCCACAATTACACTGGCAAGTAGCGCGTAGTCTGAATGCACATGGGCACGTCCCTCAATAGCCGCGATGACCGGCACTCGTATGTTGGCTATGTTTTCCAAAACCTGAGCGCCTTCGTCGTGAACCTGACTCCAGACGCCGGGATCGGTGACATCGCCGAAAGAGGACCAATCGACGTCAGTAATGAACTCCCCACCTGCGCCTGTCAGGATTACGATCTTGTTCGCCCTATCTTGCGCAATCCGGTAAAAGGCATCGACAAATTCTGTGTGAGATTGCGCGGTCATGATGAACGGTCCGCCGTTGGTGTGGAATTCAGCAACCAGCACACCTTTGTCATCGCGTGTCAGTTTTAGGTTGTGATAGTCTGTAAAGTAGTTATTTTGAAGCGGCATCGCATTCTCCTCTCTGTGTTGCCCTACTGCGTTCACCCAAATCTGTTATTGCGACGTCAGCGCATTGCACTCAGGTGGCTGCAACGAGACCGCCTGCGGCGCGGATGACCTCATCAGTGATCCAGGCTGATCAGTATTCTACTGCGAAAACGTAGTCCAGGCGATTGTGCCTGGCAAGTCGGATCCCCATCCATTTGAAGTATCGCTTCACTTTTCCGTGTAGGGCCTCCAGGCGCGAACTATTTGATCGACGCTGAAGAAGTGGTACCGTGTTCGGCAAGAACAAGCGAGGAAGGCGCAAACCGGGTTGTGTCTCATACCAGGGTTTCCCCGGGTCCAGCTTGGACTCGCTCAACTGCGTAGATAGGGTAAGAAATGGATTTTGGTTATTTCACACTTAGCGACAACCACTACGAAAACAACCATCGAGGCGCCAACCAGTTCGTTGCGGACATCCTTGATGAGGCAATCTACGCCGATGAGGTTGGCCTCCATTCTGCGTGGATAGGGGAGCACCATTTCAGCACCTTCGGCGTGCTCTCCTGCCCGGACTTGGTGCTCGCCAATGTCGCCGCACGGACAAAACATATTCGCCTCGGCCCCGCAGTCACGGTGTTGCCGCTCCATCATCCCATCCGTGTGGCAGAGCAATGGGCGACGCTTGATCTGTTGAGCGGCGGCCGCGTTGATTTCGCCGCCGGCCGCGGCTATGACCGGCGGGAATACTTGCCCTTCAAAGTATCGTTCGATGATAACCAGGCGTTGTTTGAAGAGGGCATGGAACTGGTTCGACGCTTATGGTCTAGCGACAGCCCGATTTCGCACTATGGAAGTATTCCGGTTCGACGATGTCGGCATTCGCCCAGACCGGTCCAGCGCCAATCCCGGCTTATGTCGCGTCATTTTCCAAACCGTCCATCGAGCTGCCGGTAGGCTTGGTTGTGGCCTGATTGTTGCACCCTTTGCTGCCACCATGAGTTTCGGGGGCCTGGAACAGGTGTCGCAACTCTACAAAGAGACCTGTGCCCGTCACGGGCGCACGTGTGGGCGGCTGATGTGCAGCTACTTCATTCATTTTGCCGATACAAAGCCGCAAGAGGACGCCGCACGTGCGCGCCATATTCGCTATTACAAGGAGTGCCTGATCCCGGCTTTTCCAGGCGATCCGCTGAAAGCACCGCCCAGCTACCGCTACTTCATCGAAGTAGTCAAGCGTCTTCAAGAAGTTCGGCCGGAGGACCTCACTGAGAATTCCGTGTTGCTCGGTTCACCCGCACAAATCACCGCGACACTCAAGAAGGTGGAGGCTGCCGGTTTCGACGAAGTTGTTCTGTATTTCAACGTGGGTCTCAAGCCGCACCCGCAAGTCAAGGAAGAGATGGCGCGCTTCATGACCGAAGTGGCGCCCGCTTTCGAAGGCAGCCACCAGACGCATTCCGCAAACGCTCCAGACCGTTTCAGAGAGCCAGGCCGCAATGCGGCCACTCCCAACACTTTCCAGGGCATTCGAAGGGACCTGGAGCATCAAGCATGACCGGAGAAGCCTCCGCTAGCTTTCCGACGAAAATCTCCATTAAGTCAATGGATTCGCCCGCAGTTCGCATCTCTGGCGAAATCTGTGTGGTCGGGGCGGGCATCTCAGGAATCTCCGCGGCGCTCGAAGCGGCTCGTCTGGGACGAAGGGTTATTCTCGTGGATGGCCGACCGAGCCTGGGCGGCCAAGCGGTCAACTCCATCATCGGCACATTCTGCGGATTGTTCTCGAACGGACCGGAACCGCGCCAACTGACTCACGGGGTGGCCGATGATATCCTGCGCGACCTAGGCGCAAAAGGTGCGGTTCGTTGCGTGCGAAGCTCAATTGCTTCGACTGTGGTTGTGTATTACGAAGAAGTTGCCCTGGGCCGGTGGATTGAAACCGCCGTTCGCGCTGCCGGGATCACCGTAGTTCTCGGGGCCGTGCTCAGAAAAGTCCAACTAGAGAATCGCAGGATCACGGAGATTTCTTTGGCGACCCGCTACGGCGATATTCAGATTACCGCCACAGGGTTTGTTGACGCGTCAGGAGACGCGACACTCGCTTGGCAGGCGGGTTTACCTTGCCGCGAGCCGGACTCGCCGAATATGGGACGCAAACCGTAGTGCTCGAGCATCTTAACGAAGACCATAAACCGAATCCGGCGGAATACAGCCAGCGTCTTCGCGAGAAGGCGGATGCATACGGTCTGGTCCGGCGCGACGGACTCGCATTCTTTTACCCGGAGCGCGGGACAGCGGTCGTAAATATGACCCATGTCCAGACGCCGCTCCACCCGGTCCACGCCAGTGAAAAAGCGTTGGAAGGAAAGGAGCAGGCCGATCGCGTGGTGGACTTCCTGAAAGCAGAATTTCCTGCGGCGTTCGGCAATGCTCGCGTTCGCGCCTATGGACTCCCCGGAATCCGCCAAACTCGGTGGATCGTCGGCCGCCACCAGTTAACGGCTGACGAAGTGCGCCTGGGCACACGCTTCGAGGATGAAATAGCGAGGACTTCGTGGCCGATCGAATTGCATAGCCGTCCGGAGGGGTTTGTCTGGGAACCGTTCGGAGCCGACCACATACATTATGTCCCGCTGAGAAGCCTTGTGCCGAAGGATGCGGACAATGTCGTTGCAGTGGGAAGGTGCATTGACGGAGATGCGGCTGCGCTATCGAGTGTCCGGGTGATGGGGCCTTGCATTGCAATGGGTGCGGCTGCGGCTCATGCTCTCGATCTCGCAGCAGGCGGCAGCTTGGGCGATATAGATCGGACCGTGCTCAGGGCACGCCTCATCAGAAATCTGCAGGACTAGAAATCACGTTTCGCATTTTGCAGGAAGTGCGACTGATATGAACCTGACGGACACAGAAAAGATGATGCTCGAAGGACGGGAAGGCATCGCGGTTCAGAAGGCCATGGAGTTGCTTGTCCGATATGGCGATGCGCTGGGGGCCGAGCGACTCGTGGACACAAACAATGTCTGCGGAGCCGTAACAGCGCCAACTCCCGAAAAAATGGAAATGGTAAAGATCAAAGGGCTCGAGCACGCACTCAATGCGGGCTTTTCGGAGATGAATCTGGATAGCGACGTAGTGATCGAGGTTCCCCGCGTCAAGGTCTACACCTGTCAGTTGATTCAGCGGTTCGGTCCCGATACGGCCGGGCTCCATGATGGATCGCGCGAGTTGCTCGATCTGCAAGAAGATTCCGACAAATTTTCGGCGCGCGGGGCGTCCACATCATGGCTACCTGCACGCCCTATCAGGTGGGCAATGTTCCCGTGAAGGGTGAGCATTGTGCCTGGATGGAATCGTCCGCCGTCGTCTATTGCAACTCGGTCTTGGGTGCACGCACGAATACTGAAGGTAGAGAGAGCACCGGCGCAGCCAGCCTCACGGGGAAGATTCCCTATTGGGGATATCACCTGACCGAGAACAGGTTCGGCACGCATTTGGTCGAAGTGGAAGTTCCCACCGATAGCATGATGGATTGGGGACTCCTTGGATACTATGTTGGGGAAATCATTCAGGATGACATTCCGGTTCTTCGCGGGCTGTTGAGTCAGCCAGAATCTCGCCAAGTTAAAACATTTCGGCGCCGCCGCAGCTTCGTCGGGCGGAGTCGAGATGTACCACATTCCTGGGGTGACACCAGAAGCGCCATCGATCGACTCGGCTTTCGGACATCGCGAGCCGGCACACAGGCTGCGATATGGCAAGAAGGAGCGGCGGATCGCATACGAAAATCTCAATGCATCCGCAAAAGACCGAAACGTTGATTTCGTTATGCTTGGCTGCCCTCACGATTCGATTGAACAGGTCTGGCAAGCTGCCCGGTTGCTCGAGGGAAATCGGCTTCACCCCGCCACGGAATTGTGGATCCATACGCCGCGCGCTCTGCGCGAGCTCGCCGATCGAAGCGGTTATACGAAGATCATCGAGGAAGCGGGCGGCCACATCTTGAGTGATTCATGTCCGGCAATTTCTCGTCTGATGCCGAAGGGAACCAAAGTGGTCGCAACGGACTCGGCCAAGCAGGCCCACTACCTACCGGCAATTACCGGAGTGCAGACTTGGTTCGGTTCATTGGAGGACTGTGTTCAGGCAGCGGTAACCGGAAAATGGTCGGCAGGTCTGGACTAATCCAATGATCTTGTTACACGGACGAAAAATCGTGGGCGGTTCGGCGCAGGGCGAGGCCCTTGTGACCAGGCAAACGATTTCCGGCTGGGGAGGAATTGACCCGAAGACCGGCACGATTATTGAACTGCGGCACGAACTTCGAGGGAAGAGTTTCAAAGACAAGATACTTGTCTTGCCAGGGGCGAAGGGGTCTTCCGGCTGGTCGGCCTTCTTCCACATGGCGCGCCTTAACGGAGCGGCGCCCAAAGGATTTTTGTTCAATAAAATGTCCACGAAAATCGCGCTTGGCCTGGTCGTGACGCGCGCTCCCGCGGTTAGTGATTTCGACCGCGACCCGCTAACGGTCATCGAAACCGGCGACTGGGTGGAAATGGATGCTGATCAGGGGATTGTGAAGGTCACCAAGCAGGCCGAGAGATTATGGGACTAAAATAATATGGCCGAACCTTCGCCGACCGACATCTCGGAAATCATCGAAAATCAAAAGCTCACCTGGTTTGTCACCAGCCTTGTCCTGGTTTCCTGCGTCGTTACTTTTTTCGATGGTTTCGACATGAACGTAATCGCCTTCGTGGCGCCGGATATGTCGGCAGCGTTGCGCCTGAACCGATTAATGATGGGTAAGGTGTTCAGTGCCGGGTTGCTTGGCACGATGATCGGCGGGTTTCTCTTCGGCTACATCGGAGATCGGATTGGACGGCGTCCCTCGATCATCTTGGCGACCGCCTCGTTTGGCGTCTTGACACTCGGCTTGGCTCAGTCCGGAAGCTATGCGGCGCTACTGGTGTTGCGTATCGCAGATGGAATCGCCATCGGAGGCCTGCTGCCGCTCTGTTGGGCCTTGAACATCGAGTACGTCCCTCGACGCTACCGGTCCACCGTTGTGACCCTCATCATGCTGGGATATACCTTCGGCAACAGTTTCGGAGGGCCACTGACGATTTGGCTGACTCCCCACTACGGCTGGCGATCGGCTTTCATCTTTGGTGGCTGCGCAGCGCTTGCGGCCACCTGCATGCTCTTTTTTTTCATTCCTGAATCGATCAAGTTTCTGGTCATCAAGAATAAGCGCCCTGATTTGATCGCCGGCTACGCGCAGCGGCTTGCGCCCAGCCGGACAATTCGCGCCTCGGACCGATTCGTGCTCTCCGACGAAATCCGCCCGGAAAAATCTTCAGTTTCGTTGCTCTTTCAAAACGAACTGCGCTGGATCACTCCCATCCTATGGACTACCTACATTGCGAGTTCAATCGCGGTCTTTTTCCGCGTTTCCTGGGAGCCGTCGGTGTTTCAGGCGCTCGGATTCAGCCGGTCCACAGCGGCGCTCGCTTCCTCGGCCAATTCGATTGGGGGAGCGATCGGTGGCCTTCTCCTGATGCGATTTACCGATACACGAGGAGCGATTGCCGTTGCGGTTCTCCCCGCTCTTGCGGTGCCCACCCTTCTTGTCATGGGGCTCGTCCGCCTCGGCGGAGGCGCATTTCTCGTCCTGAGTTTCTTCAACACGATGTTCATTGTCGGCGCCCATTTCGGAATTCACAGCATTGCCGGAATATTTTATCCGAGCGCTTATCGCGCAAACGGCGCTGGCTGGGCGACATCCATAGCAAAGGTCGGGTCGATTCTGGGGCCGCTGGTTGGAGGTGTGGCCTTGTCATCGGGCATGCCCGTGAAAGTCATGTACGCGTTCCTGGCGGCTTGTCCACTCGTGGTGGGTACTGGAATTTTCATCATTGGCAGAATTCAACAGCGAACCTGGCATGAAAACTTTGCGCAAGCTTGGGCCGAACCCGCAAAGCCACTTGCGGTGCAAACTAGTGCGCGCGATTAGCTGCCGCGACGCGCGTGTTACCCGGAAAATGGGCGTAAGCGATCGAATGGGTGAACCGAACGTCAATGTCTCCGAACTGATAGACAATTCACGGCTCAATCTATTTCACGTTCGCATCATTGGGCTATGCGCTAGCCTGCTTTTCTTCGAAGGGTTCGATTTTTACGCAATAAGCTATGTGGCTCCGGCACTGGGCCAGGAGCTTGCGATTTCGAAGCCCATGCTGGGGCCAATATTCTCGGCAGGGCAATTCGGCCTCATGTTGGGCGCTCTGATACTCGGCATTGCCGGGGACCGCTGGGGGCGCAAGCGCGTATTCATTCTGTGCGGTCTCGCTTTCGGTCTTGCGTCTCTCGCAACGGCTCTGACTACCACGTATTTGTGGTTGCTCATTTGGCGTTCAGTAGCCGGGTTAGGTATGGGCGGCGCCGGCCCCATCGCCATTACCATCGCTTCGGATTACTGTCCCAGGCGGGTTCGCGCAGCGCTTACGATGGTGATGTACACGGGTTTCTCATTCGGTGGTGTTTTTGCCGGTGTGGTTAATGCTTATTTTCTCCGCTACGGCTGGCAGACAGTCTTCTATGTGGGAGGTGCGATACCAATCTTGCTTTCGCCGGTGCTTATGTTGGCGCTGCCAGAATCGTTGAACTACCTGGTTTCGCGGACAACACGTGGGGCTGAGATAGCGCGCGTCTTGAAAGAGCTTGCGCCGGGCGTTCCGCATTCCGCGGATAGCCGCTTCGTGATGGACCAGGCCTATGAAAAAAAAGTTCAGGTTCCTGAATTGTTCCGGGTAGGGTACGGCCGCCGGACGATTTTGCTATGGACGATCCTATTTATCAGCCTCATCACTCTTTTCTCCCTTACGAATTGGCTGCCGACCCTGTTCAATACCCTAGGGATCACACCCAAACAAGTCGTCACCATAATGGCGGTCTCTCAAGGTGCTGGTTTGCTAGGTTCGTTGGTGGCGGCGCGGCTGGTGGTATCTTACCGGCCGTTTCATGTCGCTGCTCTGGGATTTGCAATCGCCGCTTTGCTGCTGTTGAGCATGGGTAAGTTTGGCTCGGGTTACACAGCAATCCTAATGGTGAACCCTCTCCTTTACTTTTTTTTGATTGGAGACCAAAACATTGTAAACGCGATGGCCGGCCAGCTTTACCCTCCGAAAATACGAGCGACAGGCACAGGATGGGGCATCGGCATGGGACGCATCGGAGGCATACTCGGGCCGAGCATCGCGGGAGTCCTGCTCGCCTTTCATTGGACGCCCGGCCGATTATTCATGCTTGCAGCGTTTCCGACTCTGGCGACCTCGGCTGCAGCTTTGGCGCTGTCTCGTGTGATTAATAAGGAGTTGCCGGGCGACTGACGGTCGGCCACTCTTCGCAACGGGAATGATTTTTTCGGGCTCCCTTGAACTGGCATCGGGGGGTGACAACTTGAACTGGAGGACGGTGATGAGGAAAGCGCTGCGCAGCAACCTGGAACCAGGATCTCCACGTGAGGCGGTGCGGCGCGCACAGTGGCGAGCGCTTGGGCTTTCGGATGAGGATATGCTCAAGCCGAAGATTGCCGTGGTAAACAGCTCTTCGGAGCTGGCGATCTGCTTCAGTCACCTGGATGGGGTGGCAACGATTGTGAAAGACGCGGTCCGCGAGGCGGGCGGACTTCCGTTTGAGATTCGCACTGCCGCGCCCAGCGACTTCATCATCAGTCCCGGCCACAATGGCGGGTACATTCTTCCTAGCCGCGATCTGATCGTCAACGACATTGAGATTGCGGTCGAAGGCGCGCAGCTCGACGGAATGATTTGCCTCTCTTCCTGTGACAAGACGCCTCCAGGCCACCTCATGGCGGCAGGCCGCTTTAACATCCCCACGATCATTGTCATCGGCGGGTATCAGTCCTGCGGCGAGTTAAATGGCAAATCTGTGGACATCGAAGATGTGTTTCTGGGCTCCGTCCAGGCGTCTTTCGGAAAGCTCACGCGCGAGGAAGTTCGCTTAATGGCTGACAATGCAATTCGCGGGCCGGGCGTGTGCCAGGGGATGGCCACTGCCAACTCGATGCATATTGTGTGCGAGGCGCTGGGAATGAGTCTTCCGGGTAGTGCCCCCGTGCGAGCGAATAGTCCGAAAATGCTAGAATTCGCGCGCCTCTCCGGCCGGCGAATCGTCGAGCTTGTGTGGGAAGATATCAAGCCAAGAGAAATCTTGACCGTCGGCGCGTTTCGCAACGCCACTGCGGCGGTCCTGGCAGTGAGTGGTTCGATGAACTGCGTAAAACATCTCCAGGCAATCGCGGTCGAATCAGGTGTCCGCCTGGATGTATTCAATCTGTTCAACGAACTTGGTGGAAGAATTCCGGTTCTGAGCGCGGTTCGCCCGAACGGCAAGGATTCCATCGAGTCTTTCGAAGCTGCAGGTGGTGCTAGGGCAATAATGAAACAGCTTGAGCCGCTGCTCGACTTGGGGGCGATGACCGTCACAGGCCGTTCCGTTGCCGAAAACCTATCTGCCGCGGTCGTCCATGACGTTGAGATTATCCGCCCCATTAGCCGACCATTCTCGGATAAGCCGTCAATCGTTATTCTTCATGGGTCGCTTGCGCCCGAGAGCGCTATCGTGAAATTGGGGCTGCGCGGCCCGGGTCGCGTGACTCGATTTGAAGGGAAGGCGATTGTCTACGAGGAAGTGGCCGGCGCAATTCGGGGCATAAAGAATTGCGAGGTCCGGCCAGGCCACGTCCTGGTCGTGCGTGGTATGGGACTAAAGGGTGGACCGGGAATGGCCGGTCCCGCGTCGACGGTTGTATTTGCCCTGGAATCCGCGGGCCTGCAAAGCGAGGTTGCCTTCATTACCGATGGTCAGCTGTCCGGCCTCTGTAACAAGGGACTGACGGTGGCGGAAGTTTCCCCGGAGTCTGCGGTGGGAGGCCCAATTTCACTGGTCATCAATGGTGACTCCATTACGATCGATGTCGACCGGGGAACTCTGGACATCGAGGTCTCAGACGCAGATCTTGCCCGGAGACGCGCATCCCTTGGGGCCCCCGTGCTGCCGAAAGCTAGCGGATATCTTTCGATTTACCAGCGTACGGTGCAACCTATGTCGGCAGGGGCAGTGCTGGTGTACCAAGCAAAGGATGAAAATGTTTGACCCGATAGGAGCGCAAGCCCGCCCGGGTCCTTTAGCCGCGGAGTAAGCGAGCCTCCTGCTCAGATGAAGGAGGGCCGCGCTAGTCCGTTCGAAGGGGTCCCTTGGCGGGGCCACCCTTGGTGATCTGGTCGGCATGCGAAATTCCGGTTGCTCACGGTATAGCGTCTCGATCCCGCTAACCGAATCGGACGCTTTCGGGGACAGGCAATCCGAGGCGCCGTTCTGGTGGTTGCTGGTGCGCTCAGATGTATACTGGCCAACCGTGGAAATGGGAAATTTGCCTAAAACAACGCGGAATGCAGTGACCGGCAAAGCGTGGAACCGTCCTGGTCTGAGATTGCGACTGCTAGCAATCTTGATGGCGTTCAGTATGCTCGCCGTGTCCAGGGAACACGCTCAAACGCAGGCCGCTGCGACCAAACCAGCGTCCGCATCCGGCCACGCTTTAGGATCAGTTAGAGTCGCGCTCTACGCCGGCGTTGGGACTGCGCTCACGCAGTACGACGTCGACGTTGAGAACGCCGTCCTGATCAAGCGAGGTACCGTGATGGTTCCGGGTAATGTCCAATATGCGTGGCCTCATCCCTCGAGGCATTACTTCTATGTCGCTTGGAGCACCGGCGGTCCTCCGACCGCTGGTGTCAGCTCGAGTGGTGGCCGACACGGTGTGAGTGCGTTCAGCATCGATCCGGTTTCGGGAGCCCTGCATTCTCACGGTCCGCCCGCGGAGCTGCCGTCACGCCCGATTCACGTCAGCACCGATATTCCTGGTACACATTTGTTGGTCGCTTACAACGATCCGAGCGGAGTGACCGTCCATCAAATCAACCCAGACGGAACAATAGGCCCGCAGATAAAATCGCCGGCGCGACTGGACGTTGGAATCTACGCACATCAAGTTCGCGTGGATCCCCTCAAACAAGATGGTCATCCTGGTGACGAGGGGAAACAGTCCT
>CAVQZU010000125.1:0-62565 GCA_963718485.1 uncultured Acidobacteriota bacterium
TCCTGATGCACAAAGGATCGCGGGGACGATGTTTCCAGTCGCGCCACTGGGAAACGCGGGTTCGAGGTGCCGTTTCGTTCATCCGGCTCACCAAAGCGTTTCGAAAACCATCGCGCGCATCTGTAAGAAGTTCCTTTTTTCTTTTTGTGAGTCTCTTCCTTGCCTCTTGGAACTCGGGAAGCGATTCGAATAGGGCGAAAACGGTACACACTCCGAAAAAGTTGCAGTAGATCGCAGCGAATAGATGGTGGATAAACCGACTTAAGATTTATCTGTCTGGCGCTTGGGAAGGTTTGGCGTCAGTTTGCGGACGAGAAATTCTTGAATAAGATTGGCAGCAGCTCCTTCACCAATTGCAATCAAGCCGTTTTCGAAAGTGAACGCCACTCCGCGGTCGTCAGAAGGGTAGTAGAGATTGGAGATCCCGCCAGCTGCAAAGCTGCCGGCAATATTCGAGTAATTCGGCTGCCAGCGTTTATTGTCGCCTTTGCAGATCACGGAGTTAGCAAGCGCATACAGGATTCGAGATCGCGTGCTGCCGGTTCCCTTGTAAAAATAGCGAGGATCTTGCTTCAGGAGCGACGGCAGAATGGCGCTTCCTATGAACGTACCCGTTATCGTGTCCGCATAGGATGCGCCGAAGCGCTTTGCATAGCCTTGGGCGCCCTGTCCATATTCTTCAAATTGACCTTGCGCTTGCTGAAGCCCCGCAACTGCTCCCGTCAGCAGGATCGTAACCGGATCGAATGTGCTCCTCCAGGCGAGCTCGAACTTTTGCCTGGTGTCGAGAGCAGCGGCATCGGGAATGTAGCTGACATAGAAATTGGGAATCACGCCGAAGACGCGTTGTTTTTCTTGCGCTTTGATTTCATCTTCGGCTATTTCAGCTTGCGGAACTACCACCCGCACCTCGGTTAAGTTGGGCGAGAGAGCCAACGCGATGGGCGCATCTACGAAGCTCTGTCCTGGCTGCAGGGCTCCCGAGAAGGTTTGTGCCGCGAAGCCTGTCGCAGTAATGGTTATAGTGAAGGAACCGGGTTGCACGCCGGCGAAGGAGAAGTGGCCGTCCTGTTCTGACATAGCCTCCTGATTGGCGGACTGATCTCCGCGCGCAAGCGTCACCCGCGCGCCGGCGACGGTGGCTCCCGTTGCATCAACTACCGTCCCGTTGATACTCCCTGCCGATTGATTCGGCGTTTGCGCGCCTGTCGACGCCGTTGGTTGCGGATCTAATACAACAGGCGCTTGCTGAGACTGGGCGGGAAGCGAAGGACAGCATGCCAGAACAGTCAGCAAGACCCACGCCAGACTCCCGCAGCTAGCAACCGGCTTGAGGATCTCGGTACGGAAGCGTCTCTCGGAAGAAAATGCTAGCGCGCAATCCACGAGGGTTATTCCTTTATGACCTTGCCAGAGTTCCAGCACTCTTCGGACGCCGCGTGTCCGATTACGGTTGCACGTTTGTGAAAGGCCTCGCGGACTGACAGCCCAGTAGAAGGGCAAGAATCCGATCAAGGCAGTTGCACAAAGTCTATCTTGTTGGTCCGTCTAGCTTTGTTCTACGTCATGTACACGGTTTTGGACCTAATTTGGCAGTAGTTGGACCCAAGTTGTGGGGTGAACCCCTTGAATGAGACAAAAAGTTCGGCGCCGCCCAGTAGAGGCTTGGTCAAGCGGCCGCCTCCTTGCTTTGTTTAAAGAAGGCGAGCAATTCTGCGTGGATATGATCTTTCAACGCGGAGCACATGCCATGTGGCGCGTCCGGGACGACCTTCAAGAGCGCTCCTTTGATGATCCCTGATGAGAGCATGGCCGAGTCTTGGATCGGCACGATGATCTGGTCGTCATCGCCGTGCAGGATAAGCGTGGGTACGTCAATCTTCCCTAGAATCTTTCGTGAAGTCGGTCTCGGAGAATGCCTTGATGCAATCGTAGACTGCCGATTTTGGTCTCTATCGGTGACCAGTCTCAGGTGTACCCTCTCTTTTTTTCAGATCCTCAGGCAAAGTGTTTGCCCCTCTAGCCTGGCACTGCCAAAGATGCGGGGCACTACAGAATCTCGAGGTTCACCATGTCCGTTTCCGGAGAATTCGATTTCGCGTAGGCTGTCGCGAACTTGAGATACTTCTCGTAATGGATTACTTTCCGCGATAAGGCTCACTATCATTCCTCACAAGTTGCGCGCAAGAAACTCAAGTAGTTGTGAAACAATGAAATCGTTGGGTGTCGCTCCGCTGCAAGAGAACTTGGCAGGGGAGGGTTCCTCGCAAGCCGGCTCTCCCTTCCTACCGGTCAGCGCGCTTATCGGGAACCAAAAATGGTCCGTCTTGGGAACCGGCACTGCGGTCACACTCGCACCCGCCTCGCGAAGGGCCTGAACGAACGCGACTGATTGGCCGTCCGGCGGCACGACTGGATCCATCATTCCCCATGCCAAAAACCAGGGTATCCGTGCTCCAGCGTTTCCTGTCGCGACACTGCCCAAACTCGTGGCGCCTTCGCGAATATAGCTGAGCGGCGAAGATTCAAAGTATGCACCGAGCATCTGGTTCGGCCTCCCTCCGATAAACTGCTCGAGGGCCTTGGCATTGTTCGTCTGTCCCGAGGTGTATTTCTGCCAAGTCATCATGTCGTACACGCCATAAATTGGTACGACCACCTTGACCTTCGTGGTGACCGAAGCGTAGGCATCCTTTGGGTAGCGATTAGCGAACTGCGGAAAGTCTTGTGTCACTGCTAAGAGGGCTGCCAACGTGGCGCCCGCGGAATCCCCGCCCACGCCGATGCGCTCAGGGTCGATGCCGAGCACATCGGCCTTTCCTCGCAGGTATTGCAACGCAGCCTTGCAATCCAGCAGAGCCTGCGGCCAAGTCGCCTCTGTTGGCGTGGACAGCCTATAGTCAATGGCAAACACAACGTATCCACGCGCGGCCAAGTACGGTCCCCAGGTGTTTCCATAACCCGCCTTCGAGCCCCGCGCGAAGCCCCCGCCGTGAATAAAGAGCATTGCCGGATGCGCCCCGTCCCTCCCCAGCGAATACAAGTCCCCAACCAGGGACACGCCGTCGTGAACAGCGTACTCCAAATTCTTCTGCACGTTGTCTTGGCCCCACGCAACTGCGGCCGAAAATGCGAAGAGAACAGTAGCCATCAAAGTGTGTTTCATTCTGCCCTCCAGTGCTGAGCTCGTTGATTGCTGTCCTGCGACCGGCCCGTTCCTGCGAATTATCATTCACGTGCTGTCTGCAGGACTCAAAGGCATTCCGACTCTTGTGCCAAATTCATGGTTACGGCGGCTAAAAGGCACGCAATTGTGGCCACGACGCACCAAGAGGTGTTTGCTATTTCATCGTAGATGTTGTGGGTATCGTGGCAGCATGAAAGTAGATCGTAACCACGACTCCCGGTTTATAACTTTCATGTTTCGTTTTCGATCTTCATTGTCGGCGGCGGAGTTTCAATCGCCCAACGATAGGCTTTGACAATCGCGAGTGTCCAGAAGGGAACCGGGTTAATGCAGGGCACGAGCCCCGCGACGAATCCGGGCTCTGTTCAACCGAGCCGAAGTCAGAGATTCCCACCGGTCAAAGGATTTGTACAATGGGAAAATGGACTCAGGCATTTAGTGTCTTTCCGTGCCAACAAAATGGGCTTGATCCTGTTCCACGCACGGGTAATCCTCGTCCGCATGCTTCCCCGGGGCGCCCAGGATCAGAGTTGCAGGCTTCGGTGTAAACGGTTCTGCGAACAACGTGGGATCTTCCATTTTCACCGCATAGATAAGCGTGTTTCCTTTCCGCGTGAAGGTCTCCGTAACATGCAGATTGTCGTCGTGCCAGGAACCATCGTGATCGATCCAGGTGTCCGGGCTGAAGTTCCCAACGTCAACCACGAACGTGTCACCTTCCCAATAACCGATCGAGTCGCCCATCGCCATGGCATCTGCGTTCTTATCATGCGCCCGTCCGTCGGTTGGAATCACGCGATAGACGTTTCGATGCTGATACAGGAAAACTACCGCTGCCGGCGTCACCAGGATTTCTGTAGGAGCGCCCACGCGCGGAACTCCCTCGGGCTGGCAACGGAAGGACGGATCCAGGTAATCGGCCCGAAAAAATTCTTCTTCCTGTTTCTTTGTGAATTCCGGTTTATATAGTGGTCTTAGGGACTTATTGGCCCACCTGGCCTTCGGAGCGACTGCATCACCGTTGATTTCATCATCTTCAGTGATGAACGTAACCGCCTGTTTGCCTGTGAGGTCTAGCGAGCGTTGCGGTCCAAATACTGCCTCATTACCTCCAGTTGCAGGGGCCCAATACCCGGCCAAGTCCGGATGACCGTTCGGTCCTTTGGGCGTTGGCTGAGCCGCCGCTTGCTCAATCCTGGCGACCGTAGCCCGAGCTGCCGCTTCGCGAGCGGCAGGGGTCTGCGACGCTGCCCCAGCGCCGAACTGCGCCCACGCACTAAGTGCAGTTGCCGATACTAAAATCGCAACCATCGCAGAATGTCGCAGTAGAGTTTTCATCGCTAGCCTCCGCGATTTTTCTTCCACTTTGTTCCTCGCCTGCGCTTGCTTGCATGTCTTGCGCCCTCGAGGCCAGAACCAGATTCCAAGATCGTATCCAGAGATTGATTATTGGTTCGCTTTCGCTTGCTGGGACGGAGTCATCAGCGTGATAGTCGAACCGTCGGCTAAGTGCATTGTGTTTATCCAACCCAGGTTTTTCGATCCATCCTTGGCGCCATACCCTTCAACGGTTATCGTCTGATTTAAGGGCAGCATGTTCCTTTCCAGGCCTCCCCGGCGCAGGATGCCCGGAGGCGAATTCTCGAATTGCCACGTGGTGATGTTGCCCGAAGCATCCTTTATGTCCATATAGAAATAAACGTGCGGATTGACCCATTCCACTTTGGTCAGTACCCCGGTTAGCTTGATGGGCTTATGCAGATCAAATTCCGCTTCAAACGCGTGGTGTCCAAACACCGGCGCGCCAAGGGCCAGCATCGAGAACCCAAAAAATATCCCCAACACCTTGTGTCTCATGGCGGGACCTCCCGGAAACCAACTCAGGTCATTAAATCATAAACTTTATCCTCAATGTAATATTTTGCCGCAACCTAAAGTCCGAAGGCACAATAGAGGGACAAAACTATACGAAATGCGCGGCACTTTTGGAGGCGCGCCGGAAGCGCGTCACATCGATGCGAATGATGGCAAAGCTCGTCGCTGAGGTAACCGCCGAAGTGGAAGCAGAGGAAGGCCAGTCCGAATGGCTTGCGCCTTTGTGCAGGCTGTCAGAGCTGGGCGTAGCGCTTTTGGGGACGGACCAAATGGCCGTCCAGGAAATAGCTCTAGCGAGCACTCCTGAAATCGGTCGCCCTTTCGCTACTGATTTTTCATCGCAATTGCCTCCAGCTGCACGATGAAGGGGGATGTTGCACAGCGACTCAGTTCAGGGCGCGAAACCAAGAAGAACGAAAATGACTCGCTCTGCACAGGCTACACTCTGTCAGGTTTCGACGGGGGAAAAAATGGAGGAAGCAAGCATAACGGATCACAGTGCAGTGCGCGTTATGCTGGGAGTTCGTGATCTAGAATGGTTACTGCGAGACGCATACGAGAATCATCAGAAATCTGAGACGCGAACTGGAGCCAAAGATACCAATTGGGAACGGTCGTATGCCCAATACATTATCGGTCGGCTCGCAGTCGAAGATTCATCGGGCGAACTATTCGACGCCGGTAGCACGTCGAATTTAATCACTGAATCAAGCGACATACTCCCACGGCATGATTGATAAGCTATTCCGAATGGGACAAGAACCGCATGCCACTTAGTTCGCCCTGTGGTCAGAAAATCAAAATCCATGATTCTGCAAATCTTGACCAACTTCCGTGTGGCTCTACTGCCAAAATGATGAGAGGCGTTCGGTTACCATGCGGCCGCCTTGCAGGCGCCCAGCCCTTGCCGCCGGCTCGGAGGCTGCCGGATTCATCACACTACCAACCGAGGCGAGCGCCGCCAGAGTCTGTTCATCGGGATGTATGACCTCTACGCGCGCACCGCCGGCCCTTCAGTGTATCCACCCCAGCATCGAGCGAGACCACACTCATCGTAGGTCCCCGAGGGCGGAGCGCGAGGATCATGCACTATTCGAGCCTCCCGCCGCCAGTGCCAGCGATCCGATTCTCCGCAGAATTTCGGTTGGGTTGCCGCCCGCCTCTTTCGCGTGAGCTAGGTCGCGGCGAAGTTGTACCCAGTCGACCAGCGGAGGCGGTTCGGCAGGGTGTGAACTTCGGCGTACGCGCTCTAAGAATAGCTCTTCAAGCGCCACGCCGCTTGCAAGGTGCAGCGCAACCTGGGCTCCTATCCAGGAGCATGGTTGCATCCACCAGGCGACCAAATCCCCGGCGCTGCTCCTCTAAAATTGTGGTCTTCCGATATTGGATCCCGGCCAGTTGCTTCCGAACGAAGACGATTTCAGGCTTTCCAGCCTCCAGTACGGTCCCGCCCTCGTATCCCGTGGCTGGGTCACAGCCCAGGCCGCCGCAAATGCATCGCTTCGGCAATCACGTCGGTATATTTCAAGCCACTTCCGGTGTTGAATAAAACGACGCGGTCGTGCGGCGTGAGAAAGCCCGTCGCGAGTAAGTGGTCATAAGCCGCTGTCGATGCGGCCCCCTCCGGAGAAAGAAAAATCCCCTCGTTCCGTGCCCAGCCTTTCAATGATGTGAGAATCTTTTCATCAGATATAGCGAGGCCTATGCCTCCCGAGTCGCGCAGGATCTCAAGCATGATGGAGTCGCCGTATGGTTTCGGAACGCGCAGGCCGGCCGCAAAGGTAGTGGCGTTTTCCCACATCTGACTCGCACTCGCGCCTTCTTCAAACGCGCGGGCCACGGGCGCGCAACCGGACGATTGCACTGCGATCATGCGAGGGCGCTTTCCGGGCCGCACCCAGCCAAGTTCTTCGAGTTCTGCGAACGCTTTCCACATGCCGATTAAGCCTACGCCACCTCCAGTGGGATAGAAGACCGCATCCGGATATTCCCAGCCAAGTTGCTCGACGAGTTCGTAGCCCATGGTCTTTTTGCCCTCGACGCGGAAGGGTTCTTTGAGTGTCGAGATATCGAACCAGCCCTCCGACTCTTTTCTCTCGGCGACCATGCGGCCGCAATCGGAAATCAAGCCATTGACCAATGTGACGTTCGCACCGTAGGCTGTCGCCTCTACGTAATTTGCAAATGGAACATCGCGAGGCATGAAGATATGAGCTTCGATGCCTGCCGCCGCGGCATAGGCGGCGAGGGCACCTGCCGCGTTTCCGGCAGACGGCACGGCCAGTTTTTTGAAGCCGTAATGTCGTGCCATCGTTACAGCGAGCGCCAATCCGCGCGCCTTAAAGGTGCCGGTGGGGTTTGCGCCTTCTTCCTTGAGGAAGGCGTGAGCATAGCGGCGGCTGCGCAGCATGGGCGTCCAACCTTCGCCGAGCGTGACTGGCTCAGCGTCGGGGAGCACCGAACGATAACGCCACATCCCAGTCCAAGGAGATCGAGCGGCTTGTTTTTGAATTTCACCGCGGGCGGCAATACCGCGCAGCGGCTGAAGATCGTACCGGACATATAGTGCACCCTTGCACTGAGGGCATAGAGTCTGCGGCTGAGCAGCGGAAACCGAAGAGTGGCAACGCGAGCATTCCAAATTTTTAATTGAAGGCATCCGCCGAAAATAGCAAACACGCGAAGGTCGGGCAAGATTCAAAGCCGGAGATTCCACTTGCCGCGATTCAATCGGAAATCGATCCGAAAGGGTGTAGCGCAGCGAACGATGCACGACATAAGCACCAGCGAATTTCGCAAGAAGCCACGATCTGCCGTGATGAAAGGACTCACGCTAGCCGGTGGACTTGCGTTTGCGACCGGAGTGCTGCTACCGGTTCTTTTTCCATCTCACGCCTGGTTCATGGTGCTTCGGTGGGCGGGACTTGCAGCGCTTGCGGTGACGGGAGCAAGAAGGAGATCACTGACGTATTGGATTTTCTTTTCGATGCTGGTAGGCGGAGAGATCGGCCTGGACCGCCCACAAGCTGCTGAGCATCTGCGCGTTTTAAGCGACATTTTTTTGCGGCTGATCAAAGTCATCATAGCGCCTCTTATTCTAGGCACGCTCATTACGGGCATTGCAGCGCACGGCGATCTGCGCAGCGTAAAACGAATTGGACTAAAAAGCATTGTGTATTTCGAACTGGTGACTACGATCGCTCTTTTCATCGGCCTCGCGGCCATAAATATCAGTCGGGCAGGACTGGGTGTGGCACTCTCCCAGACAGCGACTGCGTCGTCGCCGGTCGCACAGCAATTGCGGTGGGACGATTTTCTGCTGCACATTTTCCCAGAGAACCTCGCGAAATCCATTGCGGACGATCAAATCCTACAGGTGACCGTATTCGCAATTATTTTCGGAATTGCGCTGGCGCTCGTTTCTGCGCCCAAGCGCGCTCCGCTCCTGAGCTTCTTCGACTCCTTGACGCAGGTGATGTTCCGCTTTACGAACCTCGTGATGTACTTTGCGCCCTTTGGAGTGGGGGCGGCCATGGCCTACACCGTCGGCCACCTGGGAACTGGAATATTGCTTCCGTTGGCGAAGTTACTTCTCACCGCTTACGTTGCCTTTGGAACTTTCATCGTCGGGGTATTGCTGCCGATCGCGTTATGGGCTCGGCTGCCTCTGCGGCGCTTTTTGACCGCTATCGCAGAACCAGCCAGCATCGCTTTTGCGACCAGTACATCGGAAGCTGCGCTGCCAAGGGCTATGGAGCGCATGGAACAATTCGGAATTCCGCGCGAAATTGTCGCCTTTGTAATTCCGGCTGGATACAGCTTCAACATGGACGGGTCCACGCTCTATCTTTCTCTCGCCTCGATTTTTGTTGCACAGGCTGCTGGCATCCATCTTTCCTGGATGCAGCAGATGACAATGGTGTTCACGTTGATGCTGACGAGCAAGGGTTTGGCCGGGGTGCCGCGGGCCGTGCTCATGATTCTTCTGGCGACCGCGGGCACCTTCCATCTTCCCACCGAGCCTATCTTCGTCATTCTCGGTATCGATGCTCTGATTGATATGGGACGCACCGCCCTCAATGTCATTGGAAATTGCCTCGCTTGCGCCGTAGTCGCGCGCTGGGAAGGTGAACTTCTAGCGAAATAGCTGTGCACGACGAATTGACAATCTGTTTAGCCGGGCCTTATCTTACGCACCAGGTAGGCATCGGTTTGAGCTTTGAAGCCAGTTCTTTCCGCACCTCCGATCCGCACTTGGCTTGTTGACATTATAAGTTGGCTCCCCCAGGATTCGATTTTTGTACCCGAGCTTCGTCTCGAGCGCACCCTTGTACGGCGGTTTAAACCTAGACCGCCGCGACCTAAAAGTGCCACATTGCGACGGTGAGAGGCGTAACGGAATAAGCCACACTTGAATTTATAACGATTCATCATCGCTGATATTTAAACAACATACGTATTCTTCCCACCGTAGGCTTGCCATGTTGTCGTCGTCGAGAAACTGATGGCGGTGCTCATCGCCAAGTCTGGAGTCACAGGAGTGGTTTGACAGGCCTGGATAGAACCTGGCAGAAGCTTTTGCAGACGCAGAATGCCGTAAAGCAGCACTGTGCCAACGCGCCCCAAAACGATGAAGGCTAGCGAGTACTGTTTCCAGTCCATAGCGGTTCAGCGGGGAGTAGCACTCGATCAAGGAAGGTCGGTTGCTTTTCAAATACACGGACCCTGTAGCCGCCGAGAGGTTTCACAAGCACCACAACAACGGCTGGAAGGAATCCGTACCGCAAGAGGTTGGGACCGCTCACCGCAACCGGCGGACACCCCATACTACGATTGTAGCTCGACGAGCACCCAAATTTAGTGATGCCACATGCTCGACAAGTTGAGCAGCATGACGAAAATGAATGGCGCCAAGAGTCCCACGAGCCCTACGATCGCGCTCGTCAGCAACTCTTTTCGCATTACTGCTTCATTTTTCGCCCGCTGCCCTACGTCCGTGTGGGAAGACATTTTCGCCAACATCAAAGCTGCCTCGGTGCGCCGCACATCCACCCACGTCAGATTTGGCTCCCCAACGGAGCTCTTTCTCAGATGTAGAAGCTCGCGTCGAAATTGAGCGAACACGTAAATCAGGAAAGCGCAAGCGGCCACACCCAATAAGCTGAAGGTCATTGGAACCATGTGAAACCTCCCCGCCCGTCTGCTCCAGGCCAACGAGTTCACGGTTACATGTCAACAGAGAAACTACGCGATGGCGCATGAGCAAGGTATAAGGAATACGTAAGATATTTATTGGGTCACGATCGGTGCTAACCCACATATTTTGTGTGCAGATCGCGGCGCGACTGGCCGGCTATCCTTATCGGGAAGACGGAGATAAGACTAACCGGTAAACGCGCTGTTGGTCAGAAGATCGGGGACGGATCACGCCTTTCGCCGCGGCAATGCAGGCCGCATCCGATGGCGAAGAGCAAACGCAAACGAGTTCTGAAGACGGTCCTTAAGCTACCGGATCTTGAACAATCGAATTCCGCGCTCCTGAACAGCCCCACCTCGGCCCGTTCAAAGCGCTCGTACGACCATGCCATTTGCGCATTCATCGACTAGTACTGCTGGGAACCTCGCCTCGCGTTGCGCATTTACAGATTCTTGGGTCCTTTCTGGGCATTGCCCAGCGGGTTCCTGACAGGATTCTCTGACAGCCTCCGCTGTTGCATTGATTACGTCGGTCGCGAACCTGGGAGGGTTTGCCGGGCCGTACGCGGTCGGTTGGATTAGCCGGAGAACAGGAAGCTTGTACGGTGGTTTGGCCCTCGGCGGCGTTTCCTATTTCTTATTCTTCATCACCGGAGGATTCTTCCATAGGCTGCGGGTTGGATTCGAGGCGCAACTCGGGCAGGCCCGCGCTGGAGAGTTGGCGGTTGAGGGCGGGGATATCGCCTGATTGGAGTTTCTCCCAAGAGCTAATTGCAGCGCTGAAATTGCGGCCGATTTCCAAAAGCGCCCGTGCTTGTGCGGGTGTGGGCGCCGCATCGGCGCGGTCGATTTCGGCGTAAAGGGTGGAGATATCGCTGCTGACTTTCGGGAGTGTCGGCTTCCGGCTCCGCCGATTTTGCCACACGCGGAGTTGTTTTTTGCGACGCTGATTCCGGGGCACCCGACGTCGCCGTCGCCGCCGGAGTATCCAGAATGGCGGTTAGCTTTTTCCCGAATTCGACGATCGAATCTTTCAGCGAACCGCTGGCCTCGGCAGGAATTTTTTCGAGCTGATCACTAAGAGAGCGGGCCTGCGCGAGAGCTATCGAGGTTTTGGTCATTTTATCCGCCAGGTCCGTTTGAGCGCGGAATTGCTGCTGGAGACCCACGAGAGGCGTTTTCACGCGCGGATCGATCTTGATCGCAAGCGGCACCGAAGCTACAACAGTTCTAGTGGGCGCGGGCGTGACACTTGACAGGCTTGTGCGATCGGAAGTCAGCCGCACCGTGTATTGACCCGGCAGTGCGCGCGGACCAAGCGGATAGCGTGGCGTGTCGTGGAGAACCGCCGAAATGGGATATTCGTGGCGGGTCGAGAGCGGGACGGGATAGTGCAAATCCCAAACCCAGCGATGCATGCCCTCGTCCGGCGAGAGGGTCTTGGGCATTCGAATCCAATAGAGAGGAATCAGCTGCTTTGCTGCTTCCTCTTGGGTTTGGTCGGGTTTGTCGCTGCTCGAAAATTTGCGCACCAGGTGGCCCTGCGAATCGAGGATTTCGAGCGTGACGGGGAGAGCGCCTGGCCCCGCGAGATAGTAATCGATGATGGCGCCGTCGGGCGGATTCTCACCCATGGGCTCATCGGGCGGCAGCGGCGTATCGGTGTTGGTAGACTGGCGCAGGCGATAGGCCGGTGCAGGTTTGAAGAGCAACAGGGCATTGCTCGCGGTGTCTTGGTTGACCTGGCGAAGCGGAGTGATGTCGTCGAGAATCCAGAAGGAGCGGCCGTGAGTCCCGACGATGAGATCGTCGTCGTGAATCCAAAGGTCGCGCATCGATGTGTGCGGAAGGTTGAGCTGGAGCGTTTGCCAATGGTCGCCATCGTCGAAGGAAACCCAAACGCTATTTTCCGTGCCGGCAAAAAGCAAGCCTCTGCGCACAGGATCTTCGCGGATTGTGTCAACAGGCGCGCCGTCCGGCAAGCCGCTGGTGATCAGCTTCCAGGTCTTGCCGCCGTCCCGGGTGCGATATATGTAAGGCTTGAGGTCATCTGTACGGAAGCGGCTGACGGAAGCATAGGCGCAGGCGTCGTCAAAGTGCGATGCACTGATTTGGGTGACTTTACTCCAAGGTGTCAGCTGCGGTGGCGTGACGTTAGTCCAGTTCTTGCCGGCGTCGCGAGTGTTCCAGATAAGTCCGTCATCGGTGCCAGCCCAAAGCGTATTTTCGTTCTTGAATGATGGAGCGAGAGCATAAATCGCGCCGCGATGTTTATCGGCCTGGGAATCTTTTGCGGCCATATCGCCAACGCTTGACGGGATTCCGGGATGTTCGCGCGTGAGATCGGGGCTGATGACCTGCCAGTTTTCACCGCCATCGGTGGTTTTAAAAAGCACGTTGGCTGTGGTGTACAGAACGTGCGGATTAAGGGGTGAAAACATTATGGGTTGTGTGCGGTCCGTGCGGTATTTGCCGGTGCGGAGGGGAATCGGCGTAACGTTTTGGACTTCTCCGGTGCCCCAGTGAAATTTCGAAACCTCGAAGCGGCCCGCCCCGTAGACGATGTCGGAATTCAGAGGATCGGGCGCTAGGTAGCCATATTCTATGGCGCCGACGGGGCGCCAATCGCGAAACGTGATTGTGCCGCCATTGCCGCGACTCAACGTGCAGACCGATCCGCTCTCCTGCTGTCCGCCGCAGATTTTGTAGGGAAAATCGTTGGTGACGCTTACGTGATAAATCTGGCCCGTCGGCTGGTTATACCAGCTGCCCCAGGTTTCGCCACCATTGACGGTGATGATCGCGCCTTGATCGCCGACGATGAGAATCGTTTTCGGGTCTGTGGGATTGATCCAGATGTTCTGGTAATCGTCGCCTCCCGGGGCGCCACGAATGCTTGCCCAAGTCTTCCCGGCGTCAATGGAGCGCAGGGTAACGATGCTCGTGCTGTAGACGATGTCTGGATTTTTCGGATCGACGGCGAGCATGGGTAAATCGCCGCCGCCGATGCGCATGGCCGGGCGGCCATCATCGGTCGCGCGCGTCCAGGTTTCGCCGGCGTCGTCCGAGCGGTAGATGCCGAGTCCTTTGCCGGAAGCGTAGTCGCCGGGCACGGTGGTGCCGATGACGGCGTAAATCCGGCTTGGCTGGTTGGGCGCGCTCGCGAAGTGCATCTGTACGACATTATCGGGCAATCCACTTTTCAGTTGTCGCCAGGTTTTGCCGGCGTCGGTGGATCTGAAAAGGCCTCCATCTGTGGCTTGATACTCGTTGGCATCTTCCCAGGGAGCCTGGCGTACGGACCACATCGACGCGTAGACGATGTCGGGGTTCGAGGGATCGAATTCGACTTGGTCGCCGCCGGTATTTTCATTCTTGTAGAGGACCTTGGTCCAGTTCTGACCGCCGTCGGTCGAAAGGAAAACTCCGCGTTCTTCGCTGGGACCGTAGGGATGGCCGAGAACGGCGGCCAACAGGCGATTGGGATCGCGCGGATCGACGGCCAAGCCGGGAATCTGTTGGCCACCGCGTAGTCCCAGATGCGCCCAGGTTTTTCCTGCATCGGTGGATTTGTAGATACCGTCGCCGACGGAAAGATCGGGGCGGGCGAGGCCTTCGCCGCTGGCCACATAAATGACGTTCGGGTTGGAAGGAGCGACGGCGATGGCGCCGATCGATTGCGTCGACTGCGAATCGAAGATAGGCGACCAGCTGCGGCCATCGTCATTGGATTTCCATACGCCACCGTTGACGGCGCCGATGTAAAAGACGGCCGGCTGGCCTGCGACGCCGGCGAGTGCCCGCGTGCGGCCCCCTCGGAATGGGCCGATCATGCGCCAGCGCATTTCGCGATAAGTGCTTTCAGGATATTGTTGCGCTAAGGTGCTTGCTGCGACGCAGAGAGTTAAAATTTCAATGAAGGCGATGGAAATCAAGCGGGTGATTCGATTCATGCAGGCCTCCGCTAAAAGTGCGGAGTGCAGCATAAATCAGACTCAAAGGCGCAACCACCAAATTTTCGAAGTGCGCGGGCAGGACTATGGCAAGTCGCTGCGTCCACTCACTCTACGAATTCGACTTTCCAGAGTGCTGGACTGAGGTCGAGGCGCCAGGTCACAGACGCGGCGAGATTGACTGGGGCGAGCTTGGTGCGCGCGGAGCGTAAAGAAGGTTGGCGGTGCAACCTGGGTTCGGATGTGCGGTGGGCCGATCTGCCCTGCGGTTCTCGCTTTATAAGGCGAAGGCCCGGATATGTCCGACGACAGGATGACGGACACCGGCAAGCTACTCCGATACCGCGCCCGCGGAGACCAGAGAGATGAGATATACGACGATTCCGGCGAAGATCAGCAGGCTACCAATTCCGGCGAACATCAGAAAGGATAGCGGCGCTTTCCAGATCAAGCTGATGACTGTTACCGCGAGTCCAAGCATCTGCAGAATGCCGCCGAATCGCAATTCTCGCGCGATGGAAACCCCCTGGTCGGCCATTTGGTTGGTCGTTGGGTCGATCGTTTGTCCGCACTTGGATCTGGCCGTTGGTCCGTTGATTGGCCCACTCATTGCGCTGGGCTCCAGAATTTAACTTTACCTTGCTCGCTGACGTTGTGAATCGTGTCGTGACAGCCGCTTGTGACGCAAGACATTTCGTTGCTCTTGAGCGAATCCATGATGGCCACATGAACAGCGTTGCTCTGAAAGCCGCGGGCGCCCAGATGGCAGTGCAAGCACTCACGATTGTTGTAAGGCGTGTAGAGTTTGATCTGATCCGGCTGTGGAGGATGCCCTAAATACTGAATGTAGATGTGCCGCAAGCCGCGAAGCTTGGCCCGTATACCGCCGTAAAGCGCATAGTCCGTGTGGCAGGTGTAGCAGGCTTCGTCGACCGGAATCCGATGGTTCTGAAAATGTGCCGCGGGCACGTACTGCTTGTCATCCACATAGAGGCTTTTCCCGTACGGCTCCATGATGTGGCAGGAAAGGCAGAAGGTCGTCTGCTTGGATCGCTCAACGTGATCGGAGGCTGCACCAAACAGACAAAGGATCGGCAGAATAAAAAGAGCCATGAACGCGACGATTTTGCCGCCACGAGTCGCCGTGATGGCGGGGTGAACAACGATGATCGCAATCAAAATAACCGCGATCACTAGAGCCACATAAAGTAGAGTTTCAGGTCCTGGCAGACTCATTCCTGCATACCTCCGTCCGAACCACGCGCGGATTTGGACATTCGCCAGCACTCCGGCGTGATGGGGCTACTTTTTGGCGAGATCACGAATGTAGCTGACTAGCTGCTTGATCTGTTCGTCGGTGAGCTTGCCTTTGTAGGACGGCATCGCGCCTTTTCCGGCGCTGATGATCTCGGTTAGTTCGGCGTCGGTTTGCTTCTGGACGTCGGGCGAATGAAAATCGCGGATCTTCATGGATTTTCCCGCGGCGGTGCTGGCCGATCCGTCGGACCCATGGCACGCGGCGCATTTCGATTTGAATAAGTCTGCGCCTCCCTGCGCTTTTGCCGACGACGTGAACAATAGGGCGAACACCAGTGCACAAACCGCGAAACGGACTTCGATCCATCGATGATTCATGTAATGCCTCCCATAGAGTGATTTGCCGCCTCACGAGCGATTTGCTGCGTTGTTGCGATCAAAACGTTGTCGCGATCAAAACGCATAGATGACCGAGAAGGTGCCGGTACTGCCGTTGAAATCCCGCAAAGGAATCGGCGCAAGCCCGGGCAGCACGCTTGGTCCTTTTTCGTCATAGCCGTAGTAGTTCCAGGCAGTCTTGTAGCTGAATCCCTTATAGAGATCTAACTGAAAACTCGCATACGGCTTTTCAAAGTTGAACGCCAATGTTCCGGCTGGCTGAAGTGGGTTCAGGAACAAAGTATTGCCGCCTACCAAGGTGGCCGAATAGCCGACATTCGTCCGGAAGCGTTTGAGTGGATTCCACATGACGTCAAAATACGCAAAGTGCTGATTACTGGAATAGAAAGACGTGGCGCTTTGCGGCACGGGCGAACCAGCGATGGGGCATGACGGGTAGGTGGGGACGCCGGCGCCACTCGCAGCAAAACAGATGAGAGCTTGCGAATAAATATCGGTGTAGTTGTAACCGATGTCGAGCGAGTACTTCGGTTTCGGTGAAAACACGGCAACGAAGGCGTAGGAGCGGCCATGCTCGAGATTGTTAACCTGGTAGACGTTGTCACGGTTTTCGTGAATATCGATTGCGCCATCCAGATTGAGCCACTGCTGGGGGGCGTAGTTCGCGTGAATCTTGTAACTTTGCAACTGGCGCGGGCTGGTGCGAGTGAAAGAGAAATCGTTGTAGCCGAATTCGAAATCGCCGGTGATGCGGAGCGTGTCGATAGGGCGGGCGGTCAGACCGAGGAGAGCGGCGTGCTCATTGATCTCGGTAAGCTGGCGCGCGGTGTCGCTAGCGGCGACCGGACCAGTTTCAACGATGGAACCATTCGCCTGCAGTGTGCAATTGGAGGGCAGCACATGAGGAGCAGGGGCAGCGGGGAAAGCGCAGTCACCTCGCGCGGCGAGACGGTCGTTCGCAGCAGTTCCCGTTGGTCCGCCTGGGAAATAGATTTCGGCGTTATTAAATGAGGAACTGAAAGTAGCGATATTCCTGTTCGAGTAGCGATAGCCGACGCGCGCGCTGTAACGCGGCGCAAAACCGTACTGGAGGTGAAGCGTATTCTGCTTGAGATTCTGGCCAAGGAAATTGGCGTGTGCCTGATTCAGGAAGTCAGCGCCGGAGCCGGAAGCATGCTGGGGACAGGATGCTGCGGTGTAAGGGGCGGGGCAAATCGTGTTGAATGTTGCGGGAGTAAATTGGGTGATGGGAAGCAGCAAAGAGGGGAACCCCGCACCGAAAGCCGAGAACTGGTTTCCTTCGACGGCGTTCCAGAGGCCGGGAATGCGCCAGTTGTCGTAACGAAAAGAGTCCAGGATGCGGAACTTTTCAGTCACCGAGTAAATTCCGGACCAATCCGCATCGACGGATACGCGCTTGGCGACGGCAGGACCGCAGTGGTGCTACCTCGAGTGTCGGTGCGAGTGGTGAGGCCGTTGAGGACTTCGTTGAAATCGGGAACCGGATTGTCGCTGGCGCTGTAACCTGCGGAGCCGGACATCTCCAAATTCTTGAAGTAGGTGGACTGAAAACTGAAATGCTCCGTGGGCGAAAAATTGCGGGGCCGGCCAGCGCGGGAATACGACAGAATGCCGTTGCATGCCGGGTTTGCAAAGCCTGGCGTCGTGGCGGGCAACGGAGTTGCGCAGGGCGTAGCGCCCACCGTATTCCAGACGATTCCAAGATCGACAGGGACAGAACCGGGAAGAAGGAAATTCAGATTTCGATCGGAGGTGATGTTGTCCTGCTTGTCGTAGGCCAGGAACTGATCGTAGGAGAGAGTCGTCTTGGGAAGGATGCGGATGTCGACGCCCGCGTTGTAGGCGTTTTCGGTGGTGCGATAGTTCGTGGTCAAGAGCGGCAGGACCCCGGAATCGTAGGACTCAAAGCCCGGGCCTTCACTCGAAACACGCGAGTAGCCCAGACGAAAACGAACGGACGATTGGGGTAACAGCGTCAAATTGTAACTTTGCATGCGGCGGGATGTATCGAGCGCATTGGGCGAGACGGTGCTGGCGAAGGCAGGCTTGGATGTAGCGGGATTGAGCGGATTGGCGAACAGATTATAATCAAAGAAATTTTTATCGCGGCGGTAGAGGCCACGGAAGTCATACCATTTGTTCTTCGTGATGCTGAGACGCGCGACATCATTCGGATCGCCACCGAAGCCGAAGCTGCTGAAGCTGAGGTTGTCGAAGAGAAGGCCGCGATGGTCGATCGAGCGCAAGTCCAGGGTATAACTGAGCAGGCGCACGCCATCGCCAAGGTTCACGAAGGTATCGTAGGTATCGTGGTTGCCGTTGATCCAGGTGGCGCGGTAGCCCAGCTCGGCGGATTGCTGAATGTTGTAACCACCCGAATCGACTCCTTTTTGATCGGAGGAGTCGGTTTTCAGCTGCGCGCGGGAAGGTGGCGCGAGTGAAAGAACTGCGAGCAACATGCAGAGCGGAAGGCTTCGGGCTGAGCGGCCGAGGATAGTCGTGATGGTCACTATTTGAAAAAGGTGGGATCGAAGTTCGATCCGTGAATTTGCACGTGGCAAAGCGTGCAAGCCTGGAATTGAGTTGCCTGGTTGTGGAATGAAGGCGTGCCGGGCGCGCCGCTAAAGGTCGACGTGGTGTGGCACTGCAGACAAAGCATATTTACGTTACTGAATTTCAGTAGGTGCGGATTGGCAGAGCCATGCGTAATGTGGCAGGAACTGCATCCCTCCACTTTGACCGCGGCGTGCTCGAAAACGAAGGGACCATGCTTATCGACGTGACACTTGAAGCAGACGCTGTCCTGCGTGGGAGACATGCGGACTTGCTGGGGCAGTTCTGTGCCGTGGGGATTGTGGCAATCGGTGCACTGCACCAAACCCTCGTTGACGCGATGGTGAAAGGGCATGGCGAACTGGGCCTTCTGCTGGAGGTGGCAGGCGTAGCACAACTCGGGCTGGGCTTTGACCAGCAGGAACTCCTTGGTTTGCGCGTGGTGAGGTGAATGGCAGGAAATGCAGTTCACTTGATTCTGATGGTGAACGGAATTCGTGGCCTTCATGTGCTCAACCGAGGAGCCGTGGCAGGTGAGGCAGCGGTCGTCAATTTCCTTGGTAGTGTGTTCGGAGAAAATGAAAATCTTGGTTTTGTCGCCGCCTCCGGCCACGTGGGCAGCGCCGGGGCCGTGGCAACTTTCGCATCCCTGATGAGAAGGGCCACCTTTGGTATCGAGTGTGGTCTTCCAATGAGGGGTCTTCTCCCAACTGTTGTACATCTCCTCGTGGCAGGTCTTGCAGACTTCCGCGCCAAGGTAGTCCGACTCCTTTGCTTGGGCCGGCGGCGCCGAATCATGTTTCGCGCCAGCCTGCGGTTGGTTCGCATCTCCACTTGCGAGCGCCAACGGTGTTACCAAGAGAAACAGGACACAAATGCAGACAGACCGATTAGGTCCGCTACGCTTCATGAAAGCGTTCCTCAGGATGGTGAACCTGCTTTTGTAGCCAGCGCGACCTGGTAAGTTGCAAATGGGGGATCTCCAACACGTCACAAAGGTGACGGCTGTAACAGGGAACCCACACAAAATGAGTACGGCAATGTTTCAGCAACAGTTGTGGAATCGAGATCTAAGCCGAACGACCCCGACGAATCGTTAGCTCCAAGAATGGACTCCCTCTCAAGGAGGCGCGTGCACCTCGATTATGAGTGTCACCTGATCAAGAATCTGTAACCTTTAGCACACCCGCATGTGACGACCATCCCAGAAACTAGGTTAATGAAGCCGTCCATGCGACGGTTCTTTGTCGGAACGACATATAGCGTGAAGGTTTCAGACACATTTATCGCTTCGCGAATGACCTTTTTCCCGTTGTGGGTTTGAACCTTTCCTAGTCAAAGGTGCTTGTTAGAAATGTTCATAAGTGGGCGCCTTGTTAACTGCGCTTACATGGACGCAGGGATTGAAAGGGAAACGAAATGAACTTCGAAACCGTCGCCAACACGCCTGCGTCCATCCGCCTTGTCGTTACATTGGCCAAACAAGTCCTGGAGTCGCCGATGAATGAGAACGGGTTTCCCCTTTTTCCAATGCAGTGGTCAGCGGACTTCCGATTTAGTACCGCGCGAATTCAAATGGGTGAGAAGACCTTCAACGTCTGAACGCCTTTCCTAACAGGACGAATGAAGAAACAGCTGAGGCGCACCATCAGCTCGCCGTCTTGCCCCATTCACCCGTATGATCTGGCCGGTGATGTAGGCCGCCCTGCCCGACGCGACGGAGACAATCGCGTCGGCAATCTCTGCACGCGTCACAGCCTTCGTTGAGTAGGCAGATTCGAGATCTTGAGAGCGAGCTAGGTGCCCAACTGCTCACGCGCCGCGCTCGCGGGATCGAACGGACACCTGCGGGTTGAACCATTTTCGATCATGCCCCCTTTGTGCTGTCGCAGATTGAATCCGCGGCCGAAGCTGCACGGCGCGTTGCCCACCCCGCTAAGCCATGCATCACCATAGGCTTTCTGACCTGGCACGAATTGACATGGATGCCGTTTTCTCTTTCCTCCGTTGCGGATATAGGAACATCTTGTCCTCCATCTACGACTGAGGCAACTTCGAGACGTCCCATCCTCCGCCCAATGCCTTGATCAAAAGAACGCTAGCCTCAAATTGCCGCCTCATAATATCGATATCATTTCGTTCATTGGCCAGGGCGGTTGTCTGCGAAGTGACGACCTGAAGATAGGTATCGGCGCCACCTGCATATCGATTCTGAAAGAGATTCAGAGCTTCTTCGGCTGCTGCAGTGGTGTCGTGCTGTTGGGCTGACTCCGTCTGGAGTACACGCAGAACAACGACGTTGTCTTCTACCTGCTGAAATGAGGTGAGTACAGTTTGACGATAGTTGGCAATGGCGCTGTCATATCCAGCCTTCGCCGATTCTGTGGTGGCGCGCCGTCTCCCCGCATCGAAGAGAGTTTCCGATAGTCCCGGCCCAACAGCCCAGAAACGACTGGGCCAATTGAACCAGTTCAATAATGACGAACCTTCCAGCCCAGCAACGGCAGCGAGGTTGAGCGTCGGGTAATAAGCCGCCCGGGTGATCCCGATCTGTTCATTGGCCGCCGCCATGCGGCGTTCGCTTGCTGCGATATCAGGGCGCCTCTCGAGTAGCTGTGCGGGAAGTGCAACCGGGATGGACGGCAGGGTGGGCGGCTGGAGATTGAGCGGGATCGGGGACAGATCGAAGGCAGCCGGAGGTTTCCCAATTAGGATCGCCAGAGCATGTTCATACTGTGCTCGCACAACCGCGATGTCGGTGGCCTGAACACGCGCGGCATCTAGCTGAGTTTGCGCTTGTGCGACGTCCGATTTAGGTGCGGCGCCGCCCTCAAAGCGGTTTTTCGTCAGATCCAGCGCCTCACCGTACGCATTTACGGTGTCGTTAAGGAGCCTCTCCTGCGCATCCGCGCTGCGGACCTCAAAATAGTCGATAGCAACTTCAGCATGGAGACTCAAACGTGCGGTCTCCAGATCGGCAGCACTGGCCTGTGCTTGTTCTGTTGAGGCCGTAACGGTGCGGCGCACGCGCCCCCAAAGATCGATCTCATAGGAAAGATCCAGAGGAAGTGTGAAATCTCCCGTGCCATTGTTGGCCTCGCTAGCCGGGAAATAGGGCTGATTGGCTGAATCCCTAACCGTAGAAATGCTGGGAGCAGTTCCGATGGTGGGAGCTTTCGACGCACGACTGAACCGGATCGCCGCTCGGGCCTGTCGAAAGGTTGCTTCGGCAATCTTCAAGGTTTGGTTGGAAGGGTCCACTTGTTCTTCCAACTCATTCAATTCTGTGTCGCCGTAAAGCTCCCACCACTTTCCGCGGAGAAGAGTGTCGTCGGGCTGCGCCACTTTCCAGCCCTCTTCCTCTTGCGAGTTGCCTAACTCCTTGAAGCCTTGCGTCTGTGGCGCCGTCGACCGGACATATTTGGGACCCACCATGCATCCACACAACAGCACCATAATGAGGATGGCAGGTGTAAGAAGGTGGCGCTTCATCGCGGCACTCCATCGGCCGCCGCGTTCACAACCTGGACGGCCGCTCCCTCTGCAAGAGAATCCGAGGGGTTCACGATGACGGCATCCTGAGGCGCCAGTCCCGAAAGCACTTCCACAGTGTTGCCGTAGTCTTGCCCGATCGTGATCGGCGTTAGTTCTACATGACCGTTCCGGACGACGCCAACGCGCAGGCCCTCTGCGCGAAACAGGAGAGCATTCGAGGGTAAGGCCACGGCTCCGCTGGTAGCCGGAACCTTAAAGTGCACGAAAGCGTAGGCTCCCGGCATCAGCCGTCCGGACGAATTGTCGACATCAACCTCTACATTCAGCGTACGTGAAGTGGTGTCAATCGCATTCGCGTTGCGCACCAGCGTTCCCGGCAAATTTCTGTCCGGGAAAGGCGTCCAAGGTCACATCGACCTTGTCTCCGGTCTTCACGGAAGAGGCATAGACTTCGGGAACTGGAATGTAAATGCGCAGCTTCCGGATGGCAGAAAGATGGAAGATTTCTTTGGGAGCCGAGTATCGGCCTGGATCAACGCTCCGATATCGGTGTTGCGAGCGGTGATGACCCCGTCAAGGGCGCGAGGATACGTTCAAAGGATTGCAGCTGTTCCAGGCGATCGACGTTAGCACGGTTGGAATCTGCCAACGCTTCCTTGGAATGAAGATCACTTACCGCCTGGTCCGCTTCCTGGTGCGAGACGGAATCGGTCTTGAGCAGATTTTGCCAGCGCGTCGCGGTAATGTCCGCGATCTGCAGGTTCGCCTCAGCATTCTTCAGGTCTGCCTTGGCCTCCGAAGCTGCTGGTCGAGTTCTGGTGTCTCGATCACGGCTAGAAGTTGGCCCTGCTTGACTCGCGTTCCAATATCCACGTACCAATACTTCACATATCCATTGGTCCTGGCGTAGATCGGGGTGTCGGTGAAGGCCTGGGTGTTGCCCGGCAACTCAATCTCTTCCGCCTCGGCTCCGCCTTTCGGACAGACAACGTTGACAAAAGATATCGCCGAGTTCATCGCCACCTGGCGCAGCTCGGCCTTGGCTTCCACGCGCGAATGAATGCCTTCAAAAACCGCGTAAGCGAGGCAAAGGACGAGGATCGTTCCAAGACCGATGGTCTGCCATACGGCAGTTCGCCTGGGCCCGGGCGTTGTAGCAACCGTTTGTACTTGGTTTGACTCATTCCGTGTCATGACTGCGGCTCCCTAATAGGCGATAACTTGTCCCTGGACATCTCCGGTGACTTTGAAGAAGAGGCAGGGGAGATCGTGTGAAACAGAGCGAACACCGACGGGACGAAGACAAGCGTTGCCACCGTGGCGCAGAACAGCCCCCCGATGACCGCGCGTCCCAGAGGCGCATTCTGTTCCCCGCCATCGCCCAGGCCGAGCGCCATCGGTACCATGCCGATGATCATGGCGAGGGCGGTCATGAGACCGGTCGGAACCGTGTGGTGCCGGCTTCGATCGCCGCCATCACGCGTCGCCATGATCACCAGTCGCTCCTTAGCGAAGGAGACGACCAGAATACTGTTGGCCGTGCGACTCCTATGCACATCATGGCGCCCATGAGAGCGGGGACGCTGAGCGTCGTGTGCGTGAAAAAGAGCAAGAGAACGATGCCGGCCATGGCTGCCGGAAGAGCGGTGATGATGATGAAAGGGTCGAGCCACGACTGAAAGTTGACGACGATCAACATGTAGACCAGCACGATCGCGAAGCCCAGGCCGGCTATCAGGCCGATATACGACTCGCGCATGGTCTCCACCTGGCCGCGTATCGTAATGAATGTTCCGCGCGGCAAGACTTGCGGTGGGCGTCGACGATGCGCTTACATCGCCGGCTGACCGCGCCCAGATCGCGGTCCTGACGGCGTCCCGTAGATATCGATGACGCGGCGGATGTTGTAGTGCGAGACAATGGCTATCTCGTTGCCGCGCTTCATCGAAGCAACATCTGCCAGAATCTCCGGATTGCCCTGTCGGCCGCCGGCGATCGGGATGTTCTGAATGTCCTTGACCGACTGGATTCGGTATTGCGGGGTCTGCGCGACCAAGTTGTAGTTCACGCCATTATTCCAGTTGACGAAGAACATGGGCGTAATCTGAAAGCTCCCGCTCAGCGAGTTCAGCACGCTTCGAGCAACATCCTGCTCCTTGTATCCCGCCTGCAAGGCCTTGGTCCGGTCGACGTCGACGTCGAGCGTCGGATAGTCGAGCGGCTGTTGGATATGCAGGTCGGTCAGCCCGGGAACCTGGTGCAACTCCGTCATGATGTTGCCGGCAATAGCGTGATTGGCCTGAATGTTGTTGCCTTCGATCTGAATGTCGATCGGTGCGGGCAGGCCGAAGTTGAGAATCTGGGTCACGATGTCGGCAGGCAAGAAGTAGAAGGTCGTGCCGGGAAACTCCTGGGAAGCTTTTGACGAAGGGCGCGAACGTATCTGCCCAGTGGGGTGATGCTTCTTGCGCAGGGACACCAGCACATCGGTGTCATTGGCGCCAAGCACCCCCGAGGTCGAGTGCATCAGGTTATAGGGGCTGAAAGGCAGGCCAATGTTGTCGAGAATGTTATCGATTTCATCCGGCGGCATCTCTTTGCGAATGGAGTCCTCTACCAGATCGGCAAGCTGTGCAGAATCCTCAATACGTATCCCGGTCTTCGCGCGTATGTGCAGGATGAACTGACCGCTGTCGGTGTCGGGGAAGAAGTCCTGCCCGAGCCAGGGCGCCAGGAGAAAGACGCTGAGGCAGAGTCCAAGAAACGCCGGAATAAAGACCTTCCGATGCGTGAGGAGAGCAGTCAGCAATCGTTCGTGGGCGCTGCGAACTCTGCCAAAGCCATGCTCGAATTGTCTCTGAAACAGCACGAGAGGGTTGCGCGACTCGCCTCGGTCCTTTTTCAGCCGGAGCATGTACATCGCCAGCGTCGGAACAAGGGTCCTAGAGAAGAAGTAGGACGCAAGCATGGCAAACACCACCGCTTCGGCTAGCGGCACGAACAGATAGCGCGCAACACCACCGAGCAGGAACAGCGGCATGAAAACGATGCAGATGCAGAGCGTCGAAACCAGCGCCGGAACAGCGACCTGCTGGGAGCCATCCAAGATCGCCTGCTTAATATCCGCTTCATGTCCTTCTTCCAGAATGCGGTTGATGTTTTCAATCACGACCGTGGCATCGTCGACGAGTATGCCGACCGCAAGAGCGAGCCCGCCAAGCGTCATAATGTTGATCGTTTCGTGAAGAAAACTTAGCATGAGCAGGGAGGTTAGAATGGACAGAGGAATCGATACAGCAATGATGACGGTGCTTCGCCAACTGCCTATAAAGAGCAGAATCATTAATCCGGTCAGCGCCCCGGCAAGCACGCCTTCACGGATTACGCCGTTAATCGCGCTGCGCACAAATACCGATTGATCGGCGAGGGGCGTGATCTTCATCTCCGGGGGCAGAATCGAAGCTGCGCGCGGTAGCAGCTGTTTGATTCCTGAGACGACATCGAGAGTCGATGCTGTGCCGGCTTTGAGAATTGTGACCAGCACACCGCGCTGACCATCTTGGCGTACCACGTTGGACTGCACAGCGAACCCGTCACTCACGCGGGCCACTTCTCTCAAATAGATCGTTGTGTTGCCGGCCTGCTTGATGGGGATGTTGTTGAGCGCGGCAATTGTGCGTGGCGCCACATTCATGCGCACGTCCAGTTCACTTTCCGCAACCTTGGCCGTGCCTGAGGGGAGAATCAGGTTCTGCGCGTTAACGGCATTCAGAACATCGGTCGGGGAAACTCCTTTCGCCTGCAGCTGGTTCTGATCCATATTGATCATCACTTGGCGTTGTTTGCCGCCATACGGATAGGGGATCACCACGCCCGGCACCGCAATCAGCTGCGGCCGCAAAAAGTTGAACCCTTCATCATTGAGCGCCTGCTCGGACATTCCCTTTCCCGAGAGCCCGAGTTGCAGAATGGGAACACTGGAAGCGCTGAAATTGATGATCTCGGGCGGCTGGATCGCGGGCGGAAGAAACCGCAGGGACAAACTGACCAACGGCGACTACTTGAGCGTTTGCCAAATCGAGACTGGCTCCAGGTTGAAGATAAATCTTCACCACGGAGACGCCGTTGTAGCTGGTCGATTCAATGTGCTGGATATTATCGACGAGCGTCGTAAGAGCCTTCTCGTAAGGCGTGGTCAATCGCGCCTCGATATCTTCTGGATTGAGCCCGGTGTACGTCCACGCGACCGAGATCACTGGGATATTGATATTGGGAAAGATGTCGGTGGGCGTGCGGAGAATCACGGCCGGGCTCAACAGGAGAATGAGCAGAGCCAGGACGATAAAGGTATAAGGTCGATTGAGGGCCAGTCTGACAATCCACATATCTTGGTTTCGCTTTGCGGCGCCTATAAACCGGCGTCCGCTTCGCTTCTCCCTTGAGGGCTCGCCGCTACTCTTGCGGGTCCGGCAATGAAATGATAGATTCGTGTTGTGCATAGTAAGCACCATGAAACTTCTTGATACTCATTATGCAAATCGTGCATTCTAGTACCGTCAGGATCGCGAATGAGGAATCTAGGTCAAGCATGAGCATCAGAAAAGCATGCAGAAAGGGGATAGAAGCTCATGAACCTCATTGACCTGGAGGCTTTCGTTTCGGTCGTGGATCACCGTTCCATCGTGGCGGCAGCTGCGGATCTCCATCTCACCCAATCGGCCGTGACGCGCAGAATTCAGAACCTCGAAGATGTGCTCGGCACGCCGCTGCTCGACCGCCACACCAGGCCCCTGCAGCCTACTCGCGCTGGACAGGAGACCTACGAGTTCGCAAAGCCGGTGCTGAGTTCCGTAAACGATTTAAAGACGGGCATTATGCATGGGGGCGAGCCGTCCGGTGATTTTCGTTTTGGCATGTCGCGAGTCGCTCGGGGATCTTGCGATAGGTTCGCCGATCAGGCGCCTCCGCGTCGATTTCCCGAAAGTACGAATTCAGGCGTTCGTGCAATGGAGCGGGGTGCTTTTAGAGCGCCTCGCAAATCGAGCCCTGGACTGCGCCGTCGTGTTCTTGCCGGAGGGGAACATGCCGCCGGCTTCCATAATGTCGGAGTGCCTTGGGAACGGACCGTTCACAGTCGTTGCGGCGAAATCCAAGCGCTTATCGCAGTCCGCGACACTGGAACAGCTTGCTTCGAACGCATGGGTACTCAATCCCCACGGATGCGGCGCTCGCCAATCGCTCGAGGCGGCACTCCTTCAGCGCGGGCCTGCCATTCGTTTCTGCAGTAGAGGCGGAAGGATATGAGCTGCAGCTTTCGTTGATCTCCGAAGGCCTGGGACTGGGGCTCGTGATGCCGCAGGTATTTCAATCTTCTGTCTGGCGCAGATTCATTAAGCCGGTCAAGGTGAAGGACTTCTCTCCGATTCAAAATGTCTGGCTACTGCATTCCAGACACATCGGCAGACTGGCTCCGGTTGTCCGCTGTGTACGAGATGCGGTCAAGCAACAGTTGCACACGCAGAGATCGACAACTTCCTAAGTACAAAGTCGCTTGTGCCGTCGAGAAGATGCGCAATGGTCAGATTCCATCTTATCGGTGGTGCCGGGCAGGGGGTCCGGTTGCGACTGCTAGCAATCTTGATGGCGTTCACTATCCTCGCCGTGTCCGGGGAACACGCTCAAACGCAGGCCCCTGCGACCAAACCAGCGTGCGCATCCGGCCGCGCTTTAGGATCAACCTCCATCGTCGTTGAGTCCGACTGATCGATGGACATCGGCTCAACCTTGCGCTATGACGAAGTCTGCCAGCACAGTTAAATGGCCACTGTCCCTGGCGGGATTGACGCAGCTTTTTGGGACCGCAAGACATAGAGTCAGCGACAAACGTTGCCGTGGCGCGCCCGCACGCTCACAAAACAGTGACCAAGCCGAACGGTCACATCCGTGGTCTAATACTCGCGACGCCTAAATAGCCTCGGGAGGAAAAATGTCCTCTTCTTCAATGTCCGGTTTAATACCCAGCGCGCTCGATGCACGCACCCAAGCCTTTCCGGTGTTGACCGCATCTCAAATCAGCCGCGTTCTGCCGCTCGGCAAAGTCCGACAAGTGCAGACGGGCGAAATCCTGTTTGAGCCTGGTGACACGAATGTCCCCTTTTTCGTCCTGCTTTCGGGGAGCATGGAGATTGTGCAGCCTGATCTCACGGGCGAGCGCCCCATTGCAACCCACGCGCGGGGCGAGTTTACGGGTGAGATGACCATGATCTCCGGGCACCGCTGCCTGGTCCTCGCTCGGACCACAGAACCTGGCGAATTCCTGGAACTGACTGGCGATGGATTGCGCTCGCTCATTGCGAAGGACGCCGAACTCAGTGAGATCTTCATGAGGGCTTTCATACTGAGGCGGCTTGAGCTGATCAGGCGCGGGCAGGGCAACTTCATTCTGATGGGGTCGCGTTACTCGGCCAAGACACTGGAGCTGCGCGAGTTTCTAAGCCGGAATGGACATCCCTACACCTACGTGGATCTCGACACAGACAAGACATCGCAGGAACTCCTGGACCGTTTTGAGATAAAGCTCGATGAAATTCCCGTGGTCGTTTGCAATCAGCACGGCGTGTTGCGCAACCCGACCGTTCAGAAATTGGCGGATGGCCTCGGATTCAACAGCGGTATTGACGAGTCGCAGCTCCGCGATTTGATTATTGTCGGCGCCGGACCTTCTGGTTTGGCAGCGGCTGTTTACGCAGCTTCGGAAGGCCTGGATACGCTGGTAATCGAGATTGCTGCTCCTGGCGGGCAGGCAGGATCAAGCTCGAAGATTGAAAATTACCTTGGCTTTCCGACTGGAGTTTCTGGGCTCGAACTGGCGACACGGGCTATTGCTCAAGCAGAGAAATTCGGAGCCAAAATGATGCTCGCGCACGGCGTAGCCCGGCTCGATTGCGACAGCCGTCCCTACCAGGTGGTGTTGGACAATGGCAACCGGCTCCCGGCACGCGCCATTGTCATATCTACTGGGGCACAGTACAACAAACCGCGAATCGCCAATCTCGAGAAGTTCGAGGGGCAAGGAATCTATTACGGCGCGACGTACATGGAGTCTCAGTTGTGCGAACAACAGGATATCGTCGTGGTTGGTGGAGGAAATTCTGCCGGACAAGCGGCAGTGTTCCTCTCCCAGACCGCAAGCAAGGTCCGCATGCTGGTGCGGTCCGGTCAGTTGTCAGACACAATGTCCCGCTACCTGATCCAGCGCATCGAAGAGAACCCCGCAATCGAGCTGCACTTCAAAACGGAAATCGTGGATCTCGAAGGCGATACGCACTTGGAGCGTGTCACCTGGCGTTCCAACGCTAGTGGAGAGACTGCTAGCAATGAAATCCGCCACGTGTTCATCATGGCAGGAGCCTCTCCCAGAACCGATTGGCTGAGTGGCTGCCTGGCCCTCGATAATAAGGGCTTCATCCTCACAGGGCGGGATCTGGATGCCGCCACGGAGACCCCGGTTTGGCCGCTGGCCCGTCCTCCACAGATGCTGGAAACAAGCCTACCTGGAGTTTTTGCAGTTGGGGACGTTCGGTCGGGTAACGTGAAGCGCGTGGCCGCCGCCGTGGGTGAAGGATCGATTGCCATTAGCCTTGTTCATCGCGCCTTGGCGGAGCTTTAGAGAAGCAGCTGGTGACGAGGCCCATAGGAAACGATAGAGGCAGCAAATGAGTCGGTTCAGACGGCTCGCGTAATGGGAATTGCGAGGTGCTCGCAGATTGCTTTTACGGTCGCATTCTGCACCACTTCTGCAGTGTCTCGGTGATTCCCGGTCATGTTCTAAGCCATGCGGAAGAGTCTGCAGCCGTACCGGTCAACCAGGTGTTCAATAGCGGGGGTGGGGCCGTGCCTCTCGCGTCGACGCTGTTGGGTTTTCGAACTTAGTTTGAATTGCCCTGCCTCCTCCACCTTGCGCCAACTGGAATCGGGGTTGTATTCCTGCATGGCGTTGCCGAGCGCCTCGGTCTTCTTACCCAGATCCTTCTGATAAACAATTCCATCCTGGTTCACTATAAAGGTCATCACACCCGAGGAGCGGTATTCGGCGGGATAGGCCACGAACGCGAACCCCTCGGTCATTCTGCCCTTCACGATGTAGCTCTTTGCGCCATCGGGGGCATCCTTCCCCTGGCGCGCCAGAGACCTTTGCCTTTTACGTAGCCCTCGGCGCGCGCTCTGGGTGGTGCATCAACGCTTCTGCTTTCCTGGTGCTCTCGGAAGCCACTGCCAAGTTGGCGAGAGCCACTGGTGCCCTCGGAATGGGCCGATCATGCGCCAGCGCATTTCGCGATAAGTGCTTTCGGGATACTGTTGCGCTAAGGTCGGTTGCCAGTCCAATACGCTTCCTCGGTTAGCTCACCAGAGCCACAAGAATCAAAATAATTGATTTAAGTCATCACGACAATGAGGTTCATTTCCAGACGAATTGGGAATAGTGTCGCTGAGACGCTCCACAGTTCGGAAGATCAAGGCAAAGCGTGACGCGAACACAACAGAAGGGTAAGGACGTGGTCCTCCGATAACGCACGCCCGGTACAGAGGTCCTCAATGATAAAGAGAATCAGTCTTCTCGTGCTGTTCCCCTTGGCGATCTTCTCGCTGGCGTTTACGTTCACGCCTTGCGCGCAGGCCCAGCAGACCCTAGGTGGGATTGCCGGAACGGTTGAAGATAGCTCTAGCGCAGCCGTGGCGGACGCGACCGTGGTCCTTGTGGGCGATCAGACCACGCTGACCCGCACTCAAAAAACTGATGGAACCGGCAGTTACAGTCTCGTGAATCTGCCAATCGGTACCTACACCCTGACTTTCTCGCACGATGGGTTTCAGACACAGAAAATCCCGTCGATTTTGGTGCAGGCGAACCGCACAGCAACGGTAAACGCAACTCTGAAAATCGGTCAGGTGAACCAAACCATTACCGTCGAAGAAACGCCACTTTTGAATGCGGTTGACACAACTAACGGCTATGTACTCGACAAGGCGCAGATCGAGTCGGTTCCTCTGCCAACCGGCAGTTTCACGGGTTTAGCTATGCTTTCTCCAGGCGTAAGCGTAGAGCTCGCTGGCGGCACCGGAGTCAACAGCGGCTTGGGTAATCTGCCAATCTGGGCAAACGGTCAGCGTGACACGAGCAACAGCTTTCTGCTGAATGGCGTCGATTCGAGTAACTTGTTCAACGGCAAGAGTACCAGTCAAGTGAATTCTGCCCGCGTGGTAAACGGTACGAACGGCGGGCTTGCCAACAACCCCGGAGTCATTCAGAGCAACGCCTCCGTCTACTTGGCGATCGGGCAAGCGTTACCAACGCCTGCACCTGAAACCATTCAGGAAGTTCGGGTGAACACTTCCATGTACGATGCTCAGCAAGGCTTAACCAGCGGCGCGCATATCGATCTGAGCACAACCTCAGGCACAAACAGCTATCACGGTAGTGCTTATCTGCATCGAGGGACGAACTGGATCAATGCTGCACCGTTATTTTTTCAGCTGGACCCGCACATTCCGACCGACCAAAAGGTTCCTGACCTGCACCGTGAAACGGCGGGTGGGACGCTGGGCGGCCCGATCATCAAAGACAAACTCTTCGCCTTCATCGCCTACCAGCACGTCAACGTATCCGATCAGGAGATTGGCATTTCGCGGCTCACCGTCCCTTTCGGCCTTACCGACAGCAACCGAACGCCACAGGGCCTGGCCAACCTTGCCAATACCAATTTTGCGGTACCGACTGGACAACCACTGCTCACGACCAATCAGATTAGCCCCGTAGCGCTTGCCCTCTTTCAACTCAAATTGCCCAACGGCCAGTTTCTGATTCCTTCGGCGAATGGCCCCACACCCACGCCAGCTTTCCCGGACAACGCGGTTGTTCCCGGGACGGCTTATTTCTTCTCCCACCAAGCAGTCGCGAACATCGACTGGAATGCAACTGCCAAGGACCTCTTATCGGTCAAGTACTATTTCCAACACGATCCGAGCACCGCTCCCTATGCTTTCTCGAATGTCGCCGGCTTCAGTGAGCAAACAGATGCAGGCAGTCAGGTGGGCTCGATTACGAATGCTCAGCAGTTACGACCAAATCTAAGCGTCACCGAAACTTTTGGTTTCGTGCGCGAAAAAATCTACATTACAAACAGACAGCCGTTCACCTCGAGCCAATTGGGGATCAATTCGTTCGGTTCCTCTTACTTCCCAGGAATAGCCATCAGCGACATTTTGGGGAATAGTTCCCCTAATAATCCTGGCATCTTTAATCAGACTCTGAATATCGGTGCCGCTCCGACCTCCCAAGGAGCCTTCACCGGTGTTTTCCAGAATCGATTTAATCCCTCGGCCAATGCCATTTGGACCCTGAGTAGACACACGCTCACCCTTGGTGGCAGCTACGCATACACTCAGCTCAACACTCGCGACGACAGGACCAATAAAGGTATCGTGGAATCGGTGGACCTGTATGAGTTCCTGCAGGGCTTAGTTTCTCCATATGCCAATTTCCTGGCCACTACTTATCTGCAGGGAAATGCGAATCGTTATTATCGCGCAAAACAAACTGGTCTGTATCTCCAAGACAAAATTCTGATCCGCACCAACCTCAGCTTAACCGCTGGTTTACGCTTTGATTGGAATGGAGGCCTGTCGGAGAAGTACGGTCGTATCTTTAATTTCGATCCGGCTCGCTACTCATTCGATGAAAGTACCGGCACGGTCGCTTCGAATGGCTTGATCGTTGCCGGAAATAATGCACAGGCACCCACCCCGGGGATCAGCGATACCACACTGACCGGAAGACAGTGGGGATTGGCGCCACGATTAGGTCTGGCGTGGAGCCCCGAGAGATTCCACAACAAAGTGGTGATTCGCGCCGGCACTGGCTTCTATTACGACCGCGGTGAACTGGTTAGCTATCTCTCACCGAGTTACACGGTTGGCCTGGTGGATTCTGGTCCTTTTGGCGTAAACCAGGCTCCTCCATTCGTCGCTGCTCAAGTCTGCACCGCATTCACTGCCAAATATGAAAATTTCTTCAACACATGTGACCCGAACTCGCCCCTCGGCGGTTCGCTTTCCGATCCTTGGGGAGCATCGCTTGGCCCTGCGCCAACAGGCAATCCTGCAGACGTCAGCAAGTTCCTGCCCAACGCAGGCCAGATCACGCAGGGAGCACCGCTGTTTTCTCTCGGTATCTATAATCGCTCCAACAAGCTTCCATACACTATGAACAATACCCTGGATGTTCAATGGCAGCCGCGCGATGACTTAGCGATTGAGGTCGGCTATGTGAGCAACCTCGGCCGGCACGAAGTGATCCCGATCCCTTTTAACCAGCCGGGCATTGCGACGCCAACGAACCCGATTCATGGACAGGAATACACATATGGTTACCAAGTGGTTGGACCTGCAGGTTGCACCACGAGTTGTGCGCCACTCTCACTGCCCAACGCGCAGGGCCCGTTTCTATCCACGTATGAAGGCGGAAACACCGACCTGCGCGTTCCCTACGTAGGCTATTCGGCGGAGTCAGAATCATACACAACAGAAGGGAATTCGGCATACAATGCGCTGCAGACCCACGTGGAAAAACGCATCAGTCACGGATTTCAGGCTGGTTTTTCCTACACGTACTCGCACTCCCTGGATGAGCAAAGTGCCCTCGGCTTACTCTACAACGGTAACAATCCCCTGAATTTGCGCAGTGGATATGGGTCTTCTGATTTTGATCGCACTCATGTGTTCAACTTCGACTACTTGTACGAATTTCCGAACTTTTATCGTCATTCTTCACTGAAGGGCCGGCTGGTGGATGGGTGGGCCATTCGAGGTATCGCGGTAATCCAAAGCGGGCAGCCCTACAGCGTGGTGGACTTTTCAGGCGCTGTCGGAAGTATTTTTTACAGTGTGAACGACAATATCACGAACCCAATCGCACCGCTTGCCGCGGGCTGTTCTCCTAAACAGGCGTACACGGGTCTTAATGGAGTTAGCGGCCCGGCGCTGCGTGCAAACTGCTTCACGGTGCCACTGCTTAACCCTGGCGACCTCAATGGCGCCATCCCACCGAACGACACCTTCGAGACCAATTTCACTACTGGCCAGCGCAACCTCTTCCGGCAGTCGTGGCAAAAGCGCACTGATATGTCCGTCGTCAAGCTAACGAAACTCACCGAATCAGTGTCCGCGAAGTTCAGCCTGGACGTATTCAATCTTACGAACACCCCCAGTTTGGATGTTCCCGCAAACTTCATCTTCCAGAACTCTACCTTCAATGGTGCGCCTGTCGTCGGAACGCCCCCATTGAATGCAAATGGATCCTTTTACTCGGTCGCCAGCGGACTGGGCTTCGTTCATAACACCATCGGCAGCGCCCGGCAGATCCAAATGGCACTGCAGATTGGCTTTTGACGTTTTTCATAAGAAACAGCGACTGTTGTAGTCTTCGGTTCATTTTTGCCGCACCAACAACCATCGCAGAAGGAGAATAGATGCATGCGTGTCATTCTACTGGCGTTCCTCATATCATCTGTTTCTGCGGTCGCAAAACCCACGATTACCCAAGCGCCCAGCAGCATCGCAACGAACTCAACGGGTGGGGAGATCAGGCAAAGAGATTCTGCAGGAAACGACAACAGCACGGCAAAGATCCGGCACTCGTCGACCGGCGAGGTACAAGCGTGGGAGAAGCACGATTTCAGGATTGCTGCCCCTGACTGGCTTTCCAACGGGGAATTGACTTCGCCCGGGGGCCACGTAGCTGCCAAAGACATGCAGGCAGCCATAGCAGGTTACTTCGAAGGTTTCACGGATCTGCGAGTCGAGGTAAAGGATGTGTTTATCTCCGCGGACGGACGGAAAGCGGCGATCCAGTGGGATTGGACCGTGACTCGGCGACGAGATGGGAAGCGAGGCGTCACGCACGACGCAATTATCGTCCACTTGGTCGGGGACAAGATTGCTTCTTGGAGCGAGTATTTTGACTTCGGCGATTCCGTCAACGCAAAGCCTTAGTTGAGGATGCAAGGTGGCGTAGGCGCCGCTGCCGCGGCAAAGCTACTGGGAGGTTCGATTTCCGGCTCTTCCGGGCTCTCAAGTGGGTGAGCGGCCGGTGTCTGCCGGGCCATTCCATGACCTCAACATTCCATCACGGAAACAGGCCGAAGAGATCTGCGCTCCCTGAGTACCCGACAGGCGCTCCAAATACGGAAACAGAACGCGCAAATACAAAGGTAAAACAGATGACGCCGGCCGCGGGACGCGCGACCGACCTGAGAGTGAGGCGAACGCCAAGACACAGGGTAACTGCAAAAAGACGATCAGAACATTACGCTGAGCGACATTTGAATCTGTCGCGAGCTTCCAATCGTCTTCACGACCTGCCCGAGACCGGTGGGGCAAACATAGAACCCGTTGGTCCCATTGCCGGAACTGCAGCCGGAGGCCAAAGGTGGTGTGGTGCTGGTTCCATAGGGCGGATTGCGCCACCGGAAAAGGGCTGAAAGCTAAATTCTGGTCAATGTTGTCGATAGGAATGTCAAAGCTCGGATGGTTGGTCAGGTTGAAGATGTCGATACTGTATTTGACCGTGACCCGCTCGGTGACCGGCAGAGACTTTACGATGGACAGGTCGGCACGCTTCTGCCAGGACTGGCGGAAAATGTTGCGCTCGCCGCCGTTGGACAGGAAATTGGTTTCAAATGTATCGCCTGGGGGAATTGCCGAGCAGGGGAACGAGCCGTCCGCCTGCGCGGCATTCGCCACGTTGCAAGGAAGCAACTGCGGCACCGTGAAGCAAGAAGACTTCAAGGCTGGATACGCGAAATTATTGCCAATCGCGCCGGTTACTGCGTTCTGGGGTGTACAGCCGGGAGCGAGAGGCACGATGGGATTGGTGATTCCATCGTTGATGCTGTAGAAGATGCTTCCTACGGCGCCTGAATAGTCGACCACGCTATAGGGCTGGCCACTCTGCAATGTGACGAGGCCTTGAACACTCCAGCCGTCCACCACTTTACCCTCTATCGACGAAGCAGAAAAGAACTTGGGGAGCTCGTAGTGGTAGTCGATGTTGAAGACGTGGGTCCGGTCAAAGTCGGATGGGCCATAGCCGCCGCGCAAATCCAGGGGATTGCTGCCGTTGTAATAGAGACCGAGCGCGCTCTGCTCGTCGAGCGATCGTGAGTAGGTGTAGGAGAAACCAGCTTGGAGTCCGTGGCTGATCTTCTTCTCAACGTGAGATTGCAGAGCGTTATAGGCCGAAATGCCCGCCGCTGTGTATTCCTCGGATTCGCCGGCATATCCAATGTAGGGAACGCGCTCGTCAATGTTGCCGCCCTCGGAGTTGAATTGCATAGGCTGCCCGTTCGGGAGATTCAAGGTGCAACCGAGGTAGCCGCAATTCGAGCCGGTCTGAACCGTGTAGCCGTAGGTATAGAACTGGGCGTGCGGAGACGCGGACGGATTGGTGCAGACCGCTGCGGGACCACACAGCGGATTGGTAGGAGTTGCAGTCCTCGCCTGGTTGAACGGAACGGGAATGATCTCATGGCGACCAAGAGCGTCCACTGCGCCGATATCGATCGCTAGATCGTTGCGCGGCTGCCATTGAACGTCGAGCGTGGCGTTCATGGTGTAGGGAAGCTTGTTGTTGCGCGCGTATGCCGCCAAATAAAAGGGTATCTCGCCGTTTTCCAAACCAGCGGCGTTGGGCATGGCGGCGACGCCGGTATTCGGATCGGGCACGGTAATGCTTTGCGGATTACCAGAGGGTGGTGGCGCGAGAGTTGGTCCCCAGGGATTGGATAGCGTGGTGCTGCAGGTTTGGAAGGTGCCGGGGAATGCGGTGGGACAGAATTGAGCGCCCCCAAAGGGTAGCTGCTGGTTGACACCGAATGGTCCGCCCGGAGCAATACTCTGAGCGTCGGGAGTAGAGAGGTAAGAATAGAGCTCGCCTCGGTCGTAATACATGCCCCAGCCCGCACGGACGACTATTTTGTTGTCGAACTTCTTCGGGCTCCAGGCGACACCAATCCGCGGCGCAAAACCCCACTGACGGCCGGTAAGGGTTGAATTGCTTACTCCAGGTGTGGCGTGCGGGCTGTTGCCTGCGACAATCAGGCCGGTAGAAACGATCGTGTCGGTGGCCGGATTGTAGGAATACTTGCTCGGATCGAAATTGAGAAGGTTGCCGTTTTTCTCGGTCAAGCCTCCTTCCCAATCGAAGCGCAGCCCCGCAGTGACGGAAAGATTGGAGCGCAGTTGAAATTTGTCCTGAACGTATTCGCCGCTTTCATTAGCGCGCCAATAACGATTGGGATTCCCGGTAAGAAATAGAGTGCCCGCATACAAATAATCGTTGTTGAGGGCGCCTTGCAGGAACTGGTTGATGTCTTGCGCTTCGATGGTGCCCAATTCATTTCTGCGGTCACGCGTATTGAGCTGGGTATACTCAAAGCTGCCACCGAAAGTGAAGGTGTGTCTGCCAACTGTCCAGATGGCGTTCGCCGAGGGATTGAAGCGGTTTTGAAAAACGCCGGTAAATGCGGCCATGGACAACGCGCCCGGCGCCAATATTAAACAACGGTTGGTACGAAGGAAGGACGGTACCGGGCCAGGTGATCGTGATGCCGGGGAACAGGTTTGAGCCGAAGGTATTGATGGTGCAATCCGCCGCGTCAAAGCCAGTCAAGGACTGACAGGCAGACCCAAACTGCGCCGGGGTAAACGGCTGGCCAACGGTGCTGTAGGCCTTTTCGCGAATGAAGCCGAAGGTTTCGGTGACGCTCAGATTGGGTTTGACGATCTGCGTGTGGCTGAGCGAGACGACCTGGCTGCCTGCGTCCAGATGCTGCGGTAAAGCCTGCGACGGAGGAATAGGCATAAGGAGCGACGGTGGGGTCATGCTGGTAGTAATACTTGGCGGCAAAAGAATGCGTGGAATTGGGATTCCAATCCAGGTCGGCGACCGCCTGGTCCGCCAGAAAATACGCAGTGCCGGGAATTTCCGCGTCCTCGGGGAAAGCCTCGATCAGAGCCGGATTGGTGGTGTTCAGGGCGACGGCATTGGGATTCGCGGAGGGAATCAGATACTGGCCGTTCGGGAATTTGTAGTTGAAAAAGGTATAGGCGATGGGATTCATGTCGCCCGGGCGCCAGTCCCATCAACGGGATTGATCTGCCCATCCGCCAAGCCAAGAGCGCTGGAGAGGTTGTTGTTATTTCCCACCGCGGCAAGCCCTGCAGCAGACCGATCGTTGGTGAGACCTGGCGGAACAGTGGGCCGGGAGATGCCGATTTCCTGGTCCGAGGCGTGAGTGTGCTGATAGCTTCCGTAAAAAAAGAGCTTATTTTTTATGATCGGGAGACCCACGCGTTCCACCGGCGGAGTAGCGGTGCAGGCCAGGATTCTTTTCAGTCGTGAGGAATATTCGGGTCGGCGTTGAAGAAATACGGGTCGGCGTTGAGCCAGTTGGTTCCGCGATGGACGTACAAGTTGCCCGTGAATATCATTGGTGCCGGAAGCTGTGCTCATGTCGATGTGCGCGCCACTGGTGGATCCTTGCTGGGCGTCATACATCGAAGTGTTGACGCGAACTTCCTGAATCACTCTCCGGAGCGGGCGAAGGAATCGATTCGCCAATGGCCAAATAAATCGAAGCGCTGCTCTGGACCGGAAGCGCGCTCAAGGCTGAAGAGGTACTGACGCCGGTTTCGTTGACAACTCTCGAGGAGGTCACCTGGCTGGTGGTCTTGCCATTGAAAAGATTTTTGGCGTCGACCCCATTCAACAGGAATGTATTGCTGGTGTCGCGCTGGCCATTGGCCCACACGGGCTGGTTGCCAAGCCCGGCATTGGCTCCGGTGCCAGCGGGGAGTTCTTCGTTCACGCCTGGAGAAAGCAATACCAATCCCGTAAAGGAACCTGTGGGGAGGGGAACATCCTCGATTTCGCCTTTATCCATTACATAGCCGTTGGTGGTGTCAACGGCGTTAATAAGCGGAGCTTCTTGTACGGTGACGGTCTGGCCGACTTCTCCAATCTTAAAGTGCGCGTTCACGGTGGCGGTGCGATTCGCCTGGACCTGGATGGAAGGAATATTCAGAGTCTGAAAGCCTGGTGTGAGTTACTGTGATGGTGTAGTTGCCGATGGGCAGATTCACGAAGCTGTAGATTCCTGTATCGCTGGTGTCGGACGTTGCGAGTGAGCTTGGTCTGATCCCCGACAATCATGACAGTCGCGTTGGGAACAATGGCGCCTGAATCGTCGGTAATTGTGCCGGTGAGGCCACCGAAGGTTCGTTGAGCAAGGGCATGAGGTGCGTCAGGCCAGGAACGAAAGAGCAGTGCGACTATATAAAAACGCCCGATTTTCTTCGACATCCGCAGGTCCTCCTGAAGAAAATTTTGAGACTAGGGGCGAAAACCGAGGCCTATTGCGGCCTATCGAAAAAAGGCCCATCCAGTGAAATGGTTTGAGACAGGCTACACGGGTTATCTGGAAACAGAAACTCATTCTTTCGATGGCGAGGATCGAATATTTCGATTTTCAGTTTCAGAAGGTGGAACCTTGCAAGATGATAGCGTCCAGTACTTTAAGTCACGAGAACCACGAGTACTTCACTCGATCTGCATGGAACCCATTTCCTACAATGCGCATGGCGCTTGCAAGATGGCGAAGGGGTTAGCGGATTGCGTGCGGAGAAAATTATCGGAGAGCGGACGCAAAAGGCACCGGGTATCGGGCTAAGGCTCGAGGCGCTGTCGCCGAATGGAGACGCTGGCGCAGTCGATTTCCGGAGTGGCGCCGACGCTGACTCCGTTCGTCAATGTACCGTTGGTGTTTACACTGGCGGGAAATGGGACCTGGCTGGCGTACTTATTGTCGACGTGCGCAATTGTGTTGGTGGCGTGGTGCATCGGCCGGTTTGCGCGCTATTCGTCCTCACCCGGTTCGCTCTATTCATACGCAGCGATGATTCTTCCGCCGTGGCTGGCGGCTACGGCAGCGTGGAGCTTGCTGCTGGCATATGTGGCGACGTGCGCCAGTAATATCGGAGGATTCTATTATTACGCGAATGTGATGCTTCGGAGCGCTACGGGTCATGGTGTCTCGGTGCTACTGCTGGCGGCGATTATGGGAGCGGCGCCGATGTGGTTCGCCTGGCGCGACGTAAAAATTTCGGCGCGGGTGATGCTGATACTGGAAGCGGTATCGGTGACGCTGATTATCGCCGTGGTGGTGCTGGTGCTTTACCGTCATGGTTTGCATGGCGATCCGAGTCAATTCGCTCTGCGCGGCGTGAAACCGGGCGGATTCCGGCAAGGGCTGGTGCTGGCTCTGTTCAGTTTTGTCGGCTTCGAGAGCGCCACAGCGATGGGGTCAGAAGCGCGCAATCCGTTACACGCGATTCCCCGCGCGGTAATCCTGACGGCTGTTCTCAGCGGGATATTTTTCACCATATGCGCCTACACGGAAGTTCTGGGACTGCGCATGACCGGGAAAAATCTGGCCACCGCAGATGTACCCATGCATGTGCTGGCGCGAGTGGGCGGCATGCCGCTGCTGGGATCGTTGATCGATTTCGGCGCGCTGGTGAGTTTGTTCGCCGGGACGCTGGCCTGCCTGATGGCCGGCGCGCGCGTATTGCTGTTGATGGCGCATAACGGGTTGGCACACGGGTCGCTGCGCGCGACGCACGCGCGGAACGAAACGCCGAGCGGGGCGATTCTCGCGGCCGGGCTTGCGGCGTTTCTGCCGGTACTCGTTCTGGCGGCAAAGGGCGCAAGCGGCGTGGACGTGTTTGGCTGGATGGGCTCGCTCGCGGTGTATGGATTCGTGATCAGCTACGGGCTGGTGTGCTTCGCGCTGCCGCGGTATCTGCGGGATCACCACGGTGTGGTAAATGCGGCAACGAGGACCATTCCGTGGATCGCATTTGGAGCCATGATGTTCGCGCTGGTCGCGAATCTCTATCCCGTGCCGGAAGGCGCCTATGGCAAGCTGCCTTACGTTTATCTGGCGTATATGGCGTGCGTTCTGCTGCTGTTCGCGCTTCGCTCGCGTGTAAAACGGCCGCTGCAGGAAGAATCGTAAGCGCCAGCCAGATGCGGGCACATCTTGGCTCTTCACTTTTTCGCGAGCTTCTTAGAGAATGGGCCTCCCGAATCCCTCAGCGCTAGACGCATCAGGGTCCCGAAAAGGAGTCGTTTATGAAAGCTTTCATTACCAAAGACACGCCTGTTACCGATGAAGTTTTGAACGTTATCGCCCTGCTACCTACGAAGAGCCTTGCCAAGGTGGTTGAAGACGGATTCTTCAAGAAGCTCAGCGACAAAGATTTCATGCGCATCGCATTCCTGCTGGCAGAGAAAGGCTACCAGGAGGGCGGCTCACCCATCGGCGGCGTGATCATCGACAATGAGACGCGCAAGATTCTGGGCAAGGGGCACAACACCCTAGTGCAAGAAAACCACCCTTATAATCACGGCGAGACATCGGCCGCCCGGGATGCCGGACGCCAGGATTACAGCAAGACCACCATGTTCACCTCGTTGAGCCCTTGCGATATCTGCGCGGCGTTGATTTACCAACTTCAGTTCCAGAGGCTGGTGGTTGGTGACATTACGAACTATGCCGGCAACGAAGAGATGCTGCGGCAGAAGGGCGTGCAGGTGGATATTCTCGAGGACCCGAACGGCATCGCGTTTTTCGCGAAATACCTGAAGGAAAAGCCGAATCAGCATCTGGAAGATGCGCGCGGCCTTGCCGAGGTGCGCAAGGCTGCGGCGGCAAAGGGGTAGTCTCGCGCCGGTCTATCCAGCCGGTTTTTCGGCTCTCACCTAACTCATTCTGGGACTTCCACCACTGTTACCTGTGTCGGGGTCTGTTCAGGGCTTCCATGATCCAAGTGGGTGTGAACGGCCCCGAGCCATCGACGGCGATGTCGTAATCGCGCAGCGCATCGGCTACGGCCGTGCCTATTGCGGCGTGCGCTCCAGTACATCCGCCTTCGCCCGCGCCACGCATTCCAAAAGGATTGAAGCGCGTAGGCGTTTCCATGTGTGTAATCCGGAAATCGGTAGGCAAATCCCCACAACCTGGCAAAACGTAATCCATCATGGCTCGTGTCTGAGGATAGCCGCTCGGGTCATAGTGCAACTTTTCCCTCAGAATCTGGCCGATGCCCTGGACTACGCCACCCACGATCTGCCCTTCCACCAGAAGAGGATTTGCGACTTTGCCGCAGTCGTGAGCCACGGCGTAACGGGGAATTTCAATATGACCGGTTTGAGGATCGATCTCTACCACGGCGATGTGCGCCGCGTAGGCGTAGGAGGGATGTGCTACGTCGAGCCGAAAATTCGCCTCGATTGCTTGAGGACCGGAGTCGTTGGGCCGCGACGCGAGACGGCCCGGAATTTCCGACAGGGGAATGGACTCGTCGATGAGTCCCGGGCCAGCGAGACAGCCATCTTCCCAACTTAGCTGGTCGCTGGCGCAGCCGAACTGGGCCCCCGCCTGCTTCAGGATTTCCTTGATCAGCTCACGCGAAGCGAGGCGGGCGACCGCTCCGCCTACCGCCGCGCCGCGGCTGGCGAATGTTCCGATAGCGTCGGGAACTTCGTCGGTGTCACCCTGGCGGACGGACACCTGCTCTATAGGGATTCCGAGTTCTTCGGCGACCAACTGCCGTTGCGTGGTTTCCGATCCTTGCCCCATCGGAACAATCGAGCTGAACAGAACCACCGTTCCGTCGGGCTGCAGGCGTATTCGCGCATTCTCGTACGGGCCTACCGCAGTGATCTCGACATACATGGAGACACCCATACCCAGTAGCTTTCCGTTGTGTGCGGCCAACGCGCGTTCCTTTTCAAGATTTTCGTAGTCGGCGAGTTTCAGGGCGGCATCGAGGCACCGAGGGTAGTCCGCTTCGTCGTAAATAATCCGGCCCGCACCGGCGAAATCGGTCTGGCCGCGGTCGAGCGGCAGGGCGTCGGGTTGAATCAGGTTCCGCCTGCGAATCTCGGCGCGATCCATTTTGAGGATGCGCGCGGCCTCGTCGAGTAATCGCTCCATCAACAGGGCTGCTTGCGGAGCACCCGCGCCTCGCAGCACGTTGAGTGGGACTTTATTGGTGACCACCGAGAACATGCGAGCGTCGAGATTGGGAATGCGATAGGGGCCGCGAACCATGGCCCCCATCGCGGTAATCGGCGAGTTCGGTACCAGTCCAAATGCCGCGCCAATGTTGGCCCAACCCGTAAGCCGAAGAGCGACGAACTCACCATCGGGCGCAAGCACCGCTTCGGCGTCAACCGTTTCCTCCCGCCCATGTACGGCCGATGCAAAATATTCGCGGCGATCTTCGCTCCAGCGGATGGGCCGCTTCAGCTTGCGCACAACCGCAGGAACGATAATTTCCTCGGGATAGACCATCTCTTTGCATCCGAATCCGCCGCCGAGGCGCGGGGCGGTTACCTTGATGTGCTGAGCATCTATCCCAAAAGCGAGCGCAAGCGCCGAGTGGAGAGTATGCGGAATCTGAGTGGTGCTCTCTACATGGAGGCGCTCGCCATCATCGATGAGCTTGGCAATGACTCCCCGATTCTCCATGGGCACCGCGGTTTGTCTGTGAAACTCGAAGCGCCTGCGAAAGACGATGTCCCCCTCGCGAGGAACAAAGTCGGGATTCCCGTCGCGCTGAGTGGTCTGATAGACGATATTGGTGCCGAATTCGGGATAGAGGAGAGGAGCGCTGGGCGAGGTGGCGGCAAGATGGCCGGTAATGGCAGGCAGAGTTTCGTAGTCGATCTCCACGAGCGCGGCTGCATCTTCGGCCAGATAGCGATTTGTGGCCACCACCACGGCAATCGGTTGGCCGACGTAGCGGACGCGGTCAGTCGCCATGACTCTCTGCCGCACGTCGAGAGTGCCTGGAATCATGTCCAGGCAGGGCAAAGCGTCATCGACGAGACCCAGGTCCGAAGCGGTGAGGCAAGCAATGACTCCCGGACTTCGGAGTGCCGGGCCGGTTCTGAGTTCTTTCACGATTGCATGCGGCTGCGTGGATCGAACCACAAAAAGTTCGGCGGCATCTGGCGCGGGCAGGTCCGCAAGGAAGCCACCTTTGCCTCGCAACAGGTCAGCATCTTCACCTCGGCGAATCGATTTGCCTGCGTAGCGGTAACTTCGCGCGGGGCGTACCGGCGGGGGAAGGATCTCAGCCATTTTCTTCGGGCTTTTCCGGGAGGATTTCGCCAGCAAGGGCGCGACGAACAGCTGTCAAGATGTTGCGGTAGCCGGTACAGCGGCACAAATGTCCGCTCAGGTAGTGAGCAACCTGATCCGAGTTTGGTTCGAGGCCACGCTCCATCATGCAATGCACAGTCATCAGCAACCCGGGTGTGCAATAACCACACTGCAGGGCGTGACACTGCTGAAAGAGTCGCTGCACTTGATTCAATCCCTGGGGAGCATTGATGCCTTCCAGGGTAACAATCCGGCTTCCGTCCGTTTGTACAGCTAGCAGAGTACAGGAGCGCGCAGGTTCGCCGTCGACCACGACCGTACAGCCGCCGCATGCGCCTTCCCCGCAAGACACCTTGAGAGCCGTGAGACCAAGATAATCACGCAAAAAATCACTCAGCAACAGACGGTCGGGAACCAGGGCGTGCACTTCCTTGTCATTGACAATCAGACGGAGCGCAGTGTGCGAATCGCCTGAGTTCTCCCACGCCGTGTTTTGAAGACCGGTATCAGGCTCGGCCATTTGTCGCTCCAGTATTTCCAGGCTGGTACGTCGAACATCGGGCTCGCGCGTCGGTCAGAGCCCGAACCACCGCCGCAACCGCCGCCTTCGAGCGAAAAGCGCCGGTCGCATGAAGATCCGTGCGGGCCGGCCAGGGGTGCTCTTCAGTGGCGACATGCGCGGCGTCGCCGATAATCTGGTCATCACCGGCAGCTCCACCCAGCAAGACTTTTTCGGCGCGGTCTGCGCGATAGGGATTAGCGGTGAGCCCGCCGATCGCGATGGTGACCGAACCGACGCGCCCATTTTCATCCAGCACGAGCGTGGCGGCGCAGCATACCAGCGCGACGTGGCCTCGACGCAGTTGAACTTCGGAAAATCCCCAGCCTTCGTTGGCGGCACGTTTCCGAAAAGAGGCCGAGGCGATCAACGTCTGCGGAGGCAAACGCGCGCCGGTCTCGGCGGCGTAGACATCCTTGGCAGACATTCTCTGGGCTACGCCACCGCGGGAGAGAAGATTGAACTGCGCGTCCAAGGCCAGGGAGACGACGGGTACCTCTCCTCCTGCGTTTGCCTGTGCTAGACAGCCGACAACCGTTCCGCGGCTACGGACCTGCGGCATAGCTACCCAACCCAGGGCTTCGGACAGCAGAGGAATGGATTCTTGCACTATGGCACTGGCTTCCATCCGAGATTGCCGGCATGCCGCGCCAATGGTGATCTGATCCTTGGTTTGCGAAACGGCATCGAGGCCGGGGCACCGCATGATGTCGAGCAATAACGAGGTGGTGATGATTCGCGCGCTGAGTGCGGGAATCAGGCTTTGCCCTCCTGCAAGAATCTTAGCCGAAGGATCCGCGGAACAGAGTTGCTCGACCGCGTGATCTGCCGTTTCAGCGCGGACGTACTTGAACTTGGCAGGTTTCATAAACCTCGATACCAAATCCCGGAATATGTTGCAACTCGAATTGTCGCTTAGGGCTGAATTCGCTGAACTCAGCGCTGAGCGCTAGATTGTCGAGCGGTTTGCCGGACCCCCAAGGAGCCTGGTGAGCACCACAGTACGATCACGGTCGCCGGCGCCTAAGATTGCGGAGCAGGGTAGCTTGCGCTACGCTTTGCGACCTTCCAGCAGGGCTTTCTTTCCTTGCATACGGTTCGCCTTTGAGGGAACCTCGGAGGCTGCGGATGAACTGCGATGTGAGGGGCTGCAGCACCAGGCGGTTCTCTTGCTCGAGAGAGGCCACCCCTGCGTTCTCTTTTTGATCGAAGACTTGCCATGAAGTTTGGAAGGAATGACCCGCTGGCCGCGCTTTGTCGTGACGGTGGAGACTGTTTTCATGCGAACCCCAAGGGATAAGATGCGAGATACGTATAAGGTCACGTCGCTTTGCCTTCGTTCGATTCGACGCACGAGAAACGTTCCGAAACACCGAACGGTTTCTTAAGGTAATCATTGGCGCCAACCTCCAGTTTTCAGCGGTCACGCCGCTTGTGAGGCTCGTCCGGCCCGTCAAGGGTGGCCGCGCTGCGCCGCTGGTGGACGATCTGGCGTAGGGGAAGGCTCGAATCGCCGAGCCCGCGGGGGTTCTCGAAGGCGCCCGCAGACCAGAATGCCTTGCCAGATGGTGAAAACTTTTCCGTTGCAGCCGCCACCTCATCGATCGCGGGCCACGAATGATGATCGTGGCGTCATTTCTTCAACCCAGCCTGCCAATTCAGCACGACGGTGAAGGGCGCCGACGTGGTTTGAGCCGCAGGTGTCACAAAGAGGAAGTGCTTGGCATCCGGGGTGAGATCCCATTGCGCGCTGAGGTCCGTCCCGCCCTGGGGTGGCGCTTGGAAGAGAGCTTTGGGATCTCCCGCTTGTAACACTGGCTTAGTCCTAACTTCGACAGCCATCAGCTTTGCATCCGGAGCAATGTAGAACAATTCCGCCCCGTCCCCTCGCCACCGGGGATCCATCCCGCCATCGTTGGAAATCAACCGCTTGGCCGCAGTGCCCGCGTCGGTTGAGTCCGGCGAGAACGACCGGACGTAGATTTCCCGGCGGCCCGATTCATCCGAGACATAAGCCACCCAGCGCCCGTCGGGAGAAAATTGGCCATCCTGCTCGTTGAACTCGGTGCGCAGAAACGGAAACGATTTCTTGTCACCATCGAGACGCAGCACCCATAAATCATACTTTGTTTTCGGGTCCCTCGTCTCGTACATCAAGAAGCGCCCGTCGCGCGACCAACTGTCAGGATACTTATCCCCACCCGACTTCAGCAGGAGCTCTTCGTCCTTCACGCCGCTCGCCAACTTTAGATAAATGTTGCTGGTGCCACCGCGGTTTGAAGCAAAGATAATTCGGTTTCCGTCCGGCGACCAGACAGCATACGCGGAAATGGAAGAGTCGAATGTAAACCGTGTGCTTGTGCCCCTCGTGACGTCAAGCAGCCAAAGACCCGAATTCGGTTCTTGCGCATTGGTACGGCTAACGACGACTCTCGTTCCCTCGGGCGAAAGTGATACCGAGTTGTAAAGGTTCGCTTCCTCCGCTATACCGAGAGTCTTCCCCTCCCGATCCAACCAGGTGAGTTGCTGATTCTGGCCGCCTCCAGCCTTATAAACCAAAACGCCGTTGCTCGAGATCGAAAAGAGGGGATAGTTGAGGTAGGTTCTGACATCTTCTGCCACGACAACTGGCTCGCCCGAGAGGTTAAGCCGAAGAGCATCGAGCGGCTGCGCCATTAGCGCGCCATCGCGAACGAAAAGCAACTGCCCGAAGTTAGAATTGGGAGAGGGCACGTACGCTGGCCCGAAATCGGTCCCCACTAGCAGTTTCAGACTCTGTTCTTCGGGTTTGACATCGAGTGAGCCCACATAGACGCCACTGTTCTCGGACGTGGTCGAACGACGGACGTAAATGAAATGACGCCCATCGGGGAGGAACGACGGAAAAATATGACGCGACTCGTCGCGCGATGGATCTAGGACGGTCAAGGGTGAAGCTGACCCTCCGTCTGCGGAAACCCGCTTCAGGCCTCCCACGGTTCCGAAGATGATGACGCCATCACGATTCCACGAACCGCCGACCACAGCGCTCCCAATCAACTCACAGACGGTCTCCGGCCGATCGCCGGAGATATCGATCCTCTTCAGCTTTCCACCGGTATCGAACGCGATAAACCGACTGTCGGGCGACCAGAAAAACGGGATCGGAGCGATCGATTCGGAACCACGAACAGGTCGCGCCTCAAGCGAGTTTAGGGCGCGGACCCATAGGCGTTCCACGCCGTCGGAACCCGCGGCAGCGAAGGCCAACTTGCGGCCATCGGGGGACAGTGCAAATGCGCCGCTGGCTGGCAAGGTTAACTTCTCGGGCAGCGGGATTTGGAAGAGCACCGGCTCAGCCGAGGCGGGCGGCGTCTCACGGAAGTGAGTGAAAGCAAAAAATGACGCCACACTAGCCAGCGCAATCGTAACCGCCCCCAGCAGCGCTGGCCGCCAGGAAGGAGCGGAGATTGGAGTAGTCACAATGGAGGATGGCTCCGGAGTACCCGCGAGAACCTCGTCGAGTGTGATCCGCGCGTCGCCGATATCACGCAGCCGCTGCTTCGGGTCCTTCTGCAGGCAACGCTGCAATAGAACGTGAACGCGGACTGGCGTCTGGGCCGGAAGCTGCGACCAGTCAGGTTCGTTCGTGAGTATGGCCGCCAACCCTTCGGTCACCGTCTCGCCGCCGAATGCCGTCTTGCCGGTCAGCATTTCATACAACACGCAACCGAACGCCCAGATGTCCGTCCGGCGATCCACGGTCTTGCCCTTCGCCTGCTCCGGCGACATGTATGCTGCTGTGCCCAGCAACATGCCCGCGTGCGTGGCCATTTGGCTGAGGGTCGGAGAATTGGCCGCATCTGTTGTGGTGTCGTCGCCCTCGACGGCTTTGGCAAGGCCGAAGTCGAGAATTTTCACCGTGTCGTCGCTTTTCACTTTCACGTTCGCCGGCTTCAGGTCGCGATGCACGATCCCGCGTTCGTGTGCGTATTCGAGCGCATCGCAGATTTGCCTCGCTATGGGCAGAGCTTCATCGATCGGAATCGGACCTGAGCGAATGCGGTCAGCCAGCGTCGGCCCTTCGACCAGTTCCATCACTAGCGCAGGGGAGCTGTTGGAGTCTTCCAGGGCGTAGATCGAAGCGATATTGGGCTGGTTCAGCGAGGCAAGGAATTTGGCTTCGCGTCGGAAGCGTGCCATGCGCTCAGCGTCGCGCGCAAACCCTTCGGGCACAACCTTGATGGCAACGTCACGCCCGAGTTTCATATCTCGCGCGCGGTAAACCTCACCCATTCCGCCCGCGCCTAGAACGGAGATAATTTCGCAAGGGCCGAGACGCTTGCCGAGGAGTATCGCCACGGGCTCCAGCCGAGTTGGAATCGCAACAGTATACCCTGGGGAAACGGCGCTTGCGAGCACTATGCGAAATCTTCGTTCAGGCAATGCTCAGAAATGCGTATGAGCTTATTTCCCCATCGCCGATTTCTGGGGACGTTTTGACCAGGTATTTACCAATGACAGATGAAGTGTTGCTTTAAATGAACTGTCAGAGGAAGACTCCCCGCCGCCAGAGGCAAAAATCATCGAACTTGATGTAAGTGACTGTCCTTCAAGGTTCAGGCGGGGTATTTGATCGGTTTACTTAAGGCCGTACTTAAAGCAGTTGCTATATCGTGCAGAGTGATCGCCGATACTCCGGTGAGATTGTATGTCTTGTGCTCATGCCCCGGTGTTGTGAGAACGCGCGCCCCCGCGTCGCTGATATCGCGGGTGTCGATCATCGGCAGCCAAAGTATGTCTGCTACAGTTCTCCGTTTTGTATTTCTGGGCTAACAATCTTGTGAAGTTCCTCGTCGCTGAGCAAAATCATGCAAGCCTCAAGCCGGCTTAACTCCCTGCGTGTTTAATATCGTGTGTGTCCGCAAAGAGGCAGATTCCTCGAAACCTTCCAGACAGAATCACCTAGGGCCAAGAATAAAGTGGCCAGAGTAAAGACTCTTCGGCAAGTTCGATTGGGTTCCTGGGCGTTTTGATTCGAACCGAGACTATTGGCCAGAAACAAGAACGGGAAGGGAAACTCTATGTGGAGCCGGCACTTGAAAAAAGTCGATGGCCTTTCGAGCGATACCGAACATGCCTACGAGTGTGACTCGTGCGTTTGGCTGACTTATGTCAGCCCAGAACGACATGCTGATGAAATCAAGATGGAATTCGCCGAACACAGATGTGAGGAACATGCGGTGGGATCCAAGACGGCCGTGAGCAGAGCGTTTCTGCAGTAGCCTGATCAGCTCCGGCCGAGGGATACTTGAGATTGTAAGAAAAGCACCCTCCCCCCCATCCGGATCGTCGGAGGTAGGAACTGTAAAAGTGCGCTCGCGGTAGTATCAGGCTTGGTGGCAAGGGGTGGGATTTACTGATGGGCCGTTGGCAGGTCCGATTCATATCGGCTTTCGGCTCGACAATCTCCTATATCTGCCAACATAGCGAAACAAGAAGTTAAGCGGGCTCTTCGCACGCACCCTCAACCCATTGTCCAGAAGGAAACTGTTCCTTTTAATACAGTCCATTCCAGCCACTTCTCTACGATAGCAGTATCCCCCGTTTCTGCGTGGTGTTTCGCTGATGGAACTGACTATGCAAACAGAAATAATGGCCGAAAGGGACGCCCAGGCCCTTGTTGCTCTCTCTCAACAGTGTTAGTTGGCGATGCAATCGTCAACGAGGCTTTACGCTCGTCGAACTTCTGATCGTCATGTCGATATTGGTAATAATTTGCGCGATGGCCATTCCGTCACTTATGGCGGCAGTTCAGGATGCGAAAATCGCAGCGGCGGTCGGCGACATTACTACGATGGAAACTGAAATAGCTCAGTATCAAATCCTGAACAATGCATATCCTGATGACCTTTCTCAAATCGGACGGCCCAATTTCCTGGACCCGTGGGGCAATCCGTATCAATACCTGAACCACGCCACTATGAAGGGCAATGGCAAAGCTCGCAAGGATCGCTTTTTAGTGCCCCTGAATGACGACTACGATCTATACAGCGACGGCCCAGACGGTCAGACCACTTCCCCGATAACTGCGCAAAAAAGTCAGGACGACATCATCCGCGCCAGTGACGGTGCCTATGTGGGAGTCGCATCACAATTTTAGGCTCGATTGACCATGCAAATTGACAAGATAGCTCTACGTAGCCAACTGGGCCGGAGAATGTTCGGGCTTTTTGTGTTGTGCGCGCTGCTTCCCATCACCCTTTTGGCCATTATTTCGTTTTGGAACGTAAACAGTGAACTTCGTGAACAAAACCATCGGGATCTTCGTCAGGTCAGCCATGAAGAAGGAATGAGTATTTACGAGCGATTAACGTTCGTCGAAGCGAACCTGAAGGTGATCGCCGCGAACTTAAATATGGCAACTGTCCCTCCTACCGAAGTTGGTGGGTTTTCCTCCGCCCTATCGCATCGCTTTAAAGGAATAGGAATCGCTTCAAAAGACGGAACCTACAATCTTATCTTTGGCGCGAACTCCTCGAGGTTCGAGCTAGCAGCGGACGAATTGTCGTATCTCCGCTCGGGGAAGAGTCTCGTCACAACGCGAGCCTGTGGAGATTCCGGCCACTGTGTATTCCTCGTTCGGTGGTTGGATACTAAACAAACTAACGACCATTTCATCGTGGCGGAAATTGTGGCTCCCTACCTTTTGCAGGCCGAAACCGTGCCCCAGAACAAAGACATTTGCATTCTGGATCAGCAGGGCCACACGCTCACGTGTTCAGGTGACACTCCGCCGTCCTCCTTCGCTGCTAACATTTCCCGATCCTCCTCCGGACAATTCGCCTGGATGCAAGGTGGGCGGAAATATGAAGCCGATTATTGGAACCTATTCCTAAAGCCGGTTTTCTTTGTGAATCATTGGACAATTGTAGCGAGCGAAGCAACCGACAATATATTCGAGCCGCTCGCTCACTTTCAAAGGATCTTCCTGCTGGTGGTGTTCCTGGCGTTGCTGTTCGTTCTCCTGCTTACTCTCATTCAAATCCGTCGCAATCTCGTACCGCTAGGGAAACTAGAGGAAGGCGCGCGACGAATTGCGGGCGGAGAATTTCAAAGTCGCGTGAATATCAAGAGTGCGGATGAATTTGAGGTTTTGGGCCAGTCCTTCAACTTGATGGCCGCGCAAATCGAAAAACAGTTCAACACGCTGACGATCCGAAGCGCGATCGATCGAGCCATACTTTCTTCTTGGAAGATAGACCAAATCGTCGACGCGCTGCTTGCTCGAATGCATTCCCTTCTGCCGTATCAGCTGGCCAACGTGATTCTATTTGATCCCAGTAATCCTACACTCGCCAAGAGCCGTTCCAGCTCAGGGACGGCTACCGACAAAGATGAGAAAAGCCTGACGGTTACAGCGAATGAGGTGCAGGAGCTAACAACGCATCCGGAGATTAAGATCGTCGGCGGCAATGAGCAATACGCGCAGTTGCTTCAGCCCCTGGCATCTCGCGGCATGCACTTTTTTGTCGTCGCGCCGATCGTGGTGGCCGATAAGTTGTCCGCTGTTCTCTGCCTCGGCCATGCCGAGAGGTCGATTTGGACCGAAGAAGACAAGCGTGTGATAAGGCAACTCGTGGATCAGGTAGCGGTGGCGTGTTCCAACGCCCGCTTGCTGGCCGAACTGGACGAACTGAATCTAGGCGCGCTGACTGCGCTGGCCCGAACCATTGATGCCAGTTCGCCATGGACGGCAGGTCACTCTGAACGCGTCACGGAGGCCGCTCTTACGATCGCTCGAGAGATGCAATTGCCGCAAAGAGACTTAAACATTTTGCACCGGGGCGGCTTGCTCCACGACATCGGGAAACTTGGCATTCCCAAGGAAATTCTCGACAAACCGGGGAAATTGACCCCTGTGGAATTATCGCAGATGCAGGAACATGTCATGATCGGACACCGCATCCTCGCGCCTCTTCCCGGGTTTGCAGAATGCATGCCCGTGGTCCTGCAGCACCACGAATGGGTCAATGGCTGCGGCTATCCAAATCGCCTGGAGGGTGACGAGATCAGCATTCATGCTCGTATCTTTGCGGTTGCGGACTGCTACGATGCCTTACTTTCCGACCGTCCGTATCGGGCCGGGCTGCCGCTTCCACGCGTCTTGGACGTTTTGAAGCAAGGAATTGGCAAGCAGTTCGATCCTAAAGTGATGGAAGCGTTCCTGCGCGTTATATCTCATGAACGAAGTTTGGGAGAAAACGAGACCGTTTCCATATCTCCCCATGATGGAGTGTGATCGATGATACGTTCTGTTGGAACAACATTGCCCGGAGTAAAACATGAAAAAAAAGCCAAGGAATACAAAGCGGAGATGGTTGTTAGTTGCAGCAGCTATAGCTTTACTTGCTCTGACATTTTCATACGTCAAACTCAGGCATGTTAGCGTCCCGCCGGAATTGATCGGCACCTGGAAAACGACCAATCCCCTGTACGCAGACCGTTCGTTAGAAATCAGCCTCGAGAGCATCAGCTTTGTGACGGGCGGTGGGACCGAATACACAGGTTTCATCGACAATATCGAGTCCAGCAGCGACCAAGAAAAAACGCTGTATACGATTTCCTATCTGGTTGCGGGAATGCGGAACCAAGTCTCTTTCTATTATGACACGAGCGGCGGCGGCACGATTCAGTTTAAGAATCAACAAAGCATCGCGTGGAAGAAAGAAAGTAACAGCTAGAGTTACCTGGAAACATATCGTTCACAAGATTTTCAGACCTCCCTGTGATGCACTTAGCGGCCTGCGAGTACAGGGCGCGATCCTTGACGGTGAGAGGCGCCCAAAACTGGCCGACAGGGCTGGCGGGAGCTATGAAATCAGAGCGCGTCGGCCGGGAAATGATGCTTGTGGCCGTTCAGCATATTTCTAATGGGAGCCTGATACTGAGCGGCCTGTTGCCAGAAAAGGCGGTCGTTTCAAAAGTCCTTTGGAGATAGCTATTGCGAAAGGAATGCTTTCGACACGCGCCAGATTTTCAGCGTTATCCCGATCGTGCTTGACAATTGGCAGAAGTAATAAGTAAATACCGGGTGTGCTGAGAGGTGCTCAACATTTCCTGGCCATCGCGGCCCTGCTGTTTGGCTGCGTTGTCGGCCCGGAAACTCACGTCCACCCGGGTGAAGGACCTCATCCCGAAACCCTAGTCCACGCCCACGCAGGCATCGTGGGACACACGCACGGTGATCGGCACGGACTGTCGTCAGCCTGTGAAGGACCCGCGAGTTACATCAATGCGTTCAGCCTGACTCATTCTGGCTCCCTGCATCTCCCTGCGCTGGCTAATATTGCTGAAATTCTCTCGCTCTCCGCTCTCCGCGTTGTGACCAGGCGGAGTTTTCTCTGGACTTTCCCGAGTTCGCACGCGCCGCCCGGCGTGGAATTTCGGCAGCTTCGAGCCCCGCCTTTCTCCCTGCCTGTATAGCCTCGTTTTCTGTTTCGCCAATTAAAGACGATCGCGCGCGTCATCTGCGGCGCAGAAGGCATTCTGACGATGAAGAGTTTAACTACCTTTGTGTTCCTGGCCTGCGCGTCTGCTTGCCTGGCCCAAACGCCCTTGAGCTTGCAGCAAGCCGTCGAACAAGCCACTCGACACCGCGCAGAAATTGCCTCGGCTGCTCGCCGCGTGGAGGCGGGCGAAGACCTGCGCCGACAATCCCAGGCGTTTCCGAATCCGCGCTTGTTCTTGCAGTCCGAAGATATTCGAACCTCCTCGAACTTTGATTTCGCGCAGGACTCCGAGACCTTTGGATACCTTTCGCAAGTCATTGAAACGTCTGGTGCGCGGCGCGCTCGAATCGCACTCGCGTCCGCCGATTCCCGCCTCTCCAATCTCGACTTCGAACAGCTCCGTCGCGAAATCAGCTTCCGTGTCCGCGATGCCTACTGGCAGGCATTGTCGGCCCAAATCGCCCGCAGCCTCTACCAGGAAAGCGACTCATATTTCCAACAGGTCGTTCAGTACCACGAGGCGCGTTTTCACGAAGGGAAACTTGCCGAGGTTGACCTCCTGCGGATTCAATTGCAGGCCCAGCAGATTCACGCCGGCCTCTCCAACGCGGAACTCGAGGAGCAGAAAGCCCAGCTCGAACTCGCCCGCGAAATGGGTGTTTCGCCCACGGGGCCTTGGATGCTAACCGAAAAATTCGACCAGTTGGAAAGCCCGCGGCAATCGGATAGCCAAGCAGCACCCCAAACGGCGGTACGCATAGCGAATGAAAATGTTGGCGTCGCACAAGCTCGCGAAAACCAGGAGCGCGCAAAGGGACGACCCGACCTCGACGTGCTCTTCGGCTACAAGCGCGACGTTGGCCTCAACACAGCCATCCTCGGCCTTCAGTTGAATCTGCCCTTATTTGATCGCAATCGTGCGGCGACCGCTGCTGCTTCCGAGGAAATCGAATCGGCAAAGAGCTCTCTTGAAGCAACCAGGTTTCTGGTGGACAGCGAACTTTCGTTGGCCCGCCGGGAATATGCATCCCGTTTGCAGCAGGTGAACGAAGTTTTCATGCCGCTTCGCGAGCGCGCCGAGCAGATCGCGGATGTCACGCGTGCAGCCTACATGCAGGGTGGCCTCGACCTGCTGCGCCTTATTGACGCCGAGCGCCTGCGGGTCGAGGCCCAGCTCGCCTGGGTGGACGCCCTCAACCGTTATCACCTGAGCGTCGTCCAACTCGAACGCGCCGAAGGAGTTGAACCATGAACCGGTTTCCACTCGTTTTGCTTCTGGCAGCCGCAGCGTTGATTTTCAGCAGTTGCAGCACGCACGGTCGCCAGGAGGCCAAGAAACCTCCCGACGATCCCCCCGGCGAGGTCATCATCCCGGTATCCGAACAGGCGGGCATGATCCAGAGCGAAGTGGCTCAGGTTCGCGATGTGGCCGATGTGATTCGTGTACCGGGATTGATCGCGCTGGCCGATAACGGCAGGTGGCGCGTGGGAGCCATCACCTCGGGTCGCATCGAGCACGTGCTTGTCAGCCAGGGCGATTATGTGCAGGCCGGGCAGATCCTGGCCCGCATGCATTCCCACGACGTGCACGAAGCAAAGGCCGCTTATCTAATGGCCGTGGCAGAGAAGGCCCGGTCGGAATCGGCGGAAGCGGTTGCTCAAAGAAACTACGAGCGCACGCAGCGCCTTTACGACCTGAAAGCGGCGTCCATCGAACAAGTCGATTTGGCAAGGCAGCAAGTCGTTGACGCGCAAACCGCGGTTCAAAACAGCAATATTGCCGTCGAGCGCGAGCGCGTTCATCTCGAAGACAATCTGGGCATTTCTCTGAAGGATTTGATTGCCGATTCCAGCGGCGACCCCGATCTGATCCCCATCCGCGCGCCGGGATCCGGCTACGTGCTGCAAAAGAACATCACACCAGGTACCGTCGTTGATTTGGCCGCGGATCTTTTCGTCATTGGTGAGCTTCGGCATCTTTGGCTGACGGCTTCGGTTCGCCAGGAATATCTCGGCATCCTCAAGAAAGGCCAGCCTGTCGTGATATCCGTCAATGGGCTTCCCGATGTGCGCGTGAACGGCCGCATCACGAACGTCGGCGAGCAATTCGATCCCACAACGCACACCATGCAGGTGCGTGTCGAGTTTGAGAATCCGGGCAATCACCTGCGCCCGGAAATGCTCGCGACTGCGCAAATTGCCGTGGGGATGGGAAAGCCCGGCCTGCTCGTGCCCGCCGAAGCGGTCCAGCAGGTCGATGGTCAGGATTCCGTTTTTGTGCAGACCTCTTCCGACCATTTCATGATGAGGCCGGTGAAAACCGCGTTGCAGATCGGCGACCGTGTACCGATCGAAGACGGACTGAACTCGGGGGAACGGTTCGTGACGCGTGGCGCATTCATCGTGAAATCCGAGCTGTTGAAGTCGTCGATCCAAAACAACTAACCATGCTCAACTGGATCATCGGACGTGTGCTTCGCAACCGCTGGATGGTTATCGCGGGCATCGCCGCCCTGGTCGCCGCCGGCGCCTGGGCTCTCGTGACCATGCCCGTCGATGCTTTTCCAGACCTCACCAACAATCAGGTCGTGATCGTTACCGAATCGCCCTCCATGCCGCCGACCGAAATGGAGCGCCAAATTACCTATCCGATCGAGCTGGCGATGCTCGGTATGCCGAACCAAATCGAGGTCCGATCGGTCTCCAAGCTCGGCCTTTCTATGGTCACTGTTGTGTTTCAGGATTCCGTTCCTCCTTATTTTGCGCGGCAGCTTGTCACCGAGCGGCTCGAGCAATTGGGTGACATGCTTCCTGCTGACGTGCAGCCGGTCTTGAGCCCGCCGTCCACTGCCTTCGGCGAACTCTATCAGTACACCCTGGAAGGCGCCGCCATGGGTCAGATGGCTCTAAAGGACGTTCAGGAATGGCAGATAAAGAATCAGCTTCGCACGGTTCCTGGAGTGAGCGAGGTCAACACCTGGGGCGGGGAATCGAAGCAGTTCCAAATCAAAGCTGACCCCGCTTTGCTCGCTCAATACCATTTGGACCTGCACGACATCGCCGAGCGCGTTCAGGACAACAATAGAAATTTCGGCGGCGGCTATATCGAACACGCTTCCGAGCAGTACACCCTGCAAGGCAGCGGCCGCGCGACTACCACCGATGATCTTGGTCGCATCGTCATCCTCGCCCATGAAGGAGCCCCCGTTCTCCTGCGCGATATCGCTGAAATAACCGTGGGTCCAGCGCCGCGCAAAGGGGCCACTCTGCGTAATGGTGAAACAGTCTCCGGCATGGTGATCATGCTCAAGGGCGAGAACGGCAAGCGCGTGATCGAATCGATCAAAGCGAAGATTGCTTCCTTGCACCTGCCGCCCGGCGTCAGGCTGATTCCGTTCTACGATCAATCGGAGGTGATTGACGGCACCATTCACACCGTCGAGCGAAACCTGTTCGAAGGCTTCATCCTCGTCACCATCGTGCTTCTCTTGTTTCTGGGCAATCTGCGCGCTGCCTTGCTCACGGCGATGGTCATTCCCCTTTCCATGCTTGTGAGTTTCCTTGGCATGCGCAGTTTCGGAATCACCGCCAATCTGATGAGCTTGGGAGCCATCGATTTCGGCATGATCGTGGATGGCGCGATCGTGATGATGGAAAATTCGGTGCACCGCCTCGAAGTCCGCCCCCGAAGCGATGAGCCCACCCTCGACTCGATTCGCATCGCCGCGTCGGAGGTGGCTCGGCCAATGGTTTTTGGCGTTGCCATCATTATAGCCGTATATCTCCCGATTCTCTTTCTTCAGGGCCTGGAAGGCCGCATGTTTCGCCCTATGGCCATCACGGTTTGCTCGGCTTTATTGGGTTCCTTGGTGCTGGCGCTGACGGCAATTCCCGTCCTGGCCTCCCTTGCTTTCAGAATCCGGCCTCGGGAAGAAAACCGTCCGCCCAGGCATGGAGCACTGGATCGAACGTCTCAACCAGCGATACGCGAACGTGCTCGATTTTTGTTTTCGCCATCGGCTCGCAACCATTACTCTCTCCGCGGCCCTTCTTTTGGTCTCCATCGCCTCGTTGTTTTTCATAGGCACCGAATTCATGCCCCGCCTCGATGAAGGCTCGATTCTCGTCGAGACGCGCAAGCTTCCGGGCATCTCCCTCACCGACTCGGTCGAGATCAGCAAGCGCATCGAGAACGTGTTGTGCGGCTTTCCCGAAATTCGCGACGTCGTCGTGAAGATTGGTCGCCCGGATTTCGCAACCGAAGCGATGGGAATCAACGAAGGCGACACCTACGTGCTTTTGCGCCCCCTGAAGGAATGGAAAAGGTTTCACCGCAAGGAAGACCTAATCGACGCAATGGACAGGGAACTCGCGAAGATTCCCGGCATCACCTATGACTTCACGCAGCCCATGGCGATGCGCCTCGATGAAACGGTCTCAGGAGTCAAAGCGGACCTAGCCATCAAGATATTTGGGGACGACTATAAGGAACTCGACGCTCTCGCCCGCCAGGTTCTGCACAACGTTTCCCAGGTGCGCGGAGCTGCCAACGAACAGATGGAAATCAACTCGGGTGTTGCGCAGGTTTCCGTGACCATCGACCGCGAGGCGCTGGCTCGTTACGGATTGAACGTCACCGATGTCGAGCAAGCTCTTGAAGCCGCCGGCAGCGGCGCGATTGTTTCCCAAGTGATCGACGGCCAGAAACGTTACACCGTGGCCCTGCGCACCGCTGACCGCTACCGCCAGAACCCGGAACAGATGCGCACCATTCCATTGCGCGCTCCCGCCGGCGAACAATTGACTTTCGATCAGGTCGCTGCGGTCGAGGTCACCCGCGGAGCGGAAACCATTACTCGCGAGGAAGGCCAGCGCCGCATCATCGTGATGTCGAATGTCCGCGGACGAGACCTTGGAAGCTTCGTCGACGAGGTGCGCCGCCGCGTCGCCGACAACGTGCAAATCCCTCCCGGCTACTCGATCACCTATGGCGGGCAGTTTGAAAATCAGGAGCGCGCGACCCGTCGCCTGATGCTGGTTGTCCCGCTCACATTGGCCATCATCTTCGCCCTGCTCTATGCAACCTTCAACTCGGTGAAGCAGTCGCTGCTCGTCATCATGAATGTCCCATTCGCTCTGGTCGGAGGAATCGCGGCGCTTTGGCTGCGTGGCACGAACTTGAATCTCTCGGCCTCGATCGGATTCGTCGCGCTGTTCGGCGTCGCCGTCCTCAACGGCGTCATGCTCGTGAACTCAATCAATCAGTTGAGAATTGACGGTTTGGCGATGCGCGAAGCGGTCATCGATGGCGCGCGGCGGCGCCTGCGTCCCGTGCTGATGACTGCCCTCGTAGCAAGTCTTGGCTTCATCCCGATGGCGGTAGCTACTTCGACCGGTGCCGAAATTCAGCGCCCTCTTGCCACCGTCGTTATCGGTGGCCTGATCAGCGCCACTGGCCTAACCCTGGTACTGCTTCCACTCCTTTACGACTGGGTTCTGTCAACTGCGGGCGAGCCCGCGAAAATCCGGACTGGAAACGGCTGAACCGGTCTTTCACCAGCAGTTTGAACCTGGTGATCTCAATCCTCATTCAATTCACAGCTATGAGCAACAACGTTACTTGACCTTGTTGTTGAACTGCGACAGGATTTGCTGCATGGCCTTCTGGCTTCGTCGGGTATCGGAGAAGTCTGTCGCATCGAAGATGCCCTAATAAGTTCGCCAACAATTCGTGTAAGTCAGAGGGTCTTCGGAGCGAATAGACATAGTGGCGTCGCGCTCCTGTTTTTGTTTCTTCTCCACTTCAATTTCAGACAGGCTGGCGACGAGCGAGCGCGGGCGTTACGGCAGGAGCTTGCGGACAACCTCCGTGGATTTTCTGGAATACGTGCTCCCGAACGGGCAAGGACCTCATCGCCGATGGAGATTTCCCGAATGGGAGCACTTTTCCATTCTCCTTGTCGGCTCGCTGCCGCGCTGCTCGGTAGCAGATCGATCAAGCGTTGAATCACTTGGCGGCCCCGCCGACCGTTAGACCCTCTAGAATTTCCGCTACGAGGACAACAAGCGTGATGATGAGAGCAGTAAAGATTTCGCGGATCGCCAAAGCGGCGACAATGGCGATGGTTATCGATAATTCCATCGTCATGCGCCGCTGCGTGATGTTTTTGTATGCCTCGTGAAAGATCGGGAAGCCGCCAACCAGAGTGCATACAACGCCGATCACAGTAATGTGGGGATTCGAGCCGCCGCGAAGAAACCAGATGGCCCCCGCTGCCGCTGCGACGAACAAAATCCGGTTGATCTCCCGCCAAGTCACCGGACGCCCGTGGTCGTGATCGTTTTCATGCACGTCGTGCTCCAGTGGCGTATGTTCTGGGTGCGGTCCAACAGATTTCAGTGCCTCTGATTCCTGCAGTTTGAATGGCTACTTCAAATAGGCTCGAACGCCGGCGGCGTCTCTGCCCGCGACTCTCAGCTGATTCATCAGTGGCGTTGTAACTCAAGATTGTCTTTGCGTCCGTGATGGTGTTCCTCGTCATGCTCTGAAGAGGGATTGAGGCGCTCCATCTCCGCCTTCTCGGCAGGAGTGAGATTAGGCAAGTGACGAACAAACAGGACCAGGCGCCAGTTGTCGTCAGGATCGTGATCTGAGGCCGGCATTCCCGTGAGGCGAACGCCGTTGGCAATGATGCTGTAGATTGAGCCGTCGCTAAGGTGCTGCGTCGGCGACTGCCGCAGGTCGGGTGGTTTCGGATACAGGTTCCGGCCAATTTCTGAATCTCCACTGCCATCATTGGCATGGCAGAACGAACAATGGTCGGCGAAATGTTCTAGACCTTCATGAATGTTCTCTGGTGTGTCGGGAAGGGAATTTTTCAGGTTGCTTGCACCAGCAGCAAGCGAGACGTTGCGAACGGTTCGCGCAACGATCACTTCAAGCGCCGATGGTTGATCCTTGGCGCTGAAACCGCGGCGCACGATGATGAAACCATAGGCGGCGAGCACGACTAGGGTTCCCAGTAAGGCCAAGGGGAGTGCATAGCGGTTTTTCATCGGGCTGCTCCAAAATAACCGGAACAACAAGACGCTTCTAAGAGATCAGGAGTGAACGAGCCGTATTGATTGCGCTGTGGATGGATGTACCGCGGACACTCCACCGATGGCCCGGATGATTAGTTATCGCAATTAAGTAACAAATCGCACAGATAAGCACTGTGATGATCACAGTTATGAGATATGCGTACCACGGTAGCCGATCAGTTTGAACTTTGAGTCTTCTGCGGCGCCCAAGATATCCTCTCTCATTCAAGCTGGCCTCATTTCTCAGTACTAATCTTCGTAGGTCAATTGAAGAAGTCTGTACAAGAGAAACGTTAGATCCTCCGCTCGTGGGTGCTGCAAAGCACGTCGGAAGGATGGTTTTGCAAGATGTTTTTGTAAAAGAATAAGAATCCGGAGATGCATTCCAAAAGGGACTCCCCGCCCCGCCTCCCAACGATTCAGCGTCGTGTAGGTAATCCACAGAAACCGTGCGAACTCTTCCTGCGTAAGGCCCATGGCCTTGCGTATCTTCGACTTCTGCCGGTGCTATCTTTGTTTCCGGCGTGCGTATCATGGCACCCTCAAGCGCTTGTATTGAACGGCCGCCATAGAGTGGCTCCAGCACGCGATACAATACAAAGAGCGGATCACTCGCGCGCGGATCGCCCACAAACGATTTAAAACGAGGGTTGCTCAGAGCCGTTTCGAGCAGCATCAGCATCCGGCGATGCATCCCCACAGGTAGGCACTCGCCGGTCTCCCACTGCTCCACAGTTGTCACGGCCGCCCAGAGGATGCGGCCAAACTTCGGTCGGGACATGTTTAGGGTGTTCCGAATTTTCCGGATGCGGCCAGGCGTAAGCTTATGCGTAGATTGGTACATTCGGCTCGAGATCCTATTCGCAGGTTGGCGGTCGGGCGGCCTCTCAGCGGCCGCCCTCGCCGGTAAAACTTGCTGCGTCTAGAAGTGGAAACCAATCTCACCGGTGATTGCGCGCGGCGTCACGTAGTGCGTCCCGCTGAAGGTTGACAGGAAGTTATAGAGCGCCACCCTGTTCGCCAGATTTATGACGGTCAAACGGGCACTCCACTTTAACCTGTCACCATGGAACACGTTATCGTCGCCCCCAGGGCCAAATCAAACAGGCTGCGTTGGGCAACTCGCTGGGGATTGCAATCGGGATCCTGTTTCCCCGGTGCCGGTATTGATATGAGGGTTGACCCATACTGCGATCCAGCAATACAT
>CAVQZU010000126.1:0-32223 GCA_963718485.1 uncultured Acidobacteriota bacterium
GTTGCGCCACGATAGTAATGTCCCCTTTTCTCCAAGATAGAAATGTCCCCTTGCAGATGACCTCCGAGAGGAGGTCAGATTGGGGCGGACAGAGATGAGCAGGGAGGAGTTGGGAAGGGTGGAAGTGCTCGCGCGTGTGCGGAGCAAGCAGCTGCGGATTGTCGATGCCAGCAAGCTCTTGCATGTGGGCTATCGGCAAGCGAAGCGGTTGTGGAGGCGATATCGTGACGAGGGAGCAGCAGGTCTGAAGCATCGCCACGCAGGTCGGCTTCTTGAACCCGAACCACACTCATGAGTCGAAATTTCGCAACCAGGTACTGCAGTTGGTGCGGGAGAAGTATAGCGGTCCGGAAGGCGAGCGCTTTGGTCCGACTTTGGCGGCCGAGCACCTGGATTCCGAACGGGGGACTGCAGGTGAATGCCGAAACGCTACGACAGTGGATGCTGGCGGCGGGCCTGTGGAGTCGGGCGCGCAAGAGGGGGCAGCACCGTCGCCGGCGCGAGCGCAAGGAGCACTTTGGAGAACTGGTGCAGATGGACGGGAGCTTTCATCCCTGGTTGCAGGGACGCGGGCCAAAGGGCTGCTTGATGGACATGGCCGATGACGCCACGAACAAAACGTTGGCGCGCCTGGGTGAGGAAGAAACGAATCCGGGCCGTGGCGGATACGTTACGCGAGTGGATCGAGCGCTATGGAGTGCCGCTGGCGTTGTATGTGGACTGGAAAAATCTGTACAAGCGGCCAGCGACAGCGAAGGAACAGCTGCGCGGAGAAGAGCCGAACACGCAATTCGGACGCATGTGCGCGAAGTTAGGGATCGAGATTTATCGCTGCGAATTCGGCCCAAGCGAAGGGCCGAATCGAAAGAATCCATGGGACCCATCGGGATCGGCTGGTGAAGAAACTGCGGCGAAAGGAAATCACCAGTCACCAGCAAGTGAACGTGTTCCTGGAGAACGAGTATCTGCCGGAACACAATCGGAGGTTTAGCCGGCCGCCGGCCAAGGGGCAGGACTATCACCGGTGAGCGCCGCGTGTGGCCGAATTGGACAGGATTTTCCGATTGGAAAGCCCGCGCACGATCTACAACGATTGGGTGGTGCGGTATGAAATCTGGTTTTTCCAACTCCAGCGGCAGAGCCGGAATTACGCACCGGCTCATAGCCAGGTACTGGTGTGCGAGGGGCGACACGGGAATATCACGATCGAATATCGGGGACACGAGTTGGAGTGGAGGGAAATTCCGGCGCCAGCGAAACCGTGTGTGCTCGCCGTCAAACCCGCCAGCCAGGCGGTCAAGAAGCTGAGGGTGTCAACGAAGCGGAAGGGGATACCAGCGGCGGACCACCCATGGCGAAAGGCTGCTTGTCGAGCGGCGGAGCAGAAAGTGGTGCGAGAAGCAGTGAGCAGCCATGACGCACGGTGAAGTGCGAAAAGGGGATGCTATGGGTCGACCGAGTTGGAAATCGTCGCTCCTGGACGTTCTTAACGCAAAATTTTCCCCCGGGAAAGCGGCGTCATCAGGAAATGCGCTGGCGAGCGGCCCTCCGGCCGTTAAGCGTGCCTTACGCTGCGCCCTAAGCGCTACGCCCTACGGGCTCCGCAGGGCTTCGCTTCGGGCAAGCTCAACGAACAGCGAACAACCACACAGGAAAAACAAAACCCAAAAAAGGGGACATTTCTATCTTGGTAAGAAAGGGGACATTTCTATTTTGGTTTGACACTGCGTCGGCGCCGAATTGACAGGCACGCAGGGGGCGGAGCAAACTTGTGCGACAAAAGTCTGAGGAGGACGAAGATGAAACTTCGTATGGTGTGGCTCGGATTGGCGGCAGGCATGATCGCGTTTGCTGCGTCGTCTTCGGCCGCTGATATCCTCGATGATTGGGCGACGGTAATGCCGCCGCCGCGGCCCGAGCTCAAGGCGGTCACGCTTGAGGGTTCGACGACGGCTCTACTCATTCTGGACATGATGAAGGCCGGGTGCGGCGCGCGCCCGCGCTGCGTAGCCACCATTCCCAACGTCAAGCGACTGCACGACGCAGCGCGCAGCGCAGGAGCAATGGTGTGGTACAGCCTTGTCGGCAGCAACGGCATGGCCACTCCTGCCGATGTGATCGATCCGGGAATTATGCCGCGTGAGGGCGAATGGGCGCGCCAGGGCGGACCGGACAAATTTCTCGGCTCGAATTTGGAGGAGAAGCTGAAGGCCCGCGGCATCAAGACGGTCATCGTGTGCGGCACTTCTTTTCAAGGTGTTGGCATTGGCACCGGGTCGGCTTCGGCACAGCGCGGCTACAAAGTGATCGTGCCGATCGATTGCCTCTCATCAGAAGATCCCTACATGGAGCAATATGCGGCCTGGCATCTCTTCAAGGGTGGACCGGCCGTCATCACCAGCCAAGTAACACTGACACGCAGTGCGATGGTGAAGTTCTGATACCCGGGCGGTATCGAAGCGCCTCAACGAGTCTGCCTCAAAATCCATCCTTGCTAATCACAGGACTGCTTTTAGTCGAGCGGCTCCAGTTTGATGATAGAAGCGCCGTGGTCATTGCCAACCCAAAAAGTCACCGGCGTCGTCGAGTTGTCGACGAACACTCTCCGAATGTTCGTAGATCGCGGGAGCAGATAGTCGGTCATTTGGCCGGTTTTGGGATCAAGCCGCGTTACGCGGTCCGTAAATAGCGACCCGGCCCAGGCTTCACCATTTTTATCGGCAACAACATCGTAAGGTTGGGCCCATGGCGTTGGCGGTATCCACTCCTGGAAGCGCTGCGTCTCGGTATCGAACATACCGATTCGGTTGCCACGATATTCGGCAAACCAGAGATGGCCACGTGAGTCCATCGAACCGCGGCGCGGCGCAGAATTAGGTGTGGGTGTCTTATAGAGGGTAATTTCCCCAGTCTTCGAATCTATTTTCCCAATTTGATCGGCACCGAAAACCGTGAAGTACCCATTGTTCTGAGAATCAGAAATGATGTCGTATATATTTGGACTGGGCGCTCGGAAGGGCCGGAACACTTGGAACTTGCCAGACACGGGATCTAGCTGACGCAGGGAATATTCTCCGGCGTCTTGTACCCATACCTTCCCATCCACCTTGGAGTGCATCGGGTCTACCTGATTGATCTGGGTGTAATCCTTGTTGTCTTCGGGCGGAAGACTCCAGGTCTGAAACCGTCCAGTTTTGCGCTCGAATTTAGCGACGGCTCCTTGGTACATCATGCCAACCCAGAGGTTTCCATCCTGGTCAGGTCGCAATGCCAGTTCGCCTAGCGGCGAGCCAGGCTTGAGTACCGGGACGGGGAACTCACTCGTCTTGCCGCTCCGCGGATCAAGCTTTCCAATGATTTGTTCGCCGAAGCTGATGTACCAGGCCATTCCATCGGAATCGACGATCACATCGTGCGGTTGCCTGGTCGGCTTTGGTAGATCGTATTCGGTGATTATGACGCGGGTTGCTCTTCCACTAGGACGGGGGAACGTTTTGAGTGGATAGGCCCAGTCTGGTCCTTTGCTCAGATTGATGCTGCTCAGGAATTGAGCCATTTTCTGAAGGTTTTGCTGTTGTCGCTCCTGTCCGCCTTCCTCGCCAACGTCCTGTTGATTTGCCAGCCGTTCGGCCAGACGTTTCTGCGGTGCCTCCGGGATGCTTTGATTCACATAACTGGCCATTCGCTTTTGGACTTCGATAAATTCATCCACATCGTGAGCGGAGCGGACTGGCCGCTGCAGCGTGTGGCAGGTCACGCAGTTTCGAAGAGAACTCTTTTGCTCCGGTGTGCCGGGAACGCTCTCGATCCATTCTGCGTTGGTGAGTTGCATCGAAAGGTTGTTCGTCTTGCGGAGTTTCAGATCGGCCACAGCACCCTTCTGTGGGCCGATATCAATGGTGTTTGAACCGTCCAGGTCATAGCCGACGGCCCGAACACGGATCACATATCGGCCTGGCTCCAATCTGTCAGCAGGAAAACGATAACTGCCTTGGGCATCCGTGACTACGGTAACCGCGATCGTGGATTCCGCTTTCTTCGCCGTTACGAGCACTCCCTCCATGGGCCCTTCTTCGGTGGAAGTTACAGCTCCGCTGAGCGCTGCCGAGCCCGCAGTCTGATTCTTGATCTGCGAATGACCCACCTGAGACGGAAGAATCACAAGGTTAATGGCGATCAAGATCAGCACCGAAAGTCTCATTTGCATTGGCTCGTCCTTCCTTCGCTGGAGCTCTAGTTGCCCAACGTCAATATCTTGCTCTGCCGGAATTATACACGGAGGCCGCGTGGCGCGGGGGCGCGGGCCGTCAGACCACTTTTCCTCGAAGCGGACTTATCAACCACTGAGCCGAGCGACCCTCTGCTTTTCTGTTAGGCTTGCTAAGGGATGCGCGTACCTTAAGGAAATTCTTCTATTGAGCGTTACCGACGAGCTTGACGAACTCGTCGTTTGACCCGACCCGCTGCCCCACGATCGAGACATGCTGTGCAACATCGAGCTCCAGCTTCTTCATATTTAGATACAGCGTTCGCATGCCAGCAGTTGGAGGAGTTGGTTTTGCACTCGGTTCTGGTGGTACGTAGAGATCCGCGTTTATCAGGATCTTCTCTTTCGGGAGATAGGCCATCAACATGTCAGCAGAGTGATTACCTCTGGCCAACGATGGACCGGGGATCTTGAGGTAAGTCTCTCCCACTTCGTACGCCATGTCCTGCACATGCCAGATCTGCATCTGGCGCTCGTCATCGCTGACGACGTATTTTCCTATCATCGTGGTGCCGCCCACCGTCTCAATCGGAGGAGGCCGCCGGCTGATCATGTACATCGGGTTAAATATTGTCATCCGATCCGGGTCCACCGTTCTCGGAAACGGACTGAACAGGATTTCGACATAATAGTCTCTGTTCGACTGGTGGGTTACGACCGTGGTTCCCTGCGAGAAATACGTGCGGAGACCACCAGCATAAGCCATATGGTGATTTGTATTGATCACGTACCGAATCATTTTACCCGGAACGAGTTTATGAACGTCCTCCATGACCGCCAGCGACCGCGCCTCGTTCTGCGGCGCTTCGACGACCGCAACGAAGTCCTTGAACTCGACGAGCACGCTGTTCATGGGCCCGCCGCCCAGTAGCCAGACATGGTCCGCAAGCTTCTGCGTGTCCACCTTGACGGGATCGAGTTTCGCAGTCCGCACCACTTCAGGAACCGGAATCTTGTTCACAACCACATTAGGCTGAACATCCTTTATGTAGACTTGAAAATAATTTTCCGCGGTGTTGATCCTGGGATCACCCTGATGGACATGGATTAACCCGGGAAACATCACGCCGTTGTAATCCTTGTATTGTGTGTAGCGCATTTCATAGGGCATGTCGCCATAGACAGGGTTCGCAATCCACGTGCCAGTGAATTCGACAAGATTCTTATCGTTGATCGTGCCGTTGACCCTGTACTTTCCATAGTGGAAGGAGACGATCGTCACCCACTGGCCAAACATCGAGAGACCGAAGTCCGAGGGACCCACGATGGGTTGCCTGATGGCGGTCGCGTCGGTGGCGGCCAACGCCGCCTTTATAAATCCGTGTGGAGTCAGCACCATCTCGAGTTGCCGCAGATCGGCGTATGGCATGCCATCGAGATACAGGCGCGTGAAAGGAACGGGCGTATCACCCTTCATGTCCCATGCGAAATTGCCGCTCAGGATGTTTGTGACGTGCTCCTCCGGCACTGGTGGGTAGCCGTTCGTAGGGTAGTTTCCCTGCTTTTGGTTATAGTCCAGGCGCATATACTTGGCGTCGAAGTCGATCGTGCGCGTGTACTCGGTAACGTCAAAATGCGGCCAGTCCGTCGTCAGGTCGTACTGCTCGCCAACTTTGGATAAAAAACCTTCGGCGGTAAATTGAATCGACTTCAGGTTCGTGGTGCCCATGGCCTTTGCAGCAGCCTCTAAGGCCTTCCGGGCATCCACAGCCTGCGCGGACGTCGTTCTGGCGCCTGGTGTAATGAGCGCAACAAAAAGAACCGCAAGAAACCAAAAGTTTCGCGTCATTTACCTCTCCTCATGGGGAGTAGAAAATCGATTTACGTGCAAGCCGCATCCGCCGGCCAGATTGTATGGGGCCACAGAATCCTTCTCCAAGCGAATTTATTGTTGCGCTGCCTGTGAATCAATGGAGCAACTCTTCGCTGCTGGCGGTTCCACCCAATGATTCTTGATTGTGCAAAGAATGTGCAAAATCGCGGGACTACAAAATTCTCAGGCTGTGAAGGGAAAACTCTAAATCAATTTCTCTCAACTAAATAATTTCGGAGGATGGGGGATTCGAACCACCCCCTTTTTCATCACCGGTTAACACTCGACCCGCCCTGCGTGCCAAGTCCTGATAAGCGCTAAACGGGGTTCGAGGAGATCGAGCCGCCATTAGCTTCCGGCAGCACCGGATTTCCCCCAAGCGGACTTCGGGACAGCGAGGAGAGTCTGAATATACCGAACCGAACCCAGCATCCTGGACAGCTCTCCACTAGCCGTCTCGGGACTTGGCCCAGATTCCTGAAACATTTGAAGGGCTTTTATCTCTCGGCAGCGAACACGGTCCCTGCAGAATTGCCCACAGTAACTGGCACTAGCAATTGATTGGTTACGCCATCCGAGAGCAAGTATTCAACCCCTATGCCATTTGCTGTTTGATTTGGAAACGCGCACGGACTGCCACCAAAGGTCAGCGATACATCGTAGAAGTTCGTGTTGGAGCTATCTGGCACAACTGTCCCCGTGAACGAGCATCCTGAGCTGGAACCGGTCACGCTTCCAGTGGAGCTAATGGTTACTGTTGTCGTCATTCCGTCCAGCAACGTACCTGTCCAAGTGCCAGAAATTGAAGCGAGTGATGCGGGTGTTTGAAAAGTCGTACCGTAGTCCCAAACTGAACCTAGCACCGATGTTCCGGTGAAGGTTGTCACAGTTCCGTCTTCGGCGAGGGTGCCGTCCAGACCAGCCCCTGTAAAATCAGAAGCACTGAAGGTGCCGCTCTTAACCGAGCCCGTATAGAAAAAGTCGGTCACGCTGGCAGTATAGCCGCTGCTGTTCGTTGTTCCCTGGCCGGTAATCATTCCGTCGAGGAGGATTCTGATTCCCATTGACCTTGCCGTATATTCCATATAATTTTTCATTTGGAAGAATGATGATCCAAAACGTATACCCGCTAGATGACGCTATACCCGAGTAGACGCCTTGCACGTCCCCAGCCACCAAACTTACACCTCCGCCACTTACACCACCGCCACTTACACCACCGCCACTTACACCACCGACATTGTTGTAGCTTGTTCCGCAGCTAATCAACATCAAGGACACACCACACAAGAGCAGAATATTCCTGGGCATCATATTCCTCCGTTAACCTGTCACAAAGTCCCCCTCGGAAGCACCATGTGGTTCAGTCTTCGGTCGTATCAGGCTCACTGCGATGCATATTGCCGACTGAGAGACAGACTCTACTCCGGTTGGTCGGCCAACTCCTGACCCTATCGGAAGCTCCGCAGGGAAATCATGGAGTGTCATCGTCGGCTAAGTTACTTTCGAAAGGTGGGAAGTGTCAAGTTTTGTGGTCGATTCGGATGAAGCTTACTATCTCGACCTCTCGGCGGAGTACGGGGCAACCCGCGCGGAACGCTGAAACTGCGATATCTCAGTCTGCTATTTCAGAAAGCGAAAAGAGTTGAGGCACTCTTTAAGCCGCCCGTTGATTTCGTCCAAGTCTTTGTCGGTAAGTTCCTTGATGCCCGGATCGAAAGCCGCGGTAGAGATTGAATCGATGCTGATGCTCAACTGGTAGCACTTATTCGCATGAAAGCTTCGGTACACGTGTCGATCGAGAGAGTGACTTGACCCGACATCCGAGGTTTCGAAATCATCTTTTGATCCCAACTGTTTAGGGTAGCATCCGGATTATTCCTGTGTGCTCGCTGCCGCCGACGGTGGGCCGCAACCGGCGACCGGGATGTAGAGTAGTGCTTTACTTTTTCCGATTAGGGCGTTTACTAAAGGTTTCTCACGTATATCTTAATTGTCGTTGGAAAATAGCCGGAGAAGCGCCGCTACCTCTGTCGATTTAGACTGCTAAATAACATTGCGTCTTTGGGAGAGACCGTCAATTGCAATTAGAGGGTCTCGAGTTCGATTCCTGCTTTCGTATCGGCTTCGGATTCGCTCGTGGTCCTGGCCAGAACATAGTCAGCCGCTTTTTGCGCCTGGGATGCGGCGGAAATAATCAAGCGGCAATCGGATCTGAGCTTGCTAATCCAAGCCTGAAGGTAGGCCGCAGAGTTACCGAGCGTCTGGGCCTCGATTCCGGCGGCGCCACAGAGCATTGCTGCTCCCATCTCGGCGACCAGTTCTTCCTTCGAGTAATCCTCGCTGCCAAATGGGTTGTGGTTCATGATTCCCTCGCGGCCAACACGAGAGGGATGTCCAGTCGCGTGGGTTAGTTCGTGAAAGAGGGTTGAATAGAACTTTTCAGCGGAATTGAATGCTGACCTGGCAGGCATACCTACCGTGTCGGTAGTAGGTCGATAGCACGCCTGTGAATCCTGCGTGAACCCAGGGGGATTCGGCATGCACCTGACGATGCTATCGCATTGCTCCAGGGGATTGATCAAAAAGGCCGGCTCGGGCGACTTGATCTTCTCGCACTGCTCCACATTAAAGACCGTGTAGTAGCGAAGCAGGATGGATTTGTGACTTTCCGTTTTCCCCGTTTCCGAACTCTGTTTTCGATATTCGTCAAACTTCCAGAACACCACCTTCGTGCCTTGCTCTGTTTTCCTGACGCTTCCTCCCAGTGCCTGCGCTTGGCGATAAGTAACCCAGTAGGCTGAACCGTAACCCCGAGCAGAGAGCAGAAAAATATTAATTCCTCGATATTGCTTCCTGCTGACAAGGTTTGCTGGCATCTCCGTACGCCAGGGCTTGCGCCACGGCGCTACCCCGGATTCCAGCTGCTTGATGATGGATTCAGTGACGGTGTCGTATGCGGTCAGCATTGCTGTGGTGCTCCTTCTTGTGGATTTTCTTCAACTGAATGGCCTCGAAAGCGGACTTAGTTGAAGGAATGCCGGTGCGGAGTTCTTTAATTCGGCGACCGGGTAGCAGTAATATTTTTAGCAGCACCACAATTGGCCCTCGGACAGCAAGAAGGGCGGAAAATTCTCTTTCTAGTCAGAATCTCTCGCACGTACCCCGACTAGGTCGGTTCCCGGGCTGGCTCGGCCTGAGAGTTTGTAACCCGCGTCAGGCGAGTTGTGGAGGAAGAATCAGAGGTGCGGTCGGAGTTGTGGACGCAGGAATCGGATTCGTGGCTGCCAGATGCCCTGAGTCGCGCTCTGGTGCTTGCGCAGCATCCCGGCGATCCTTACCCCAAGTCGCTTTCGTTCTGTACGAATACCGCCAGTTGCTTAAAATCTCCCGTTTTCCAGTCGTCCAGATTGGCTTCCAGGATCACATGGGCCGTCCGGAGCACCCAGCACAACTCGGTCTGGTCGGTAAACCGGGCACGCACGTAGAGCATTCCTTCCAAGTGGACTGGCAATTTTCGGGATTTAAATGCTGCGGTCGTACGAATGGCCACTTTGGCGCAAGGCGGACGCATCTCTGTTGAGATTGTCGACGAGGAAGTGGAACGCCTGAGCGCGTCATGGGCGAATCTGGATGCTGACAAATCAGAAGACATCCTCTGTGAAATCCTACCTGTCGATCAACGCCATGAACTTGGTCCCCTTGATCGCGTCCAGCTCGCTCACGTAATTCAAGTTTGTCGGAACGCGCTCTATGTCTGATGCGGGTCGGCAACTATTTAGTGCGTCGCGCACGCGAAAATCGAGCGCCAACGATTCGGATCGTCTGCGAAAGTATCTAAATCGCTTTGGTCTCGATTGGCAGCAAATTGGCCCTCTTCATTCGTGATTTTGAATTCATTCCCTTCACGAATGCCTTTCGGCTTAACTATCCACCATATGGTCGGCATCAGCGCAAAACTATCCTTAGCTAATTAATACTGATCACTGATGATAATCCTCCTAACCACAATATTTCGACACTGCTCGCATATGTCTTGAGTATTGACGGTCGATTATTCGCGCCGCGCCGGTTCAATGGCAGTCGCAAGATATTCGAAGCAGCTGGGGGCAACCAGCCGGTAATGAATCTTGCGCCGGCAATTCACGGCGGGCAGGGCGAGGGAGTCGCAGAACGCCACATCGATGCCACGCAGTTCAAGGCGCTCGCTCCGGGGTAGCAAGAATTCTCGAAACGTGTGCAGGCGACCGATCGCTGGAGCAAACAGGCTTCGCGCCGTTTTCAGCAAGCTTTCGCTGACCGATACGGCTGCGATGATAGAGGGCTTCTTCATGCTGCGAATGAGATCGACGTGCTCGTCTGCACCGGAGTATGTAATCGAAACCGAAGGGCGATTCTGGGGAACGAGCGGCTTCAACTCTTCAATGATGTGATTCGGAGCAAAAACCTGGGCACCGACGGCCAAACCCGGTTCTTTTGCAAACTGTTCTGGAGAGCAACTCTCCACGGACCAACCAAGTTTTTCCTGAACTTCATGGCGGATGATCTCGCGAAGGCCCGGCTCCTCTTCTACGATCAGAAAGTGGTCTGGTGGTTCGGCCAGGAGGCCGTGGCGTACGCATTCGGTGAGTGCCTGTAGCGAGTAACCCGTCTGTTTGGCACGTTGGATACTCTCGTTGATCAGTTCGTCAAGGCTGGAGGGCGATTTCTGGCCAGGGCCAGCCTGGGCTCCCACGATCAGTCTGCTGCCGCGCTGCCGCGTGAGTCAATGGCGACGAACGAGTTCTTGATACGCTTCACTGACTGTGTTGTGGTGGACTTTTACCTGCCGGGCGAGGGCACGCACACTCGGCAACCGCTGGCCTGCGCGGAGCTGTCCTGTCGTGATCAAAAACACGATCTGTTCCGCGAGCTGTTGCCGAAGCGGAACGTCGCTATCCTTGGTGAGTGAAATCTGCATCGGAAACCAGGGCGATTCTACCTTGTTCGCTGTGTTCCGATATTGCCAAAATCGTCGGAGGCAACTCGGAGACTGAGTCTATAGGTGTCTACCTCTCGGTCTAGTGTGACAGATGAGGAAACTGTCACCCCCTTCGTTGTGCCGACTGAATTGTCCGCTTAAGCTCAAGACTAGATATTCACTATCAACATGGCCGAATTCAGGAGGGCAGATGATTCCAATGGTCATCATCGCCGCAGCAACGCTACTGTTCTTTGTCGTCGAGCGGATACTTCCGGGGCGAGAGCTGCCGGAAGCTCCTGGCTGGTATGCTCGCGCTGCATTTTTGAATATCTGTCAAGTAGGCATTGTCCTGGCGGCGGGGCTCTCATGGAATCGCTGGATGCAGCACTGGTCTCTATTTCGTATCTCGGCAGCGATGCCTCCCTTTCTCCAAGGCTTCCTGGGATGGTTTGTTGGTACGTTTGTATTTTACTGGTGGCACCGCGCGCGTCATGACATGGATTTCCTGTGGTGCATTTGCCACCAGATTCACCATAGCCCCAGCCGAATCGAGCTTCTGACCGCGTTTTACAAGCACCCGATTGAAATAGCGGCTGACTCAATGATTGCGAGCGGGCTCCTTTTTTTCCTGTTAGGAGCGTCTCCCGCTGGCGGCGCATGGTTCAACGTTTTCGCTGTGCTGGGAGAGTACTTCTATCACAGCAATCTCCGCACACCGCATTGGTTTGGCTACTTCATCCAGAGACCGGAGCATCATTCGATCCATCATCAAATTGATGCTCACAGATTCAACTATGGAGACGTCACGTGGTGGGATCGCTTGTTTGGCACGTTTAAAGAGACCGACGAGTTCGCCGCACAGTGCGGATTTCCGAACGGCCACGAGAGGAATTTGGGCCGGATGCTGCTCTTCCGGGACAGTTATTAAGACAATGCGTCGCGGTGCCCATGTTCGCTTGGTATACGGCGTCTTCACCGTGCTTGTGTTGGCATCGGTCGCATCGGCGCTGGTCGGCCGGGCGATCGGCCCGGGACTTATCCATCCAACAAACTTGAATCCCAGGCGCGTCGAGCAAACAGAAGAGATGCTGAAGCGCACAGGGGCTACGAAAGAGGATTTTTTCGTACGCGCTCTGGATGGAATCGAATTGCGCGGATGGAGAATCCGGGCGAGATCGACGAATAGCAATTGGATCCTCTTGTTTCACGGCGTCTCGGACAATCGCACTGGCGTGCTAGGTTATTCTGAGTTTTTGCTGCGCCACGGCTACAACGTTGTCATGATGGATGCACGTGCCCACGGCGAGAGCGGCGGCGATGTGGCGACCTACGGCTGGAAGGAACGGTACGATACCGTGGCAATTACGAACGCGCTGTACTCGACTGAAAATGTGCAGCACCTAGGCGCGCTGGGCGTGTCCATGGGTGCCGCAATTGCATTGCAATCGGCTGCAGTCGAACCACGAATCGAAGGTGTCGTGGCCGAGGATCCGTTCGCGGACCTGCGGGAAGTGAGTTATGACTATTCGGGTCTCCACTTCAGTCCACTCCTCGGAAAGACGCTCTTCCGCCCAGCAACGATATTCGCCATAGATCAGATGGGAGAAGCCGGGGGCTTTCGGCCGGACGACGTGTCTCCAGAGAGGGCTGTGGCGGCCCGGTCATTTCCGATTCTTCTGATCTGCGGCACTCGCGATCGTACTATTCCGTGCCGACACTCAGAACGGATCTATGAGGCCGCGCGTGGGTGGAAAGAATTGTGGGTTGTGAAGGGAGCCGAACATGCCTCGGCTCTCGGTTGCGCACCTGCGGAATACGAAGATCGAGTGATCAGCTTCCTGACAAAGGGTTTCGCAAACTTCTGATGGGAAGCGGCTTGAGCTTAAAATGACAAGATTGCAGTGTGCCATTTGTGACGAAACGTCCGTACCCATGTGGAATTGGCGCGTCTGGGTCGTGCTGGCGACCGTCCTGGTTGCGATCGTCGCCATCTTTTTGTTGCCACCCATTCCGCAGAGCGAGCTCTATCACAATTTCGCCGACAAACGCATGCTGTTTGGGGTTCCGAACTGCCTCAATGTCGTTTCAAACTTGCTTTTTCTTTTCGTTGGCGCGCTCGGACTTCATCATGTTTTGTATCGTCCACGAGCCAGCGGAGCCCACAAGTCAGCCGCCAGAGGTGCAAGCTCGGGGGTCACAACCTCACGAGGGGCTACGTTTATCGATCCGAGCGAGCGCTGGTCGTATCCCGCCTTTTTTGTGAGCGTCGCGATGACCGCCTTCGGTTCGGCCTACTACCATTTCGATCCCAGTGACGGTACCCTCCTCTGGGATCGGATCCCGATGGCAATCGGCTTCATGGCTTTGGTCGCCGCGACGGTCGGCGAACGGATCAGCGTGAGGGCTGGCACGCAAATACTTGTCCCGCTTATGGCTCTAGGCGCGGGAAGCGTGGTCTATTGGGACCTCACCCAGGAGGGCGGCAACGGAGACTTGCGCCCGTATGCGCTCGTCCAGTTCGGCTCCGTGCTTGTAATATTCCTGCTCGTTGGCCTATTCCCATCTCGCTACACGCGTGGAGCTGATCTGGTCGCCGCGCTAGCAATCTATGCCGTCGCCAAAATCTTCGAAGCCGCTGACGGCTCGATCTTCGCGCTTGGTAGCATTGTGAGCGGCCACACTCTCAAGCACATCGCCGCTGCGATTTCTGCCTACTGGATTGTTCGAATGCTTCTGCACCGGGACGTGCTTTCCGTGCAACAGCACCGTTAAGACAACCGTAAGATTCGCCACAAGTGTGTTGAAGCTATTTCGTTTCGAACTTCCGCTCATCAGTGGTGGAAAAATACTGTCCGTGAAAACGCGGACCGTGAAGAATCGTGCCGCCACAGCTCTAAGAATGGCGGCTCAATCCCTGCATCGAAGCCGGTCCTGCCTCGGTCAGTATTATCGCCGAATGCGCACAAAACTCGGCACTCCGAAAGCGATCACTGCTGCGGCACACAAGCTTGCACGCAATCATCTACCACCTTCTGACTACACGGAAGTCCTACCAGGAGACCATCTGCGCACCGCACGAAGTGCAATACCACCAGCAGATCGAAGCTAGGCTCCGCAGACAAGCCCGAGCACTGGGCTTTGAGCTCACTTCCAAACAAACCTGCGCCATGTAGCTGTGTTCCTTAGGAGACTAGCGAAATCACTGCGCAAACACGCAAACTAGCCAAAACGGGGTACACGGCGGGTACACGGCCACTTGAGGCCTATTGAGGTAGAGCGATTTCTCTTAGTCTCGCCATGACAGTTGTTATTCGCTCTTGGCTCGCCGAGTCCGGCGGTAGATGTCTCGAAAGTGCATCCAAAAATTCCCGCGCGCCAAGCAATTTTGCGATCTCCTTGCCGAGGTAGGATCTCACGTCGCTCTGCGCTGCTTGAATTTCTCCCACAAGTTCCTGCCGTCCATCCACGACTGCGATTACGTCTTCCAGGTCACGACTCCCCAGGTAATCATTTTCCCCTCGGTCACCAAATGCTTCCAATTTCGACGCGCAAAATATACGGGGTTCACCACTAAGATCTTTAGGCCTGGCTCCAACTCACGCTCCTCCGCCGTTGCCATTGCGGGTTCGTACCATGTGTTTTTGAACCCCAAGATGCTTCCGTCGAGCGGCATCACATCAAGGGTAGTCGTTTCTTGACACCAACGACAAAGCGGAGCGCCTTCCCGCGTGTCTTCGCGAAACCCAAGTGCCTTCAATTTTTCAGAAAACCAGTATATTCGACATAGGAAGTTATCTCTGCGATCGCGTCGACGTCGTAGGTTGGCCGCACGTCCGCAGCTCCTTTGTCGGTGATTAGTAATGCTGTTGTGCAGCCACCAACGAAGACCAACTCTCCAAGAATCGGCTTCATCAGTTTGGCAGCATCTACAAGGAGTTGAAGATTAGGGTTTGCCATCAATCGCCCGTAGCCGATGCACTAAATCACGCTCAGCGATCTTTCGCTCTCTCGCGCGTCCGTCTCGTATTGCGTCGACCAATGCTAGGAGTTGATAGAGCTTAGAATCGCGTAGCGCTGCCTTCGGAACACTCTTATAGAGCGGTTCAAGTCCCACACCCCGGGTATTTCCTTCATGCCAAGGCCATACAGGGGGGAGGTCGTTCGACATCGTGACTTCGCTCTTAAGTGGTTCGGCTGCGTATGACGTCGGAATGCCCCTGGTGACTTCGCCGTGTTCGGCCGGAAAGGCATACTTCAAACCGTGGAGTAAGAATTCTTCAAGAGCAGAGATGTTGGGTCGGTCTTTCAAGTTTGGCCCATGCAAGAGTCGCGATTTGCGAAGTCGTCCTATGGCTCCGTGCACCTCAGACGGACTTAGGCTGAGATCATGCGCCATGATTGATATCGGTGGACGAGCATCAGGATAGGTACAGAGCTTCAGCGCCACTACGACGTCTTGGGGTTTCAAGTTCATGCCACCATTCTATATTCGCGATTCGCGAATAGCAAATACGTTTTAGGGTGGCAGACCTCGTCGGACTGTAAACGATAGAGGTGAATCGGGATGGGACCGGAGAACGCCATAAACGGGATTATCGCGTACTGACCCCGAGGCCAAGGGGCATCCCGAGCGGCTGTCTGGATTGTGTGGGGATGATGCGCGGAGGCAACTCAGGCGCGCTGCCAGGGCGTCGTTCCCTATCGAAGTCCCGGGAGTAAGGCCTTTCTCCGCTAATTTTGGACTCGCCAGTCGGGCCGCAAGTTGTATAAAGCTGAGCCGATGCCAGCCAAATGTAGCACCTCGGGCGAAGGCGATCCCACGAACGAGATCGTCAGCAGCCTCACGAGATGCGCCCACAATGAGCTGTTCCGTCCCGGCCGCGAAAGATTGGATGAATTCCGTCGCGGCAGCGATTCGCTCCGTAGCGTATGAAGAATGCAAGATTCTTAACATACTAGGTTGTACCGCTGCCCATAGTTGCGCGAAGCAGACATCACGCCAGCCAAAAACTCCTTCAGACAGACTTCTTCAGACTGTATGACGGAAGTTCCCGAAGCCACCAACGAAGTCCCGGAAGCGAATTCCGGAACACACCGCGGATGCCCATGGTGCCTCTGTTTGGCTAATTCCTGGCCGGAGAGCTCAAACGTCGATACCCAAAACGCATATCGGGACTTGGATGGCACTCTTAAAATGTGGAAGATATCTCACAATTTTTTCAAAGGTCAGGGACCCTTCCCCATTCTGCTTGAAGGCGGTCTTCATTCGACGTTGAAATTGTGCCGATGTGGCTATGTAAACCCCCACATCTATCTTGTCGAGGGCGGAATAGGAAGAAACCTGAAACTTCAACAAATCAATTCCCAAGAAGGACGCATGCCCAAAACCTACTTCGATGCCAATCCTTTCTTTGAGGAAATCCAATTTTGCTCCCAGTTCATCGGCATCCTGAAATACTACAGGTCGACCTTGTGGAAATCTGGCGCTACCGTCAGGAAACGGGCATATGGATAATCGGGATGTCTTGCAATAAAGCTATCCACTTTGGCAGCGCGGCTTTGACTTCGTCTTGCTTGTCACATATGCCGATGTCCAGGAATTCTGGCCTGTCTCGATCGGTTGGGTGCGATTTCTGTGCTCGTGGGACGTCATCGATCTGGAATCTCGACTTCAGAATAGGTGCCGGGCTTTGCAGCACTCACAGCAGCCACGACTCGATCAACGTACTGTTGCACCACAGGCCATCGCGAATTGCCCAAGACCACAATCGCAATGACACGCTCCGCGAGATTCTGTTGATAACGAATGTTCTTGTCGGTTGTTAGAATATTTCAAAAGCCGCTTCTTCCGCCGCTCTCAACAGTTCGCCATTGCTGAGCGTGTCCCAACCAAGATCTTTCGTCTTTTTAACTGTGTGGTCCTTGAGGAACGACTGGAGAGGCGCCGGTGTGCCGTGGTCAAAGAGAATGAGCATCTAGCGGTGAGCAGGAGCTTCGAGACTCCTCGCAGCAAAATCCAGGACCGCTGTGACTTGTTCTCGCGTCAGGTCGAACCATTCCATAATGTCCTCTATGCTGGCTCCTGCTTCGAGATTTTCGAAGACCGTAGCCACTGGCATTCGCGTGCCACGAAAAACCCAGGCACCGCTTACCTTTCCCGGTACGCTCTCGACCGAGGGGCATTGGTACCAATCAAGCGTTGACATGAAGGGCTCCTTCTAAGTCATCGTACACCAGCTCGTAGCGAGCTTAAAGGACGAGAAAAAACTCCGGATCCTTTCCGCAGTGGGGCTGTTCGATTATTTGAATCTCAGCCCCCTTTATGTTCGCTTTTTCTTTGCCATATTGCGTGAAACCCTTTCGTTAAGTCCCAGTCGCTTTCGTTCTGTACGAACACGGCCAGTTGCTTGAAGTTCCCGGTTTTCCAGTCGCCCAGATCGGCTTCCAGGATCACATAGGCCGTCCGGAGCACCCAGCACAACTCGGTCTGGTCGGTAAACCGGGCACGCAGTAGTGCAACCTCTTTCGGCCGCATTCGTTGATACGCATGGCGAAAGGATATCTATACATCATTTTGCTGGGGAGCTTAGAGGGCTGTTACTGCGATTCTGCCGCTTTTCCGCGGCTTCGGCATTCTTCGAATGACGATATCCACGTCACGGTCCAAAGCTGTAACAAAATTCATTAGCCGTTCGACGGAGAAACCTTCCAGCTGGTAATTAGACAATGCGGACACCTTTGGTTGGCTAACTTTCAGGCGGCGTGCCGCTGCCGTTTGCAATAGTTTCCGACCCTGAATTATCTGATTGATGGCAACTGCGAGCTGAACCTTTGTCTGTTTTTCTTCTGGGTTGGCGATGCCAAGATCGGCGAACACATTGCCGGAACTTGGAACCACATCCGACTTAGTTTTTCTCTTTGCCGTAGCGCGCCTCATAATCCGCCCTTGCTTCTTTGAGCCGTCTGCCAATCAGTTCGACATCTTTCCTTGCCGTCAATGAAGCACGTAGACTTCTGGAACAACTCTTCGCTCTTGTCACTAATTATCCCAGTTCTAGGATATTGCGTCAAGTTGCAGATGCTTTCAAATGTCCTCGCAGGGAAACACTTCTGCAATCTGCTTCCCAAAGGCACGGGCAATTTTGAATGTCAGCTGAAGATTCGGATGAAATCGACCGTTTTCAATGGAGTTGATGGTCTGGCGCGTCACACCTACTTGGGCGGCAAGGTTTTGCTTGGGACCATTCCTGCTCCGCGCGTAGCACCCGCATTCGAGTTTTGAATCTTCCAGTGGAACCGTTGGTTCGAATCCGTGCCTTCACTAAACAACTCGTCAACGTTTAAAATTACTGGGCATACGACACAAGTCTTGGGCAAATGAAGGAGCGGTGGCCCACAATCCCTTTTCCCCCCTATCTATTAAAGACGCAACACTATGATTATACGTACCTTGACTTAAATGTCAGAAATATGTATATTATTTCTGACAGAGAAGTAGCCATGACGACTGTAGAAGCCATCCGTAATCGGATCAATGAGATAGGACTGGGAGAGCCCTTCACTTCCGGCCAATTCAACGCTCTTGGCACTCGTGCGGCTGTGGACCAGACTCTCGCTCGCTTCGTGAAACTGGGCGAAATCGCCCGCATCTCCCGGGGCGTGTTTGTTCGCCCCAAGATGAGCCGTTACGTCGGTGAAGTGATGCCCGAGCCATCGAAAGTCGCTCAGGCGATTGCGAACGCTCACGGAGCAACGATTCAGGTCCAGGGTGCCGAGGCGGCGCGTCTGCTCGGCCTCACGACTCAGATGCCCCTACAGACTGTGTTCTACACCAGTGGTCCGAACAGAGTGCTTAAGCTCGGCAACCTGCAGCTCACCCTCAAACACGTCGCCCCACGAAAGCTCGCGCTGGCCGGGAAACCGTCCGGCCTCGCTCTCTCAGCACTTTGGTATCTAGGCAAAGAACAGGTCACACCAGGCACGATCAAAACCATCCGGGAGAAGTTGACTCCCGAAGCTTTCGAGGAGTTCCGGGCGGAAACATCCGCAATGCCCGCTTGGATGGCGGACACACTGCATCGCTTCGAACAAGAGTCCGCACGTGCCTGAGGCTTTCCTACAACTATCGCCCGACGAGCAAGCCAGCATACTGCAAACGTCTGCTAGAAAGCTCGGGAGGAGAGCCGAGCACCTAGAGAAGGACGTTCTGCTGGGTGCTCCAAGCTCTCTTCACGATGCCCGGACGTCTTCCGATGGCCTTTAAGGGCGGCACTTCTCTTTCCAAAGTCTATGGCGCGATCCGACGTTTTTCAGAGGACGTTGATGTTACGGTCGATTACAAATCTCTCGACCAGAGCATCGACCCGTTCGACGCAAAGACATCGCGGACAGCGAAAGAGAAATTCACAGAACTCCTCAGAACGAAACTCGCAAACCATACAAAGAATGTGGTTCGGCCTCACTTCGAAAATCTTGTCGCCCAGCTCGCCGAAAAATCACCCAACCCCATTACCATCTCCGACGACGGCGAGAAATTATTCATCCCGTACCCATCGCGCTTTGGGGCATACGAAAGCGTTTTCCTTGAATTTGGAGGGCGCAATGTCATCGCCCCCGGCGAGGAATATCCCCTTAAACCGTACATCGCCGCTGAAATTCCTCAATTGCAGTTCCCCGAAGCTACGGTTCGTGTGCTCTCCGCCTCCAGGACTTTTTGGGAGAAGGCTACTCTGATTCACGTTGCCTGCAATCGGTCCGATCCGAAACTTGATGCGGACCGGCAGTCACGCCATTGGCATGATCTCGCAGTCCTGGCTGACCACAAAATCGGACAAGCCTCCCTCGCTGACCGGGACTCCTCGAAGATGTCGTAAGGCATAAGAGTGTTTTCTTTCGCGCCTCGTACGCTAGGTACGATGCCTGTCTTTCGGGAGGCCTACGCTTGATTCCGCGAACACCTCTCCTGCAATCGCTTGCAGCCGACTACGAAAAGATGATTGCCGATGGCATGTTTGAGGGCGAACCACCGAATTTTGAATCCATTGTCAAGCGTCTGCAGGCTCTCGAAAAACAAATCAATGCGGTGTGAGAGAGCGGATAAATCGATTAGATCGGCTGCTAACGACTGTTCTGCGCGTTCTAACTTACCCTTCCTGTTAAACTCTTCTCTATTCTCTGTATCCTATGAATCAGAACTCACTGGGCGTAACGGATACAGAGGCGTGCGCGTCCCCCGCGCCCCAACGCTAAATTGTGGTTGGTCGAAACCAAAGCGGATAAGACAGTGGACCTTCCATAGTGTCATCGTTAACCTCCCTACAGCGCGCCTCGCAAGAATGGCCAGAGCGGTTCCTCGTGGTTCATCGAAAGTCTCGTTCACGGCGGCGATCCCTAGGGGCGTTGAGCTCTCGACGTGGAACAGTTTGTCGGGGAACTCCTAGACACGAAATGAACGGTAGTCGGCTGCGGAAGGGGCGTGCGGAGATTAGGACTCGCTCATGCGGAGATCTTCTTCACCGGCGTCACGACCCGCGCGGGGAAACAGGTTGGTAGTCGGGTTTTTGCTTGGCCTCCCGCCAGGGCTTGGACATGAACCGCCCCGCTCTCACGGAGCGGCCGGGAAACGACCCATGTCTCTAGTCGAGGACCTCGAACACGTCGTGCGTTCCGGTTTCTAGCTTGGTGTCGGAGGCGCCAGATGAGGTTACCTTGCCGCTCACCAAGTGGAATTGGTTGCCGATAAACGCGCCGGCGACGCCGTGGCGAGGCACGGGCATGGAGGGAAGGATGCTCCAGGTGTCTGTGGCGGGCTCGTAAGCTTCCAGTGCGCGGAATGCGGGCGTGGACTCGCGCGTCTGCTGCTCACCGCCCGCCACATAAATTCTGCCACCGTGTGTTCCCCAGCCGCCGCCGCTGCGCGGGGTTGGCATCGGGCGCCGCGGAGCTCCCCATTGATCGGTTGCCGGATCGTATTCTTCGACCACGCCGACGTTCTGCGCGACGGTAATGAATGGGCTGCCGATGCGGCCGCCGATCACATAGATTTTCCCATCGACGACACCGGCGAATGCATGGTTGCGAGCCGTCGGCATGGGGCTGCGGGATTCCCATTTATCGGTCATCGGATCATACACATCGTTGGTGCCCACCGAGCGTGCGGGGCGGTTCGGAAACACGGCGGGTTCCTTCGATCCGGGATTCATCGTGGCGCCGCCAATGACGTAAATCTTTCCATTCACTTCTTGGGCAATGGCGGTGCCTCGCTTATCCGGCATGGGCGCAAGGGCCTTCCAAGTGTTCGTGGCAGGATCAAATTCCCAGGAGTTGTCGACCGGCTGCCAACCTTGTCCCTGTGTGCCCGAAGGCGGATAGTACAGATAACCGCCAAACATGTAGATCTTGCCGTTCAGCGTCGCCATCGCTTGATGGTGAACCGGCAAGGGCATACTCTTTTTCTTGGTCCAGGTATCCTTGGCCGGATCGTATTCATAGACAAGCCCGGGCGGTTTGCCGAAGGGGTTCAGTCCAAACCCGCCAAGGACGTACATCTTGTCTTTCACGGTGATGCCGTAGAGTTCTTCCTCCGGCTCGGGAAAGCTTGCGGCTTTTGACCAGCGGCCGCGCGGCGTTTCGCCTTGGCCCGAACCCTGATACTGCGCCTTCGCTGCCGTCAGAAATAGCAGGGCCATCGCGAGAATGGACACGGCCGAAACTGCTTTGCGCCCGGACATGGAGAGTGAATCCTCCTATCTAAATGCTTCCGAAAACCTACCGCTCAAGCAACTCGATCTTCACGACCGCCGGCCCCTCCACATACGAGATGTGAATATTCCGGAAGGGCTGAGGGTCGGTCGTGAATTTAACGCCTTTCGCCTTTAGTTCCGCGGCTTTTGCAGAAAGATCCATCGTGGTGCGCCAGCCGATATGATCGATGGCGTGGCCTTCGCTCGGCGTCGCGTCACCTTTTTGCGCAAGAATCCAAACGTCGCCATATTTCAAAGCGTCTGCGCGGCCCTTGAGCTTGGTTCGTTCGCCGCCGAACATTTCCAGATACCACGCGAAGGCGGCCTCTGGATCAGGCGCCCGCAGATGCACGTGGTGAAAGCCGAGCGTTTCGGGGTCCTGCAGCACTTCGATTTTGGCGCCCCAGGGGTCTTCAATGAAGCCAAGCTTGAACAGGCCGGGAACGTCGTGCGCCGGCATGACGATCTTGATGCCGGCGGCCTGAAATTCCTGCATCTTTGCGTCCAGGTTCGCAAACGAGATTCCGATGTGATCGATAGCGCTGCCCTCGCTGGGCTTCGGGTTGTCGGTCTTCAAGAAGATGAAGCGCGTTTTGCCAAAGAGCAGACGGTCCTTCGGCTCATCGGCCGGGCCGGGCTGCCCGCCCATATATTTGGCGTACCACTCGACAGCCTTCGCAGGATCGGGAACTCCGAAATGCACGTGGTCATAGGTAAGGTTCTCGGTTGCGAGGGCCGCTTTGGCAGGCGCGCGTGCAGGAATTCTCTCGGTTACCAGCAGGAGCATTCCAAAGAGCAGGAGCACCGTTAGGCAAGGTCTGGCAAAGAGTCGCAGCACGCTCGTTCCTCCTTGGGGAAGCCGGCCGACCTGCATCCGGCAGCAGGTCTTGCCAGCCGTATCGGGCCCGCATATTCTACCCCCGCATCGGGCTGGCGCGAAACCATCCGGTTACCGGCGCAGAAGAACAAGGTTGTCTAGCGAAGGCGACAGAGCGCTCGGGCCGCGCAAATCTCCGGCAAGCTTTCCCGGAACTATCGCGAGACCTCGAGCACCTTCAGCACGGCGGACGACACAACCTCAGGCTGCTCGCGCGGAAGGAAATGGCCGGCACCCTCGACAACTCTACGGTCGACAAGAGAACCGAACAAAGCCCGATCAACCGAGGCTTCGGGCGGGTTCAGCGCCACGCCGTCGTTTGCGCCATATAGGGTGATCGTGGGTACCTCTATTTTCGGATGGCGCGCCAGTTCCTGCTCGATTGCAGCAAACCGCGGTTCACCCGGCGCATTGCCCCAGCGATGCCGATAGGAATGGATCACGACCGCCACGAAATCGGGGTTGTCAAACGAAGCGGCCGTGCGGTTGAAGACTTCATCGCTGAAATGCCAGCTGGGCGACCAGCTTTCCCATAGCAGGCGGCAGATGCCGCGCCGGTTCGCCTCAAGCCCAGCCCGGCCATGCTCGGTATTGAAATACCACTGATACCAAAGGGCTCGCTCGGCCTGGGGGTTTCCCGGCGGTGGAATGCTGATGGTGTTCTGAATGGTATAGCCGCCGATCAGAACTGCGGCACGCACGCGATCAGGATGCAGGGCCGCGGCAATGGCGGCGGCGCGTCCGCCCCAGTCGTAGCCCACAACCGCGAATCGGCCCAGAGTCAACGCGTCGGCAAGATCGACCAGGTCCTGACCGATGGCAGCCTGCTCGGCCATGCGTGGCGCAGCCGCATCGCGAAAGCGGGTGGGGCCGTAGCCGCGCAGGTAGGGAACGATCGTGCGGTACCCAGCTGCTAGGAGCGATGGTAGGACGCCGTCATAGGCGCGCGCATCATCGGGAAACCCATGAAGAAGGAAAATCGGGAAGCCATCTCGGGGGCCCGAATCCTCGTAGGCAATTCTAAGTACCGGCGTTTCGATCACTGCGGGGAGCGCACTGCCGGGCGCCTGTGCTCGGGCCATCCCGGCTGCCACGAGCTTACTTGACGCAAACGCGGTGGCCGATTTCAGAAACGATCTGCGGCTATAGGACATGATCCCAATACCAGCTTCATTCCAAGACCCAGTTCAAGACCGCTTGCTTGTGAGCCCCGCGCCTTGAGGTGGCTCATCGACGCAGTCCGCAGATGTTAGCACCGAGCGATTCGGTTCGGGTAGCCAAGCCTTTCGCGTCCCGTGGTTGTCATCGTGATTTTCAGGTGGATTTAAGCGACCTGACAAAATGCCATTCCTGCTGCTGGCCGGCCATCTGTTAGAAAGTAACTCGCCGCTGGGCCCAGGTTCCCGGATACAATCCAGTGCGCACACTGAGTGCTACCTCCGAGGACAGCATGATCAGAGAAAAGCTCTTGGTGGTCGTAATTGCTGCAGTGATCGCCGCGGTGGGAAGCGCGGCGGGGCGCGACGATGCCAATACCTACAGCCCAACGCGAGTCGAAGGAAACCCCAAGACGACTGCTTCCGGAGTCCAATACTGGGACATCGTCGTCGGCACAGGCCCGACCGCGGTTGCTGGAAAAACGGTGGGCGTGCACTACACCGGTTGGCTTGCCGATGGCACGAAGTTTGACAGCTCGGTTGATCGCGGCAAACCCATCATGTTTCCGCTGGGAGCCGGGCGGGTGATTCGCGGGTGGGACGAAGGAATCGCGGGAATGAAGGTGGGAGGGAAGCGGCAATTGCGAATTCCCCCGCAGCTAGGCTACGGATTTCGCGGCGCTGGCAAGGTGCCGCCCAACGCCATCCTGATTTTCGACATCCAATTACTGGCGGTCGGAAAGTAGCCGGGACGCGCAACCGAACTCCTTGCGAATCATGAGCATCCCCATAAAAAAACTTGCACCGTTCGATTCGGCCGCGCATCTTTAGAGGATGCGGAATTATGAGAAGTTTGCCTGGGTGTTCCTTGTGTTCCTGCTTGTGACCGGTGTCCTGACAACGGCCGGGTGCCGCTCGGCCGACCCGAAGGATCCGCCGCCTGCTCAGGCGCTGCCCGTCAAAACCAAAACCATCAACCTAGCCCCGGTGCCACGGTTGGATGAGTACGTGGCCACGGTGAAGTCGCGCCGCTCGGCGAATATCCAGCCGCAAGTGGACGGTGCGCTCACGCGCATTGCAGTCAAGTCTGGCGACCAGGTCCACGCCGGGCAATCGCTCATGACGGTCGATCCTCTGAAGCAGCAGTCTGTTGTCGAACAGCAGCGCAGCACCGAGGCACAGAAGAAGGCCATCTTTGAGTACAACCAGATCGAAGTAGAGCGGCAGCGCAAATTGTATCAAGAAGAGGTGACCAGCAAGGAGAGCCTCGACTTGGCGACGCAGGCGTTTGAAAACTCCAAGGCGGACTGGGAATCCTCGATGGCCGCGCGTGTTGCCGAGCAGCGCCAGCTTGCCTATTACGACGTGACCGCGCCCTTTGCGGGCGTGGTTGGCGACATCCCCGTCCACGTGGGCGATTACGTATCACCGCAGACCCTGCTCACCACGGTCGATGAAAACGCCGAACTAGAAGCCTACATCTATATCCCGACCGAACGCTCCGCGGACATCCGCATGGGGCTCCCGGTGCAGATTGTCACCAGCACCGGCGAACTGATTGAGAGCTCGAAAATTTATTTCATCTCCCAGCAAGTGGACAATGCGACGCAGGGCATCCTGGTGAAGGCCCCGGTGCACGGTACGCTCGAAAGATTTCGTCACGCGCAGATGGTGAAGGCGCGCGTCATCTGGAGCACGGCTCCCGCGCCCACCGTGCCAGTACTGGCGGTGACTCGCATCGGGGGACAAACGTTTGTGTACGTGGCGGCGCCTGCCGACGGTGGAACCGGGGGCATGATAGCCAAGCAGCGCGCCATCACTCTGGGAGATACCATCGGGAACGATTACGCGGTCACGAGCGGGCTTAAGCCCGGGGACAAGGTGGTCATTTCCGGGACGCAATTCCTCATCGACGGCGTGCCGATTCAGCCCATCAGCTAGTTGATGCTTTTACCGGATGCAATGAGCAGGGAACGGTCCCGGTCAGAACAGGAGTGCAGGCTTGGTTGACTTTTTCATTAAGCGACCCATTTTTGCCACGGTATGCGCGTTGCTGATCATTCTGGCAGGCGCTGTTTGCATTCCCAGCCTGCCGATTTCGCTCTATCCGGATCTCGCGCCGCCACAGGTCACCGTGAGCAGCAATTACGTGGGCGCCAATGCGCAGGTCGTCGAATCCGCGGTCACCATTCCTTTGGAGCAGCAGATCAACGGTGTCGAGGGAATGCATTACATCACTTCGACCAGCTCGAACGATGGCACCAGCAATATCAACGTCACCTTTCGCACCGGATACGATCTGAACATCGCGGCGGTGGACGTGCAAAACCGCGTGGCCACCGCGCAAGGGCGCCTGCCGCAGGAAATCAAGAACACCGGTGTGACCATCACCAAGGCCAATCCGAACTTCGTCTTTGCCGGGGGATTCTATTCGCCCGACAACAGCCTTTCAGACCAATACATCTCCAACTACATCGACGTCTACGTGAAGGACGCGCTCAAGCGCATTCCGGGCGTTGGCGACGTGGTCATTTTCGGCGAACGCAAATACGCCATGCGCGTCTGGCTGGATCCCTCAAAATTGGCTGCGCGCCAGCTGACGGCGGCCGACGTGGTTTCGGCGCTCGAGGACCAGAACGTGGAAATACCGGCCGGGCAGCTGGGACGGCCGCCATCGGATCGCAAGCAGGACTTCCAGATCACCCTGCGGGTGGTGGGGCGGCTTTCAGAGCCGCGGGAATTCGAGAGCATTATTGTTAAGAACACTCCCAATGGGATCGTACAGCTAAAGGACGTGGGCCGAGCCGAAATTGGAGCAGAAAGCTACGACACCAACCTGATGTACAGCGGGCACCCGGCGGTCGGCATCGGCGTGCAGCAGCTCTCCAATGCCAACGCGCTCGATGTGGACAAGGCCGCCAAAGCCGAGCTGCTCGAGCTATCGAAGTCCTTTCCTCCAGGAATCAAGTACGTGATTGCCTTTGACACGACCACGGTCGTTGGCGACTCGGTCAGGGAAGTCGTGACCACGCTCGAAGAGGCCGTGCTGATCGTGATCTTTGTGATCTTCGTGTTCCTGCTGGACTGGCGCGCCACCATTATTCCGGCAGTCACCATTCCGGTAGCGCTGGTTGGCACCTTTGCTTTCATCAAGATTTTTGGGTTCTCTATAAATTCGCTCACCCTTTTCGGCATCACGCTAGCGACGGGGTTGGTCGTCGACGACGCGATCGTGGTGATTGAAAACGCTCAGCGGCACATCAACGAGGATCACACCGACCCGCATCGGGCAACCTCCGCCGCCATGGCGGAAGTATCCAGCGCGGTCGTGGCTACCTCGCTCGTGCTCATTTCGGTATTCGTGCCGGTCTCGTTTTTTCCGGGAACCACCGGAATTCTCTACCGACAATTCGCGCTCACGATCGCATTCTCCATTGCCATTTCGCTGTTTAACGCGCTGACCCTTTCCCCGGCGCTGGCGGCGATTCTGCTTCGCAGCGAGGAGCACAAGTATTCGATTTTTGACTGGACCCATATCGGATGGCTCTCGAAGGGATACCGAGCCGTGGCGCATGCTATCGACGGCTCCATCCACGGCCTGGCGACCGGCTACGGCAAAGCCATTTGCAAGGTTTTGAATTATCGCTACCTCATGATCGTGCTCTTCCTTGCCGGTCTAGCTTCCACCGGATACATGTACCTTCACGTTCCCACGGGCCTGGTGCCGCAGGAAGACCAGAACTATTTCATCGTGGTGGTGCAGGCCCCGCCGGGCGCTTCGCTTTCCTACACCACCGAGGTTTCCACGCAGGCTGAAAAGATCCTGCTTGCCGATCCGGACGTTTTCGGAACGTTTGCGGTCCCCGGCTTTTCGCTTTCCGGCGGCAGTTCATCGAACTACGGCTTGGTGTTCGCGCCGCTCAAGCCCATCTCCGAGCGAGAGGGAAAAGGGCATTCGGCGAGCGAAATCGTGGCCCGCGTGGGACCCAAGCTTTTTGGCGTTCCCGGAGCCATCGTGGTGGCCTTTGAGCCGCCGGCGATCCAGGGGATCGGGAGCTTCGGCGGATTTCAGTTCGAGCTGCAGGACCTGGGCCGCAACACGCTGCAGGACCTTGACCACATCGCGCACACCATGGTTGCCGGCAGCCGCCAACGCCACGATCTGACCGGGCTGTTCACCAGCTATACCGCGAACGATCCGCAGCAACTGGTGCAGATCGATCGCGAAAAGGCCAAAGCGATCGGGGTGCCCATCAACCAAGTCACGCAGGCGCTGGGCGTCTACATGGGATCTGAGTATGTGAACGATTTCGACTTCAATAACCGCTCCTATCGCGTCTACGTACAGGCCGATCAGCCCTTCCGCATGAACGCGCGCGATCTGCGGCAATATTACGTGCGCTCAGACACCAATGGTTTGGTGCCGCTCGGGAATATCGTCTCGTTGCAGGATACCTCCGGGCCGCAGGTGATCAATCATTACAACCTGTTCCGCTCGGCGGAAATCGACGGAGCGGCGGCACTGGGATACAGCTCGAGCCAAGGCCTGACGGCCATGGAAGAGTTGGCCAAGCAGAATATGTTGCAAGGGATGTCGTTCAGTTGGACCGGACTGGCGCTTGAGGAAGTAGAAGCCAGCGGCAAGGCCATCATCATCTTCGGCCTTGGCCTGCTAGTCGTTTATCTGACGCTATCGGCGCAATATGAGAGCTTCGCGCTGCCTTTCATCATCCTGCTGGCGGTTCCGATGGCCGTGCTGGGAGCGCTGCTTTTCGTCTCCCTGCGGGGGCTTGTCGATGACGTGTACGTGCAGATCGGACTGGTGCTGTTGATTGGACTTTCGGCCAAGAACTCGATTTTAATCGTCGAATTTGCCGAGCAGCTGATCGAGCGCGGCCGCACGATTACCAACGCGGCCATTGAAGCGGCGGAATTGCGCTTGCGCCCCATTTTGATGACCTCGTTTGCTTTTATTCTCGGCGTGTTGCCGCTCTATTTTGCGACCGGCGCCGGCAAATTGGGGAGGCACTCGGTGGGCACGGCCATTGTCGGCGGCATGTTGTTCTCGACGATTCTCAACCTGTTCTTTATACCCGTGCTCTATGTGATCCTGAAGACTCTGGTGGTTTCGCTCTCGGGAAAAAAGACCGTCGCGGCCAGCGCGCCAGCCGAAGCTTCCTAGCTCGGCCAGGGCGCCGCGGATGTGCGGGGGCCCGGGGAAACTATTTCGGTTTGGGCGGGTATTTTTCAAGCGGCATCCGGGCTGAGACGAGAACGGTTGGGTTAGCAGGGATTTTTCAAGCGGCATCCGGGCTGAGACGAGAACGGTTGGGTTAGCAGGGCTCGCCCGGGTTCCGGCCGCCGGATTGGGCAACCGGGGAGGCTGCCGAGCCAGCGGCAGACGGCGGCCCCGGAATGACCGCAGGCGCCCTAACATCGCCGCGCCACCAGCGCGCTGAACCTACGACGGCCGCCGCACCGAGCCAACCGATGGCGTAGGAGGGCTGCGCACCCCAGCGCAGAACCGCCGAGTGCATCAAGCCCACCCAGGCAAAAGCCGCGGCAATCACACACCAGATCGCAGCGCGGCCGAAATGGCGGTCAATCACTTCGCTGATCACGGCCGCGACCACCAACACCAGAAACAAGAAGCCGCTGCCGAGCCCTCCGAGCGAAGACCAGTACACCGAGCGATTGAGGGCACTCTGCACCGCAGGATTTTCTGCCGATAGCCCCAGCGCCGGAAGGGCAGAATTCAGAGCCGCGTAGACGATAGCGCCGGCAGGCAAAATAAAACTCAGCAGAAGAACGCCCACGTATTTGCGATCCACGCGGCGCAGGGTGGCCGCGCCGACGCCAATGCTGACGTAGGCGATCATCGCGGCGAGAATCGGCCAGGGGAACAGTTGCATGATGAAGACGGTGGCGCCGCTGACCACCACCAGCAGGAAGATGATCGGGGTCCAGAAGGCGTAGCTGATTCGTGCGCCCATCGCTTTGTAGGGCGGGTGAAGTGCGTACACGATGGGTGTCACGACGCTGCCGGCCGCGCCGCAAACCAGTGTCCCGATGCCATCCCAGAAGATTACGCTGCGCACATCGTAGTCATCTCCGGCGGCCGTGGCGCCTTCGACGGCCGCCACGTCCTGCAGAAGCTGGTAGATCGCCATGGGAGCGATGACCGACATATAGGGCAGGGCCAATACGAGCGATTGCACCGCTCCGCGTGATCCCGCAAACGGCGCTTGCCACGCGAAGCCCTGCCACACCGGATGGACGTAACCGATACCGATGCCCACGGCCAGCGGTACGATCCAGGCGACCAGGAACGGCGGAATTCGCCAACCGGTGATCGGGATATTGCCAAGCACGCACACGGCGACAATCGACAGCGCCACCAGCCCGACGATCGGTTGGTCGAATAAACGCTGCAGTAGAGCGAGGCCCAGATAGCTGTACATGGCCGCGCCAAACACCGCCATCGACGCCGGCGCCGGTATCACGCGGCGGATCACACCGGCGAAGGGAACCGCCGCCAGCTTGAAGATGCCGGTCCAAATGACGGCTGCCGCGCCGATTTGCCAGGCGCGAACGATGTCATGCGACCGCAGGTAGACCGGCAGCATGATGGTAAGGGTGTAGGCCAGGATGGCCGGAACGTTGTTTCCGTAGGCGTGGGCGGCTACGTCTGCGCGATTCTCCCGGTTGCGCAGCCGGATGGAAAGAAACGTAAAGCCGAGCGAGCCGACCAGAAATCCCAAGGCGTAGCCGGGAAGAAAGTGGGTGACGCCGAACTCCAGTGAAATACCCAGCGGAAGCAGAAGAAATACCGGGATCACCATTTGCGCAAGGTTGAAGCCCAGTTGCGCAACAATTACGTCGATATCGCCGCGTTCCGGGAGCCACCAACGGTGCAGATCGGCTGAGCTCATATCTTGAACGATTCAAGTGTCTCGGGCGCGAAGAGCTCGCGAGGTTCAAGCCGCCGTTTCGAAAGACCCTGCTCGTGCGAATAGCGCAGGAAGGTTTCAAGGGTGTGCACATTGGGCCCAAATCCATAAGGCCAGAAATCCTCGCCCATGATGGCGCGGGTTTCCTCCACGTGATGGAGCAGCCACGGTAGCATGTGCTTGAGAGCGGCGGCCTCATACAAATCCTGATACGTTTCGCGCTGCGCCAAGACGAACGCCTTGTAGAGAGACTGCGCCACCCACGGATGGTTCTGATAAATCTCGCGGCGGATCACCACCGTATGCATGATCGGGAAGATGCGGGTCTTCTGGAAATAAGATTTTTCCGCTTGGTCGTAATTCTCAAATAGCCGCCGCACGCTGCCGGAACCGCGAAGAAAGCTAGAGGGCATGCGCGGCGTGTAGAGCGCCTCGATCTCGCCCACATCGAGCATCTGCGAGAGCGTTTTTCCTTCGGGTATCGGCTCGACGCGAATCTCCGGCGGCAGCGTGAGCTTGATTTTCTCCTGGCGGCCGGGTTCTTCCTGTCCACCGGTAAAGTATCGTGCGCTTGCCACGGGCACCGCGTACTCGTCGCTTAGAACGCCGCGAATCCATACCGGCGCGGTCAGCTGATATTCAGGACAACCGACTTTTTTCCCGATCAGATCCCGGGGTTCGCGTATGCCGCTATTTTGATTGACGAAAATGCAGGAATGCCGGAAGGAGCGTGACGGAAAAATCGGAATGGCAATGAACGGCGGCTGCTCGGAAAAAAGAGACAGGACATAAGAAGAAAGCGACATCTCGGCCGCGTCGAATTCTCGAAAGCGCAGCATGCGGAAAAACGTTTCTTCCACCGGAAGATTCAAATAGGTGAGATCGACGCCCTCGACGGGAATGCGCCCTTCGGCGAGCGCCCGGGTGCGATCGTAATTCCAGCAAGCGAGAGTTAAGCGGATATTTCCCAACGCGAGCCTCCGGCTGGCGGCGAGCAACCGCCACGGTAGGCAAGTATGGTCGCCGATACCGTATTGTCAACAGGCTGTTTACCGAGATTCGTACCAGAGCTCTCGCTCGCGGCTCAAGCTGACATGCTCATTTGCGTGGTGCGCGTCGGGGCCAGATTCCCAAGTCTCTGCGCGCCCGAGACTTTGGGGGTCGGCGGCCCAACCCCAGGCCAGCTTCCCAGAACCACGCAAGCGAAGTTAGTGTGTAGACTTCAGCTTGTCGAAATCGCGCAGATAGACACGAAGCCCAAAACTGGAAGTTGTTTTCGAATATCCCGCGACGAGCTGCCGCTTGTAATCGGCAATGTAGAAATCGAACGGATCGGCCGGGTTCATGTCGATCAGCACCAGGTCGGTTTCAGTCATCGTCAGCTTCCCGAATCTCAGGACGCCGCCGCGAAACGACATATAGTTTCCCGCCCTCTGCTCACCGGCCAAACCCGC
>CAVQZU010000127.1:0-279386 GCA_963718485.1 uncultured Acidobacteriota bacterium
CGGCAGTGCGCATCGTGCCACGGTATGGCGCTGCCGGGCGCGGCATCGGCTCCTCGACTTGTGCTAATGGCTTTCTAGAGAATGGGGAACGGCCAGAGTGTTGGCGATCTCTTCGAGAGAATCCCGAACAACGAGGCTAAAGGCAAGTCGGAGAATCCTGTCTCCTGCAGATCGCCGATCTTGCAGAGCATCTGCTTGAGCGCAATCAATTTCCCGCAAGTAAAACGAATTTTAATCCACTCGAAGGATGCTGCCAATGAAAAAGACTCTGGTCTTTTCGCTTGCTCTCTGCTTGTCGACTTTCCTATCGTTCCTTGACGCGCAGGAGACAAAGACATCGTTGTTTTCTTCGGATCAACTCGACAATCTGGTCGCGCCAATTGCTCTTTATCCTGACCCGCTTCTGGCCCAAGTGCTGGTGGCATCGACCTACCCAGATCAGATTGACGAGGCAAATCGTCTGCTTAGGGCACGACCCAGCCCAATTGACTCGCGATCGTGGGATAGCAGCGTTAAGGCCGTTGCACATTACCCCATCGTGCTTCAGTTTATGGATGACAACCTGGATTGGACTACGGCCTTGGGGCAAGTCTACGTGACCCAGGCCGTCAGCGCGATGAAGGCGATACAAAGACTGCGGGCACGGGCTCGCTCCGCTGGTACTTGGCGCCTGGGCAGCAGATTGACGTTGTCGTAAGCGGAGGTTACGTTCGGATTTGGCCGACGAGTGCCCAATTGTTATTTGTGCCAGTCTACGATCCGGCGCTCGTGATGGCTGACCATGCTGCATCCCGAGGGATCGCTTTGATCTACTATGGAACCGGCCGAAAGATCGGTGCATGGCTGAACCGGGATTTCAACTGGCAAAAAGACACGGTGGTCTACCACGGCTGGGAGGGCAACGCGAACTGGATCGTGCGCAGTGGGCCGTTCGTACAAGTGAGCAACGTATACGTGAACAATGGGTATCGTGACTCCGCGGGAAGCCGTGACGTCTTAAACTATCGAGTGAACTATCAGGCTTTGAACCGCTGGAACGACATCCATCACAATGTCGGCTTCGGTAAGGCGCGCGGAAAAGTTACTGCGGGTGACAAAATCTTGACGATCAGAGCCCGTGAGACTGACTACAACAAAGTGATCCAGAGCAATATCGATGTTGATGATTCCCGGCTGAATGAGTTTCGAGGACACACTCCGGCGGAACTCAACCTAAGCTTGTTAAGACTGAGAGCGGTGGAAGAAGGACGCAAGGCGAGGCCAGCGGAGCCCTTGTTCATTGCGTCTCATAGCGATTTCGATGCTCGCTTGGCGAGCCAGCGAGCACAGAACAGCCAAGCCGAGCCGGTGCAGATGTTGAAAGGCTATGAAGAGAAGCTTTTCCCGGCGCCTGAGGAAGCCATGAACGCTCTCGGTGAGGCCACCAAGGCAAAGAATCGGGCGGCGTTGGCAGTCATCTTCGGACCGCATAATCTGGAAAGGCTTCTGACGGGCCAATCGACCCAGGATGACGGTGCGCTGGAACAGTTCGCTGCTAAATTTCAGAAATCGGCAGCACTTGAAGAGACGAGTACAAGCACGTACAAGTTGGTGATTGGTGAGGATAAGTGGCCATTCCCCATCCCTATCATCAAAGAAGGTAAGCATTGGCGCTTCAATACAGCGTTAGGAATCAACGGGATCTTGAATCAGAAACTTGGTGAAAACGAGCTATCGGCGATTTTGACATGTCGCGCTTATGTTCTGGCTCAGTGGGAGTATTACTCCGCGTCGACCCGTGCAGGCCACGATGGGGAGGCCGTTTACGCGCAGCGATTCATAAGCACTCCGGGAGAGCGCGATGGTTTGTATTGGCCAACGATAAAAGACGAAAAGCCCAGTCCACTTGGAGTCTCGTGGCTGCGGCCGGCAAGGCGAGCGAGTCGCCTACTGCATTGGCCTTTAACGAAGATGCAGTATACAACACCGCGCCCGCCCGGATATCGCCGGCGAACGCTATCGCTCCCTTTCATGGATACTACTTCAAGATTCTGACGCGGCAAGGCAGTCATGCGCCGGGCGGACGATTCAGTTATATCATCAACGGTGCTGACATGGTGTCCGGGTTTGCGTTGATCGCCTATCCGGCTCAGTGGGGCATCTCTGGAATCATGACGTTTGAAGTAAACCAGCAGGGCCGCGTTTATGAAATTAATCTTGGTCTTCGTACAGACGGATCTCGCCTCCGACATCACTGAGTACGACCCAGACCCAACTTGGAAGCTCGTGGACGAGAGCTTCCCCATCTTTCGATAGCACACCCGTGATCGAGGACAGGATCGTTCAAATGCAGTGACGCGCCATTTTGAACTTCTGCAGCATTTTCCGAATTACGGGTCACCGGTTCGCATTCTCAACTACATCAACCGGGAACTGGACCTCGGGCCACCTCTGTCGTTAGGCCTCTCCGACCGTGAGGCCGCCGAGGTCGGCTACGAATTGCGCCTTCGGGATTCTCTCTCGACCACCGCAGCTTTTGCCGCCCCTGCGATCTCGCCGAGCGCCGCCAACAGCTTGAAGAGTTTCTCGCACGGTTCGCACCCGATGCCGCTATCGGCATCCTCGACCGCGAAGGCTTCCGGCACTTCGTCGGTGAGAGCCATGCCAGAAATCCACTGAGGATACGATCTTGATCGCGCTCTTCGTATCCTCATTTTGTGTTCGGAATGCGAGGATAGGCAGGTTCTGGGTATCCTCGTTTCCGTTCGGCTCATCGTACCACGATGGACGACGAGTATCTTATTTCAAATCATCAGCTTGTATTGGAAGCGGAGCGAACTTCTTTAGATGTCTCTGGACTGCGATAAACCGCTTTCGATTCAAATATGTGGTTGCCCCCCAGGGATTCGTAAACATTGAAAACAAAAGAGATATGGATTATTTATTTTTTCGTACCCTTATAGATACCCAACCGAAATTCGCGTTCACACGCCGCTAAATAAGAGCTTTTATGGCGACGTTCCCTAGAGGTAGAAACGCGCGATCCAAAGTGACCACGGCGGCGTTTATGTGGAGTGCGAAAGCTGCAAGATATGCGTCTGTCCAGATGTTCGGCCCTCCTGAGATCCGATTTCCCAATCGCCGCCACTCTTCACTAAAGTCTGCACGCTCTGGCACGAAAATCACTCGGTCGTCACTGCGCCACTCGTCATAGACATGCCACGCTTCGAGTGGAGATAAAACATCCTTGCCCATGACGTGAGCATTCGTGAGAAGCCGTAGAAAGCCAAGCTCGCTTACTCTACAAAAAGCAATCTCGTCTCCCTGTATGCCTTGCAACCATTCATTCGCTTGGGAGTGATGAACGTGCCGATTGGAGGTCAGAGCAATCCAAATGTTTACGTCAGGCAAGAAGATCATCGAAATTGAAGTCCTTCAAGTCCAATGTGCCCGGTTCCCTGGATGGAACCAGCGGCAGGGTCACTCGCTTGGAACGGGGAAGAACATCCGGCGCAGCTTTCAGCTCACGCTCAAAAGTTTGGACGATGAATTCCTCAATCGTAACTCCTTGAGTACGTGCGACCTTCTCCCCTTTACGGTAGACGGATTCGGGCAATTCGATTGTGGTCCGCATGAGCCACCTCTTGCTTATATGATACCGTGTCGCCGGAAACGTATCCAGAATCCACGCTTTTCCGGTAATGATACCTAGTCGGGGTTCAGGAAGAATTGAGGCGGCTTTTTGTAAATTTGGGCAAGTTGTAGGAGTTCAAAGACTTCAATGCTACGCTCGCCCGTCTCACATTTTGAGAGGAAGGAATGCGCTCTTGCCATACGTGCAGAGACTTCGCGTTGCGTCAGGCCCGCTTCTTCGCGGGCCGAGATCAATTTTTCAAGAAATCTGTCGTAGAGAGCCTGATGGGGCGTCGTCCTCCCCTTGCGCGAGATTCGAGTCTCAGGCTTCTTCTGCTTCTTCACCTCTCAAGTGTGGGTAACGCTTGAAGAATCCCCTAATAAGGGACATGCTGGTTAGCATTGAGTCCGTCATAGGAGGTAAATGTGCCAAGAGAGTTTGTCGAATGCACCGAGATTGAAGGCAAGACCGTCAAAACCGCGAAGATTTATGAGGATGCAGTCGATGGCTGCGAGACGGTAATCGAGTTCACGGATGGGACATCCTTTTCCAGTTGCGTCTCTCACCAGGCCGCTATCAAAGCGACTCTCTATCGGGGTGGTGCAGGGACACCTCAAACCCTTCGGAACTACGAGCCATAACACTGCTTGGTCCCGGCATCGTCATGCCAAAAAGGCATGACGATCTCCCAAAATGTCATTGGACGTTTCCGCGAACCGCTCTTAGCTTTGCGCCTAGCTGACAACACCGAGTCAGCAGAGGTGCAAAGATGCTCAGAATCCGCCGCGCAATTCGATTGGGAAAGTCTCTCAATCGGTCGTCCAATCCCACCGCCAAACGACGGGCAAAACTTCTCTTCAAACGCAAGCTACTCCATACAGCGCATGTGATGGGGCCGACACTGCTTGCTCTCGCATTTGCGGGAGTTGGAAGCGGTGTGGCCCGTGCCCAGGGAACGATGGACTTCTCCGGGGCGCAAACGCTGATGTCAACCTTCAAAACTTTTGCGATGTACGCAGGTGCCGTCATCTGCCTTGGCGGACTCATTTTTGCGGGAATTCGCATGATGAGCGGACGGTTCCAGGACGCTATTCCAGGGTTATTCGGTGCGCTGTTTGGTGCCGGAGTCCTGGGATGGGGCGCGGGTTGGATCGGTTCTTTGACCGGCCAATCCATGTGAGGTGCGTCCATGACCAAGCGGGGAGAACCGTTACCGATCAATCAGGCACTTAATAGGCCACGAGCCAAGCTCGGATTGGACCTTAGCGCATGGATGGCGATTGTCTTCGTCTGCGTAACGGTTTTCCTCGTTGGGTTTCGCCTGCTGGCGATGATGGCGTTCCCCACACTCGCCTGTGGCGCGTGGCTCATCGTTCGTAAACACCCAAAGATGTTTCAACTGTGGGGCCTGAGCCTCAGCCAGAAGTCCTATTATGACCCGCGCAAATACTGAGCAAGCCAAATTCGTTCCGTGGTTCGCAAAGGCCGGAGCCGCGTGCAGCATCGTTCCGATTGCACGGTTCATCGGCCCGAATATCTTCTCCCTGAAGGGCGGCGGTTATGGCTGCTTATTTGCACTCACCGGGATTGATGAAGAGGGTTTGAACGACCAGGAACTTGAATCACGGGTGCGCTCGATTGAGGGAGCATTGCGCGGCCTTCCCGAAGGCTCCTGCCTCTATCAGTACACCCGCGTCATGTCGGGGTATGAGCTTCCACGTCAAAAGGCGTACAGCAACCCCGTCACACAAGTATTCGTAGATGACCGCCTCGGCTTCCTTGAGAAAACGGCAGGCTTTTGCCGCATAGACCTTCATTGGTGCCTCACCTTGGAGCCGTCGAAGCTAAAGGCGTTCGAGCGGAAGCCGCAGGAGAACGCCGCCAACACGTCGCGGATGCTAGCGGAGTTGCAGAAGTCCGCAACGATTCTCGAAGGACATCACGCCAGCCTGCTAGGGCTGCGGTTGTTGGATAAAAATAGCGCATTCCAGTTCTTTTCGTATCTGTTCAACCTAGAAGAGTGGGCTTTGCAAGCGCAGCTCCGTGACGATACCGGCGTAGACATGCAGATCGTCAGCAATCCGGTTGCATGGCACAGCGATCACTTGCGCGTCGGCAAGCGATATGTGCAGATGTACTCATTGAAGACGACGCCGGAGGCGTCGAGGCCGTGTCTCTTCTCCGGACTGCTATCACTGGACTGCGATAGCGTGCTGTGTTCGACCTGGCGGCCCAAGTCCACCACCGCGGCCCGCAGCGAGATCGACGCACAGGAGAAGTTCATCTCCTTTTTCAAAGTTGGCGTTTTGACCCGCGTGATGAGCGGGCGCGATACCGCCTCGCTCGAAACAGGCGCAGGTGCGAAAGCTGCCAACAGCAGCGTAGATGATTTGAGCCTTGTCATCCGCGAGCTGGACAAGAAGGCGCAAGGCGAATACTCACTCCGCTTGCTGCTCTCCGCCAACAGCGCGGAGCAGCTACGCGATACCGCGCCCGCCGTGCATCGGATCTTCGTCGATGCGCGAGCGCAGGTGATCGAGGAGACGCTTGGCAATCTCTGCGCGTTCTATGCCATGTTCCCCGGCAATGGAAAGTTCAATGTATTTCCGATGTGGCTGTCTGAAGAACACCATGCACGGCTCTCCTCTGTCTTCGCGCCGCACATCGGCCATCCACACTCCGAAGACCTCGACTCCGAATACCTCAACGTCTTCGAGACTCGCACCCGGACGCCATTCTTTCAGGATGTGTATGTGGAGGGCGTGCGCGTCATGCTCATCATCGGGCCTACAGGGTCGGGGAAAAGCGTGATCGGCAATGCCACCGTTGCGCTTGAGCAAAAGTATGGCGGATTCACCTACATCTTCGACATCGGCGGCAGCTATGAGAGCGTGGTCGAGCTGTATGGCGGTCGCGTTGACCGTATCGGCAAAGATGGCCCCCGCGTCGCCCTGTTCGCGTTGGAGCCAACGGAAAGCAATATCAAGTTCCTTTATTCGTTCATCAAGCTCCTACTAACCAATGGGGGCGCGGAGCTGGAGCCGGAAGACGATGATGTGATCCACAAGGCCGTGCAGGACATTTACCTGCTCGACCCGGAAAACCGCCGTCTGTCCAATCTTTTCCTTCCCAAGAAGCTCGACCGCTATCTCTCGAAATGGGTTGGGCAGAGGCGCCTACAGCGCCATCTTCGACAACGTAGAAGACAGCCTCTCGCTCTCGCGTGTGCAGTGCTTCGACTTCCAGGGCGTCAATAACGCGCAATATGCCGACCTGATTGAGCCGCTAATGGTATGGCTACTCAGGCGCATCAACAATGTGCTCTATGACCCCGCCAATCTCGGCGTGCCCAAGCACATCCTCATCGAAGAAATCTTCAGTTCGATGAAGAATCGCCAGTTGCTCGAAGGTGCTCTTGCGTCCATCAAGACCGTCCGCAAGAATCTTGGCGGCGTCACGATGATTGGGCAGTCGGCAGAAGACCTTGGCGAAAATGCCGATTCCATCGTGAACTCCTGCACGTCGTTCTTGCTTTTGAAGGATGCAACCTTCAACCGCAAGCGGTATGCCGAGTTGTTCAAGATGACGGAACAGCAGCTCGCTCTCTTTGAGAGCTTGCAGGCCCGCGAGGCGCTGTACATGCGCCGCGATGGACTCACCAAAGTTATCCGCCTGAATCTCGACGGGCGCAGCTATGCAACCTTCTCCACCAAACCCAAAGACCGGGTGCGCCGGTCGAAGCTGATTGCCAAGTACGGACTCACCGAGGGCATTACACGCTTTGCCCAGGGGGAGTCTGCATAACCGAAAGGAACAGAGAGCAATGAAACCATCTATCCTCATCTTCGTCGGACTTGCCTTGACCGCAACCGTTGCCTCTGCCTCTGGCCCCGGTACTCCCGAAGCAAAGCATCTCCAGCCGAACGCGCCGCGCACCATCACTGTGTCCGAGGCCGCCACGCCACCTGTGATTAGAGCCGGTCTCCTGCAATCGACCTTGATCGTGCTTCCTGCCGAGGAGAAGGTAGCGAACGTCTATGCCGGGGATACGACCGACTGGGTGTTCGATGGCGGCCATATTGCCAGCCGCTTCATCAGCATCAAACCGAAGCTCGCCGATAGCACGACGGACGTGCATATCATCTCCGACCACGGCAACGAGTACACACTGGAGCTTGAGGAGGTCTCCGGCGACAGAGATCCCCACTTCGATTCCAAAGTTTTCATCGCTGCGGGAGATAAGGCAGCAAAAGAGAAGTTGATCGAGTTGCCCGTCTTCGTCCCTGCCTCTGAGCTGGATCAGGCAAAGCAGCAGATCATAGCGGCTAAGGCTGCCGAAGCAGCCACGCTCAAGGCAGAGCAGACAAAAGAGGAAGCCTACCGTAGCCAGTATCCCGGCACCCTGCACTTTGACTACACCTGGGACAAATCAAAAGGCAACGAGCTTGGCTTGCAGGAAATATGGCGGGATGACAAGTTCACCTATCTGCGCGGGCAGTTTCAGGAGACACCCGCTCTGTATGAGGTGAAGGACAAAAAGCCTTCGCTTATCAACTTCGATTTCTCGAACGGCCTGTACACCGTCCCGAAGGAGCTGGATAACGGCTACCTTGCTATCGGCAAGCAAAAGGTGGAGTTTCACCGCACCGAGGAAGCGAGGTAGCCATGCCGGAACCGAATGAGAACGTCCCTGCGACCGTGCCAGAGCAGCCGGAGGCAAAGCCACCGCTGCGGAAAAGTATGCCGGTCGTCATCGCCCTGGTTGTCATCATCGCGCTTATGGGCATCGCCAACCTCTCCAGTCTGTTGAGTGGCAATAAAAGGAATGCCCCAGCCAGCGCCATGCCCATGCGTCCGGCAGCGCCGAACGCACAACAGGTAAACAACTTCGAGTCGCAGCAGCAGTTGCAGGCAGAGCGCGACGCCCAAGCGCGGCAGCATGAACAGGAGCTTGCCGCTGCGATGCAGCAACTCCAGCAGACGGAGGGTACGCCCGGCGCGGAGGCCGCAGGCGCACCGCCCATGACCGCCGCACAGCGGGCGGCGATCTATGGCGACAGCCCGAATGCGCCCGCCAATACGTCGGAAATCTCGCAGGAACGTGCGGAGGCCAAACAGAAGGAGCTTGTCAAGGAGAAGCAGCAGCAGGACGCCATCGACAGCGATACCGTAGCCATTGATTTTGAGCACACCACTCCCGCAACAGGGACGGCTGCTACCGCAGCCGGCGGCGCGGCCTCTGCAAGATCGGGTGGTGTGCAGTCTGCTTCCGTGCAATCGACCAAACCGGACGGCAAAACCGACCCGATGGCCCCGTATAGCTTCGACGCATACCAAGGCCGCCTGTATCGCGTCTTCGAGGGAACGATTCTTGAGGGGGTTGTCACCAACCATATCGACGGTGGTTTCAGTGGGCCGATCATGGTCTCTCTCACCACAGACCTGTACTCTCACGACCACCAGCAACTTCTCTTGCCGCAGGGAACGCGGCTGCTTGGCGATGTGCAGAGCGTGGGCAATGCACAACAGCGCAAGATGTTCGTGACCTTCCATCGCGCTATCTGCCCGGATGGGTTCTCTCTGGAGTTTGCCAAGTACATCGGCCTTGACCAGATTGGCACCACCGGGCTTGCCACGAAGGTAAACCACGGATACTTGCAGGCGTTCGCCGCCGCCGCCGCTATCGGCGGCTTGGGTGGACTCGCGCAGATCGGCAACAACGGCAGCGTCCTTGACCCGTCTACGGAGATTCGCAACGGGATCTCCGAACAGTCCGCCGCCGAGGGCGAACAGGTGTTGAACCATTTCTTAAACAGGCTTCCGATTATCACCCTCAAAGAAGGCTCGCGTGCCCGCGTGTACATCGGCACCGACCTTCTGATTCCGGCTTACGCGGAGCATCGCGTCGATCCCACGTTGTAGAGAGGAACTTGCGATGAACGACCGTTACGAACATCTACTCCGCAAATCGCGTGACGCCAAGCGTGGCGGGCACGACGCATGGGCAGTGCAATCCACCGGCGAAAAGGTCGCCGTGGCGCTTGTGCTGAGTCGTGCCGATTGGCTCGAAGAGATGCAATACACCATTGCGGAAGCCATCGAGCGCAGCGGGATGGAGTGGGTAGCGATCATTCCGCAGGTTGCGCGCCAGCTTGCGGAGGAGGCGTAACGGCCATGCAGACAACTACTTTCCACCGTTTCTGTCAGATGTCAGGAATCATTGCCGCTTTACTACTTGCTCTCCTGCTCATTGGGACAGCCACCGGCAGGAACACGCTCGCGTGGATTTACCTCCAGTCCACCGAGACGATGACAAATGCAACCCACATCCACGGATTTCCCCTGGACAGGTTGGACCCGACCTGCCCGCAGTGCATGTAGTTCAACCCAATCGCAGGAGGCTTTATGAAAGTCACACTGACCAACCGCCGCAAATGGCTCATCGGTGCAGGCGCGGCGTTGCTTCTCACGGCGACGCCGAGCTTTGCTCTCTTCGGCATCGGAGATATTGTCTTCGACCCGACCAGCTATGCCAGCCTCGTCTCTCAGCTCACCACGCTGGAGAGCCAGTACAACATGCTGAAGAACAACATCACCCACTTCAGCCTCAAGCAACAGTGGCAGACGACGTTGCACACTCTTGAAAACGTGAACGTTGCCAATATGTTCGGTGAGACGGCAGGCATGAGCAGCGCGCTCAATACCAACTCGCCGTCCGCATCGAGCACGGCATGGAAGGCCGCCACGATCACCATGAACGGCAGCGCACCGACCTACCTTGCCAGCCAGTCACTCGGCAGCGCCCGCACGTCGCAGCTTGCCTTGATTGAAACGTCCGATGCCGTCTCCCCCGACTGCCTCACTGCTGTAGGCCAGTACCGGAGCGATCGGAGCACCAATATCACAGCCAACAACTCTCTTGCCACTTCGCAGCTCGACAGCTCCGATTCGACCAACAGCGAAGTCCAGCAGCTCAACCTCCTGAATGCAGCAGAGTCGCAGAAAACAACCGAGATGCAGTCGCAGGGTACCTTGCAAGCGTGCATCGCTTCGCAGATGACGCTTGCCAATATGGAGCGCCGGAACGCAGCCGTCGAAGACCTCAACACCGCTGTTTTCGTCCAGCAGCAACGTTCGGCCAACGACACCAGCGCCGCCAACGAAGGCAGCACCTGGGATAGCTACCTGCCCTAACGGAGAAGGCAATGCTGAAAGCGATCAATACGAAACTCCTGCTTGCCATCCTCGCGGCCTTGACCGCCATCGGAGGCGCGTTGACCTACCAGCGGCACGAGGCGAAAGCCGCCGCTGCCGCCGCCAAAGCCGCGGCCATCCTTCAGCAACAGCAGAAGGAGGCCGAAGAACGCAAAGCCGAGGATGAGGCATTTCGGCTGCGCGTGGAGGCGGACAAGAAGAAGCATAACTCCGCCGCCGCAAACGAAGGTAAGACCTGGCAGAAGTACATCCCCTAAACGTGATCGAGGGAGAGGAGCGATATGGTTTCCGTGGTGTTATTAGCGCAAGCACTACCGAGTGCAAGTTCCGGCGTGGATTGGCTGTATCAGTTCACCAACAATCTGACCAATCTGACCACGCAGAACGGCGGTGCTCTGACGCAGCTTGGACTCACGGAGCTGGCCTGCATCTCTCTCTTCACGCTTACCAGCCTTGTCATCAACTGGAACACCACGAGCATGACGTTCCGTTTTCATGCCCAGCCCGTCCATGCGGGCGATTTGGTGAATTTCCTGTTGCGGCTCATCATCTGCTGCTTGCTCGAAAACTATTGGGTGAATCCGTTCCCTGGCGCGACCTTCGGCATCAATCACTTCTTTTCTTACATCGCGCAAACGATGGTCGCCGCCTTCGACCAGAACTCGCTCAATAACCTGCTCCAGCTTTTCAAGACGGCTGGCGACAGTACCGCGATGCCGTCTCTCATGGCCCCAGTTCAGATCCTTTGCTACTTTGTGGTACAGGCGCTTCTCGGCATCGCGTCCGCCATCCTGTTTGTCATAAATTGCAGCGCCTTCATTCTCTATGGCGTCACCGCTCTTTTCGGTCCTATCTTCGTGCCGCTGCTGATGACCAAGACCTTTCGGGCGAAGTTCTTTCACTTCCTTGATGTGCTTATCAGCTTCGCCATGATTCGCGCAGTAGCCGCCGCTTTCATCTTTGTTTGGGCCGGTTTTATGAACGCTTTTATCCAGCAAACCTTCAATGGAAATTACTCGATTGAGATGTGGCTTGCGAACCTTATTCCATGCACTATGGTATTCGTCGCCTTCATTGTGAACATGCTCTATATCCCGAGCATGACGCAGGCGATTTTCGGTGGAGCGGCTGGTATGGCGGAAAACATGACCAAAGCCATTGGCTCTATCGCAGCCACAGCCGCAGCAGCAGGTGCGGCAGGAGGATAGCGCATGTTTTGGTTCTTTATTAGGGTTCGCGCATTGCAACGGCTTGGTTTAGGCAAGCCTTTTCAATACATCATTGTGGTTTTGTTTGCCGGTTGCCTCATCGCCGGATTGGTCTATGCCGCTGTGGTGTTCCACGCCGTCAACGAAAGGAGTCGCCCTCCCCATGTCCACGCACACAGTAGTCAATGAGCAACCGATATTGACGCCGGAGCAGGCAACGCTCACGGATCAAATCGGCAATGAGGTTTACGCCTCGCACTATGCCGAACGCAAAGCCTACCGCCTCATCCTCGCTTGTGGAACAATCCTGCTTGGCGGCTCCATGTGGCTGAATTTTTCCCTCGCCCGCCGCCCGCTGGTGAACCGCTATATCCGCATTGATGAGATGGGCCGTGCCCAGGCGATCCAGTACAGCGATTTGAACTACAGCCCGCGTGAGGGAGAGGTGCGTACCTACCTCACCGATTGGGCAAACTACCGCTACACAATCAGCCGCGACACTATCGCCAAGAAATACCCACTCAACTACTACTTTCTTTCCAGCAGCCTCGCCTCTCAGTTGATGACCGAAGACAACCAGAATCACCTTGTTTCGCAGGTGGTTGGCGGGCAGATCGAGCAGAGCGACGTGGAGGTGAAGGATGTCACCATTACCTCCATGTCCAAAGAGACTGTCCAGGAGGCAGTCATGGCGCGCGGGACCGCGCTTATGGCTCTCGACAGGCTTTACTCCCCCAGCCATTCGCGGGAGCCGCGCACCGAGCATTGGATGCTCAGTCTGACTTACTACCTCAATCCCAAACAGGTGAGCGATCAGGCCAAGATTTACCCGCAATATGAGTTCATCAATCCGTTGGGATTGACCATTACCGAGTTCCACGAGAACCGTGTCTCCGTCGATCCCATCGCCCCCGGCGCTTCGGCTCCGGCCACGACTGGAATTGCCGTGCCAGCGGCAGGAGCAGTCCGGTGAGCTTCGAGCTGATATTGCCGTTCTTTCCCGAAGAATTGCGGGCGCTGCTGCTGGACCCGTCCATCTCGGATTTGATGATTAACGGGACAACCGGCGTCTATGCAGACCGTGGCGGCGTGGTCGAGCATATTGCGCTCTCCACGCCCTACAGCAACGACCGCTTGCAGGCCGCGATTGAGCGTGTTGCCCGTCTCCTGGGGCAAGACCTCACCAGCCAGAATCCTATCCTCAATACCCGCTTGCCGGACGGCTCCCGCGTCGCCGTCGTTGGCTCGCCATCTTCCATCAATGGCCCCACCTTCACCGTGCGGAAATTCAATCGCTGGTTCACGTCCGATGACTTGATTAAATCGGGGAGCTTACCGGAGCAGATTCGGGATGCGGTTGTGAGCTTCATTGCAGAGCGGAAGAACGGCATCATCAGCGGTGGAACCGGCAGTGGGAAGACAACTCTGATGAAGGCGTTGCTAGATCATGTGCCGCTGCATGAACGTCTCATCGTCATTGAGCAACCCGCCGAGCTAAAGATAACGCATCCGAACGCCGTTCGGTGGGAAGCTGTCGAGGCCATCCCCGGCCAGGTTGCCGTGACTCCAAGCCAGCTTGTCGCCGCTGCGCTGCGCCACCGTCCCGACCGCATCATTATGGGCGAGATACGAGACGAATGCGGCTATGACCTCTTGCAAGCGATGAATACAGGGCATGGTGGAACGCTGTCCACCATCCACGCAAAGAGCGCGTGGGATGCCCTCAATCGTCTCTCTGACCTCGCCCTGAGTGCAAGACCGAATCTCAACCACTCTTTCATCCGTTCGGAGACGGCGGAAGCTATCGACTTTGTTCTGTATTGCGAGCGCGATCATGCGGGCCGACGCCGGGTGCGCGAGCTTATCGCCGTAAAGGGCTACAGCCATGCGGATCAGTCCTTCGAGACCGAGGAAATCTATCGCGCCTCCACCACGGCAAACGCGGCATGAGGTTGAGGACGGAAACCCGAATCGGAGCATACCGGCATGAAGAACCTTCTTGAGCACGATGTAGCGAATACGCCCTCACCTTTGAAACGCGCTCTTGAGCATGGCCGCAGCGAACTTCAAGACGAGCGAATGCGGATGCGAGGGCCGCATCTTTGCCCGGAGATCAGGCAGAGAATGCGGTTCTGGATTGCCGTTGAAATGGCATCGTCAGGAAGCGAAGAATGCGCGTTGTTCAGGTGCGTGTCTCCCCACTGCTATTCCGTCCATGTTCGGTCACTGCTTCGGGGCTTATGCGACGCCCGGCGGCAGGCTCGCTCTTCTGCTTTGCTACGCACCCTCCGGGTTACGGTTTCCATCTGCGACGGACCCACCGTAAATGCAGAGCTTCGGCCTTGGGAGTCGCGCCCACTCGCTAGGCTTCGCCCGGTGTGACCCGAACAAAGTTCGGGAATTCAAAAACGGAGACACGACCATGTACCTCAATCGCGCAACCCTCATCGGCTACCTTGGCAACGACGCCGAGGTTCGCAACGGCAAAAACAACCAGAACTTCACCACGTTCTCGGTTGCCACCAAGACCTCCTACAAGGACAAAGAGAGCGGCGAGTACATCTCGCATACCGAATGGCATCGCTGCATCGTCTTCGGTAAGTTCGGTGAGTTCGCAGCCACGCTCAAGAAGGGCGCACACGTCCAGGTTGAGGGTGAGATTCGCCACACCGAGTACACGCCCAAGAAGGCGAAGAAGCCGGTACGCACCGACAGCGTTCGGGTAACTTCCATCCTCAAACTCGACCGCGCGGAGAAGGCCAGCGCGGACGAGCAGGAGTTCGATGAGATTCCCCCGGAAGATGAGGCCGCATAGCCCTTGCTCCACATCGTTGAAGCCCGGCTTATCACCGGGCTTCCTTCCTGCTAAGGCCCGTAGCATCGCGCTCACAAAAGAGGTGCTTCCATGAATCTAGTCGCCCACCGATTCCTCAACCGCTGCTTCGCACCGGAAGAGACGATTGCTCTCCTGCTTCGCAGGGACAGTCCAGCCGTTCCGACACAGCGTGTCGTCACACTGGAAACTGCGCTCGCCCCGCGCTATCAGGCGTGGCTCTCGTATGAGAATGGCACCGGAGCGAACGTCTATGCCGCCGCCAACCCGCTTCGCCCTGGTAGCCGCAAGCGGACAAAAGAAAGCATCGCATCTGTCCGCCATCTCTATCTTGATATAGATACCGATGGCGATGCCCGCCTCGCTGCGCTCCGGGCATCGGAGATGGTGCCGCCGCCAACCTCGATTCTGTCTACTTCGCCCGGCAAGTATCAGGTACTTTGGCGGGTCGAAGGCTTTGATTTTGCGCGTCAGGAACAGACGCTCAAGCTGCTCACCATTGCCTTCGGCGGCGACCCGGCTTGCACCGATTGCAACCGTGTTCTCCGCATCCCTGGCTTCCTGAATCGGAAGTACGATCCGCCTTACAAAGTCACGGTCGAATATCCCGACGATTCCATCTGGACTCCCGATGACTTCCAGCTTGACGCAGGGGCAGTCGATGCCATGCTCTTCCCTGCTACTTTGACACCGCGCAACCCGCCGTCGAAGCACAGCAATTCGGAGAGCGATTGGGCATGGGTTTCCCATGAGCTTGCTCACGGCAAAGATGCCGTGAAGCTGACGCGGGAGCTGGCTTCGCGGCGCTCTGATAAGCCCAATCCTCTCTATTACGCGCAGCGCACAGTTGATGTCGCTTCGGCTCGCCTGTGGATTATCGAAGGCATCCGGTTCGGTGACGTAATCACCATGCTTGAATCCCGCCGCCGTTTCGAGCTTCCCGCCGCACTTTGCTCCGCTCGTGCGCGGGAGATTGCGGCTACGGCGCAACGCATGATTGCCCACAGAAAGTCCGCCTGATTTCACACCCAAAGGAGAATGCAATGCCGCTACTTGAAGTCGTCCAAACCCGCCACCTCAGCGCCTCTATTCGGTTGACTGATACGACTGCTACTCAGGTCGATCAATACGCTGCGTTCATCCATGCTTCTGCAAATGATGTTGTGGAACAGGCGCTCGCTTATGTCTTCTCCAAAGACCGCGAGTTTCAGGAGTTCCTTCGCACTCCTGAAGCGCAGCGGATTACGCCGACGTTGCGCGTCCGTCGCGGCAATGCCAATGATGGCGTGGAAGCATCACCAAAGAAGCCGGTATCCGCTGCATCCTCGGCGTCCCAAACACCGGCAGTTGTGGCGGGTTCGAGAGCATGATCCTCCATCTGCATCCGTGGCAGTACCAGAGCGGTGCTACGCACCGGGTGTATTTCGACACTCCACCCCTCAAAGGGTCGTGCAGGTATACCAACGTAAACCTGCTGAAACAGAAGGAAATACGCTAGAGCCGGTATACGCAGGTATACCTGCCCGGAGCTATCAAAATGTCTCTTCTGAATTCACAAAACGGCGCAAAGAAACCGGCCAATAAGACCGTGTTTCGCAACACCACGCGATGCCTGAAATTGACCGAAGAAGAGGCGCGATTGGTCGATGAGGTTGCTACCGCGAATGGCGTGCCGCGTAGCGAATGGATGCGTGACGTGATCTTGCGTGAGCTGCGCTGCGAACCTGCGCCCGATGCTTCGTTGGCGGAGATTCTTGGCGTTCGCCTGCTGTTGGTCAATGTCCTGCGACCGCTCGCCGCAGGACAGAATCTTTCGCTCGAAGCATTCGACAAGCTACTTGACCAGATCAGCACCTTGAAACACGAGATGGCCGGGAAAGTCCTGGCCGAAGGAAGGAGATAGGACGATGGCAAAGACAACGTGGGGTCGCAAAGAGACAATCATCTGGCCGCAGCACCGGCCCATCTATACCTATGGCGCAATCTTCATCGCCGTATTTCTGACGGCCGTATTTCTCTACGGCCGCCTTCGCTTCATCGGTACACCCTTGCAGCGGTTCTATATGCCGGTCTACGTGCATACTTCCATCTTCGGATCATTCAGCCGGACGCACCGCAGCCAGTACCGGATGCTCTTTCTGACAGGACGCGGCATGAAGCCAAGCCCTGCCATGAATGACGATGTAGTGCGTGGGAGGACTCTGGAGCCGGGTGGTCGCATCATCCCTCAGGCGCTTTCCCCGGCTGCGCTCCAGCATGGCGAAGATTTGTTGTTTCGCGGCCCGGTGCGGAGCTACGTGGACGCCCGGTTGTGCGACTACCTCAAGGTCGCTGTCTATCACAATGACCTATCCTCCATCCTGAAACTCCCGCTGCTCTGTGGTGCGGGACTCTTTCTGGTGCTGCTGCCATTCGCCGTCACCAAAGACGTGAAGCGGCAGAAGGCTCTCAAGTACGGACGGAGGTTGAAAGGCCCGGAGCGACTGACGCCGCAGGCGTTCAACCGCACCGTCAAGGGCGACGGCATTGGATTCAAAACCGATGACATGAAAGAGATGATTCGCATTCCCGCGAAGGCCGAAGCACAACACATGCAGATCATTGGCGATACTGGCGCGGGTAAGTCGGCCTTGATGTTCCAGGTGCTTCGTCAGGTCCGCAGCCGCGAGGATTCGGCCATCGTGTATGACCCGGCCCGCGAGTTCGTGAAGCGATTTTATGACCCTAGCCGTGGGGATGTCATCTTGAATCCACTGGATGCACGCTGCCCGTATTGGGGACCAGCCGAGGAGCTGCGTAGCCGCTCCGAAGCAAAGGCGCTGGCCGCATCTTTATTCCAGCCACCGCAGGATAGAAAGGGTGAATTCTTCATTGAAAGCCCGCAGAAAATCTTTGCCTTCCTGATGGCCTATGGGCCGACGCCCGATGAGTTGGTGCAGTGGATGTCGAATCCCGATGAGATCGATCGCAGGCTGAAAGGAACAGAACACGCTCACCTGATTGACCCGCGAGCGCACCAGCAGCGGGCCGGTGTTCTTGGCTCTCTCGGATTGGTCGCGGACAGCCTGCGCTTGCTCCCTAAGAAGGGTGAAGGCAACGGGAGATGGACGGCTACCGAGTGGGCCGAGAAACGGCAGGGATGGATCTTCCTCACCTCGCTTCCAGCCGAGCGTGAAGCGTTGCGCCCGTTGCAAAGTTTGTGGATTGACTGGATGGTATTGCGGTTGTTGAATGAGCCGACCAAAGAACAAAAGCGTGTCTGGTTCGTCATTGACGAACTGGCGAGCTTGCAGAAGTTGCCGCAGCTTCATACTGCGATCACAGAGAGCCGCAAGAGCCGGAATCCGGTCGTGCTTGGCTTCCAGGGCAAGGCACAGCTTGAGTATCTCTACGGCCATCTGGCCGAGGTGATGTTGTCGCAGCCTGCAACCAGCGTTTGGCTCACGACCAAGGAACCGAATGCTGGCGAGTGGGTGTCGAAATTCATCGGCAAGGTCGAGATCGAAAGGCTACGCGAGACGCATTTTGACGGAACACGCGCAGGCCACAACTTCACTATCGAGAGGCAAGTTGAGCCGCTGGTATTGGAGTCGGAAATCTCCGGCCTGCCTGACCTTCATGCTTTTATGAAATACCAAAATTATGGTGACGTACTTTTCTTTCCCGTACTTCGACATGCCGGAGATTGCCAAGCCTTTTGAGCTGCGCGAGCGCCCCGACGACAAGCTGCCGTATGACCCGAAGGTCGTTCGTGGCAGCCGGCAGGAGTTGCAGCAGGTGCCGGAAGCCTCCACGCCGTCGCCCGAACCAAACGAACCTGCGACCTCGGAAATCATACAACCCGAGCTTTCCCTGACCGCTGATGCCCATGAAGAACAGAACGTGATTACGCACGGTTGAGGAACTATCCATGCTGAATATCTCGAAGCCGCTCTCCGCCAGCCAGGCACAGACCTATCACGAGAAAGAATTCACCGCCGCCGAGCAGAACTATTGGAAGCAGGGCGATACCATTCAGGGTGAGTGGCACGGCAAGCTGGCGGAAAGATTTGAGCTGTCAGGAGCCGTAGGCGCTGAGGAGTTCACCCGTCTCTCCGAAGGCCAGCATCCGCAAACCAGCAAGCAGTTGGTTCTCCATCGCGCCGTCCATCAATATCGCAACGCGCAGGGAGAGATGGTCTCTCCGGTAGAGCACCGCGCCGGTTGGGACGCTACGTTCTCCGCACCTAAATCCATCTCTCTGACTGCGCTTGTCGGAGGTGATGACCGGGTTCGTGAAGCGCACCACGAGGCCGTCAATGTTGCGCTGAATGAATTGGAGAGGTACACGCAGGCCCGCATTGGTGGCAACAGTCCTGCCGAGACGACCGGGCAATTTGTTGCGGCCAAGTTCGAGCATGATACCGCACGTCCGGTCGATGGCTACTCCGCTCCGCAGCTCCATACGCATGTGGTCGTGTTCAATATGACCGAACGCGAGAATGGAAAAATGCGTGCGTTGCAACCGCATTCTCTCTTCGAGAGCCAGCAGTTTGCTACCGCCGTTTATCAGTCTCATCTCACCTACAAGTTGCGTGACCTTGGCTACGAGATCGAAGCGGGCAAGAGTGGAGCGCCGGAGATCAAGGGCTACATGCAGGAGTACCTTGACGCTTCCAGTCCGCGCCGCCAGCAGATCGAGGAAGCACTTTCCCGCAGCGGCTTCAGCGGGCCGGAGGCCGCACAGATCGCGGCGCACAACACCCGCGATAAGAAAGTTAGCCTATCGCTCGATCAAATCCTGGCCGCACATAAACAGATTGCCGATGAGTTCGGCAATCAGGCCGACAAGGTTGTGGCCGAGGCGCGGGAGCGCAGGAAAGAACACGCGCAGGAGCGACCGGAACAGGAACATCGTCAGCAGGTGCGGGAGGCCGTTACTTTCGCCCGCGATAAAGGTTTCGAGCGTGAGGCTGTGGTGGATGAACGTGCGCTTTATGTCGATGCGCTGCGCCGGGGAATGGGCGAGATGACCTACCCGGAGGTCCGCGCCAGCTTCGAGGCGCGTGTCGCTTCCGGCGAGTTCAAAGAAATTGTCGATGACGGCGTGAAGGCCGGGCGCAGGTTCACGACGGCGGCGACCATCAAAGCCGAGAGTGAAATCGTGCAGAAGGTACAGGAAGGGCAGAGCCGCGCACCGCAGATCATGCCGATTGAAACCGTAGTTCCGCTTGCGGATTCACGCTCTTACTTCAATGCCGCCCAAAAGAGGGTTGTCGAGGAAGTTCTTACCTCACGCGATCGGATACAGGGATTGCAGGGACGGGCCGGATCGGGGAAAACTTCGGTCTTGGCGACCATACGCGAAGGAGCAGAACAGAACGGCTACGCCGTGGAAGGTTTTGCACCGACTTCGCGTGCCGCGAAGCAACTCCGCGATGCTGGAATCAAGGCGGACACGTTGCAACGCTTCCTAGCGGGCGGCGGCCTGCAGGCCGCCGGTGATCCTGCGAGGAAGCATCTCTATATGGTCGATGAATCCTCTCTGGCATCGACGCAGCAGATGCGTGACCTCCTTAACAAGATTGCTCCGCAGGACAGAGTATTGTTGATTGGGGACACACGTCAGCATCAGGGCGTCGATGCCGGAAAGCCCTTCGAGCAGTTGCAGGAAGCAGGCATGAGGACCGCCCAACTTGACCAGATCATGAGGCAGAAAGACCCTGAACTGCTGAAAGCCGTCGAGCATCTGTCCAACAATGAAACTGCCACCGGCATCGAGTTGCTTCAACAGCAGGGACGCATTACGGAAATTGTTGATCCGCAACAGCGCATCGAAGCTATCGCCAAAGAATACGCGGCACATCCCGAGAACACGCTCATCGTTTCGCCTGACAATGCTTCGCGTCGTGCCATCAATGAGGCCGTGCGACAGGAGTTGCAGGCGCTTGGCATCCTAGACAAAACGGATCATCCCATGCGCGTGCTTGCGCCGCGCAATGATATGACCGGAGCGGATCGGGAGTGGGCTGCCCGCTACCAGGCGGGAGATGTCCTGCATTATGTCCGGGGCAGTAAAGAGCTTGGCATCGAAAGCCGCAGCTATGCCCAGGTTGTGACAACCGACACCAAAGAAAATCTTGTAACGGTGCGGAAACCAGACGGCCAGCAAGTAACGTATGACCCGTCACGATTGCACGGCATTGCCGCCTACCGTGAAATTGAGCGGCAGTTCGCTTTAAGAGACAAAATACAATTTATGGCTCCGTTGAGGGACTTGCAGGTTGCCAACCGCGACCTCGGCACCATTGAGACAATTGACAGCGATGGAAATATCAATGTCCGCCTGGATGGAGCGATAGACAGGGTCGTGCGCTTTGATGCAAGCGAAATGCGGCACTTCGATCACGGCTACGCCGTGACCTCACACAGTTCGCAGGGCCTCACATCGGAGCGCGTGCTGGTGAACATGGATACGGAAGTTCATCCCGAATTGATAAACAGCCGCTTTGCCTATGTTTCCGTCTCACGCGCCTCGCATGACGCGCAGATTTATACCAGTAGTGCCGCCAATCTTGCGGCGAATCTCAGCCAGGATGTGAGCAAGGCATCCGCTGTTAGCTTCGGGAACGCTCAAAGCAGCACTGTACAGCAAGGATTAGCCCTCGCTGTGAGGTGAAGCATTCCATTGCATCACTCTCTGTCACAACTGTTCAAACATCTGATGCAGAGTCGCTAATGGTGTAGCGTTAGAGAAAGAATGCAACACTGTTTCCCTCATAGTGCCTTCGCGCATTTCAATCGTCTTTGCGGCATTGAAGGAACTGGCCGACACCATCCGCAATCAAGGCATACTCTCGCCCTTGCTTGTGCGGCCTGTCACCGAGAACGGCTTCGAGATTGTCTTCGGAGCGCGGCGGTATCGCGCCGCACAGTTGGCCGAGCAGGGCACCGTGCCCATCCGCATCAAGCAGACGTCGATGCAAACACTGCCGCTTACGAAGTCGGCTATGAAAGTGTTAGCTAATTCAGTCGCGAGTATAGACGCCATTTCGGCCTTCCCCTAATGCGCAACGTGAAGACGCTGCGGAACCGTAACGATGCAGCCATTTCTACTGAGACTCCTTCAAGAGCATAAGAATCGTTGTTGTGATTATCGATAGGTCATGCGCTCAAGCTCTTGCGGATACCGGTCGCCTTCTACCATAATCCTGGCGACCGCGCTGTCCAGTTCCTTAAGGTCATCAACAGTGAGTCCGACATGAACGGAGCCGATGTTCTCCTCCAGCCGGGACAGTTTTGTAGTCCCAGGTATTGGAACGATCCATGGTCTCTGCGCAAGTAGCCAGGCGAGAGCGATCTGCGCTGGAGTTGCTTGTTTTTGCACCGCGAACGCTTGAATCACATCGACCAGACCGCGATTCGCCTTGAGAGCCTGAGGGAAGAACCGCGGAAAGGTGCCACGGTTATCGTCTGGATCGAACTTGGTTTGTTCCGTAATCGTGCCTGTCAGGTATCCCCTGCCAAGAGGACTGTAGGGAACGAGGCCGATGCCCAGCGCTTGCAATGTCGGAATGATCTCTTCCTCGGGCCGCTTCCACCACAGTGAGTATTCACTTTGCAGCGCGGCAACAGGTTGGACAGCATGAGCGCGGCGGATCGTCTGAGCGCCCGCTTCTGAGAGCCCGAAGTGTTTGACCTTTCCCTGCTGGATCAGTTCGCGTACCGCGCCTGCAACCTCTTCAATCGGGACGTTGGGGTCGACGCGATGTTGATAGAGAAGGTCGATCGTTTCCACGCGGAGCCTCTTCAGCGAACCTTCGACGGTCTGCCGGATGTATTCGGGCTTGCTGCATAGGCCCTGAGGCTTTGAGTCCGCGTTAGGCCCAAAGTCGAAGCCAAACTTGGTTGCGATGACGACTTGGTCCCGCATTGGGGCAAGCGCCTCACCGACCAGTTGCTCGTTCACAAACGGACCGTAGACCTGAGCCGTATCGAAGAAGGTAATACCTCGCTCGACGGCGTCTCGAAGCAGAGCAATCATCTCCTCTTTGGTCCCGCTCACTTCTCCGTGGCCAGCACTCATGCGCATGCACCCCAGCCCGATCGCAGAGACCTCCAGCTCACTGTTTCCTAGCATCCTCTTTTCCATCGTGTCCTCTTTTCTCCGTGGCTTAACGACCACTCCATTTTCAGTGAGCCTTAAGATATTGCTCGTCGGTCACATGCTCCATCCAATCCACGACCTTGCCATCGAGTTTCTCCTGAATGGCGATGTGGGTCATACCCGTAGTCGAAGTGGCGCCATGCCAGTGCTTTTCACCGGGTGCAAACCAAACAACGTCTCCCGGATGAATGTCCTGAATGGGACCGCGCTCCAGTTGCACCCAGCCGGCACCGGCCGTCACGATCAGTGTCTGACCGAGTGGGTGAGTGTGCCACGCTGTGCGTGCGCCCGGCTCAAACGTGACGCTCGCACCGGATACCAGCGCAGGATCAGGCGCTTGAAATAATGGATCGACGCGTACAGTGCCAGTAAACCAATCAGCAGGCCCCTTCCCGGATGCCTGCGTCCCAACTCGTTTGATGTCCATGTTCTTATCTCCTATTGCTTGCGCACTAAATTCTTCGAAAATACTGGCTGGAATAGCGGACGTTTTAAGCTCTCCTGGGCGTGATCTTTACCGTGGCGGACCGAGCCCGTTTGCCGATCATTGGTTGAAGATAAGGGCTGGTCTTGTACTTCGCCCGATAGGCTTCGTCTATCCGATCGTTGATCGCTCCGTCCTCTGCCTCGAAGGTAACGTCCTTTGTTATCCCAGCCGCCGTGATCCGGCCATGCTTTTGCTGCATCGCGGCCTTATACCAGCGCGAAGCCGTTCCGTTGTATGCGCGGACATACAGGCCGTCGGCTACAACGACCGACCATATCCACGTAAGAGTGCCGTACGTCACGCCATCCTCTCGAAACGGAGAGATATGGAGATCGTCGCTGTCGGCGATCTTCTGCAATTCGTTTTTTGTCCAGGAACTCATCTCTCCGACTTCCTTGCTTGACGCTGCTACTGCTTCTGTCGCTTTTCGAAGACATCCTTGACGACGGGCAGAGCAGAAAACGCGCAGGGCCAGCCAGCATAAAAGGCGATGTGAGTCAGCACCTCGGATGCCTGCGCCTGTGTCAGTCCACTGTCCATTGCTCGACCGAGATGATACGTAATCTGCGCCACCTGACCGGCCGCAATCAGCGCGCTCACGGTGACAAGGCTTCGATCGCGAGGTGCAAGTGCGGGACGAAGCCATAGATCGCGGAACAGCAGGTCGGTCGTGTTTTCGACGAGGCCTGGAGAGGTACCCTCAAAGTTGGTACTGACCTGCGTCGCCCGTTGTCTCTCTGCTTCCTCGTTCAATGGCAGCAGCTTCTCCTTCGCAGGCGGGAGTTGATCGATCCCGATCGCACGCTGGTGGAAGATGTCCTTTGCCACGGCCACCGCGGACATAACGTTTGCCCACCCTGAATAGAAAGCAAGGTGCGTGATGGTCTCTGACAGTTCGCTGGGCTTTACGCCATTGTCGAGCGCCAACGCGAAATGGAAGGGCATCTCGACGGTCTGAATGCGTGCAATCAATGCAGCGACGGTGACGATGCTGCGATCGCGCGGCGAAAGCTCGGGACGCTTCCAGACGCCATTGAGCAGCGGGCCTTTCGTGTAGTGCTCCAGCGCCGGCGACACCGCGCGAACATCGTCATAGGTCAACACCGAAGGCAGTGTCAGGGGCTTCTTTGTATCTGTCATTCTCTTCTCCTGAGTAAATGCGGGGACCGCTGCCGATGCTGCGACTATCATGCTGGCGGCAGCGGTTTTCATCACGTCACGCCGTGATGGTTTGCCGGTCATCTCGATGCTGCGAAGTTCTTCCACTCGCTCCTCTTTTGATGCCTTCGACTAGGGTTGAAGGAGGGCTTTGATCGCGCTGCGGCTGTCCATAGCACGGTACGCATCGGCGACCCTCTCCAAGGGAAGGAGCAGGTCAAAGACCTTTCCCGGACGAATCTTCTCGGTCCACACCAGATCAATGAGGTGCGGAAGAAAGCGACGAACGGGCGCAGGGCCGCCGTGTAGGTGAACGTGAGAGAAAAAGAGCTCCTCGCCGTTGAGTTCAACGCCATGCGGGACACCGACGTAGCTTACGTAGCCGCCTGGGCGTGCCGAGCGGATCGCCTGCATCATAGACTCCTGCGTCCCGACACACTCCAGAACGGCATCAGCACCGATGTCTGTGGTCATGTCCTTGATGCGCGCTACGCCTTCGTCGCCACGTTCCGTAACGATGTCCGTTGCTCCGAACTCCAGAGCCAGGGCCTGTCGCTTCTCATGGCGGCTCATGGCGATGATCCTCTCTGCGCCGATCTGCTTCGCGGAGAGAATTGCCAAGAGACCTACAGCTCCATCGCCGACGACGGCGACCGTCATCCCTGGTTTTATGTTGGCAGCATCCGCAGCAAACCAGCCTGTCCCAAGAACATCAGAGGTCGCAAGAAGATGAGGAATCATCTCCTTCGGAGGCATCCCCGGCGTAGGTACGAGCGTGCCGTCCGCAAGTGGGACGCGCAACACTGGGGCCTGTGCGCTGCTGATAAACTCCCTCTGCTGACAGGAGGTCTGATAGCCATAGTTGCAATGAGGGCAGGTATTGTCTGACGCAAAGAAAGAGCCGATGACAAACTGGCCCGGCCTGACGGTCTTGACAGCGCCGCCGACTTCTTCAACGACGCCGCAGTACTCGTGCCCCATTGGCGTGGGCTTCGTCACCGGACTGATGCCGCGATAGCTCCATAGATCGGAACCACAAACACAGGTGGCGGAGATGCGGATAATGGCATCCGTTGGCTTCAGCATCTTTGGTTCGGGCACGTCCTCAAATCGAATGTCCCGCGTTCCGTACAGTACAGTTCCGCGCATGGTTGATCTCCTTCCTTATCGCATGACGAAGCCGCCATCGACCGAGATCGACTGGCCGGTGACATAGCTGGCGGCGAGCTGCACAGCCATAGAACAGCGTCAGCGATTTCCTCAGGTTGCCCAACCCGTCCCATTGGGATCATCTTCTCCATCGCCTTAAGCGCTTCGCCCTGACCACCGGCAACCATCTGGTCGGCCATCGGAGTCCAGATCAGGCCAGGGCATACCGCATTAACCCGGATGCCGCGAGCACCATATTCAAGTGCCGCGCTCTTGGTGAATCCGATCACGCCATGCTTTGCGGCATGATAGATTCCACGTTCTGCACCTCCAACGAGTCCGCCCAGCGAAGAGCAATTCACAATGGCGCCGCTCCCTTGCTTGCGCATATGCCGCAACTCGAACTTCATCGAGCTCCAGACGCCACGCAAATTGATGCCCATCACTCGGTCGTAATCTTCGCGGGTCGTATCAGCGGTCTCGGCGAGGACATTTTGAACGCCGGCATTGTTGTAGGCCGCATCAAGTTGGCCGAAGGTAGCGATCGTCTGCTTCACCATCGCTTCAACCTGGGCATCATCCGATACATCGCAGCGAATCGCCAGTGTCTTATGCCCTTTATGCGCAAGTTTCTTGGCTGCAGCTTGGACTTCCTTTTCGTTCCAATCAACTAGCACCACCGCTGCACCTGATTCAGCAAATGCTTTGGCTGTCGCCAGCCCCAGGCCGGACGCGGCTCCTGTCACAAGTGCAACTTTGTTCTCAAACGAGATGTTCATCTGCATTTCTCCCAATCACTGCCCACTTATGCAAGGGTAGCGAGCTTAGGGCGCCGATGCTTTCCCGATCCTGCCAATTCTTTGCACAATCCTATTTGCCATTCAGATTTTATGCACACAATGGGTCAGCTGGAGGTACGCTGTTCTTGGGAGGCAAAGGTGCTGAAATTTAAGAAAGGTGCTGGCTCAACTGATTTGGCCGTGGTCGAAATGAGGCGCTCTCTTGCGCAAAGGATTAAGGAACTGGCCGCGACGCCTGGAGAACATCTCACGCCGATTCCCGGACTGTCGCTCTATCACCGGACCACTCCAACTCCTTGCTTCCGAGCTTCTTACGAGCCAGGCCTTAGCATCTTTGTCCAGGGACGGAAGCGCATCCTTCTCGGCGGAATGGAATACCTGTGCGATAGTTCCTCGTTCCTGCTCTCATCCATTGATGTCCCCGCGCAGAGTCAGATCATCGAAGCCACGGAGAAGACACCGCTGCTATCCATCTTTCTGCGCCTCGACATGCCGATGGTTCGGGAAGTTCTAAGCAGGGACGACATTCCAGAGGGACCAACTTCTACGCATCGTCAAGGCCTCGTCGTTGGCGAGACGACTGTCGGGTTACTTCGTGCCGCGATGCGTATGTTGGAGCTTCTCGACACGCCGGAGGATATACCGTTTCTCGCGCCATTGGCTCATCGCGAGATCCTGTATCGCATTCTTCGGACACCGCAGGCAGGTAAACTGCGTGCCATTGCAACCGGCGGTGACCTGGCTCAAAGAACAGCGCGGGCGATCTCGTGGCTGAGAGAAAACTATGCGAAGCCACTGCACATGGAAGCACTCGCGTCTACTACGAGAATGGGCGTTTCAACCCTTCATCATCAATTCCGCGCGCTCACAGGAATGAGCCCGTTGCAGTATCAAAAACAATTGCGGCTGCAAACTGCGCGCCAGCGAATGTTGATGGATGGACTCGACGCGACGACCGCTGCCTATGAAGTAGGCTACGAAAGCATTAGCCAGTTCAGCCGGGAGTACAGCAGATTCTTCGGACTGCCCCCGATCCGAGATGTCAAAGCGTTGAAGAACAGCAACACCGCTTTGGTCGGTGTTGCCTGAAACATCTAGTCTCCTGAGCGAATAAGGCGCGAGAATCTGGCAAAACTTACTGGAATTTTCCTTGTCGAAAAGACAAAGGGATGTTGTCTCGCCAGCTTTCGACCCAGCCGTTAGCGTCGGATCGCTACCATCCATCAACTCGCATAACTCTTCCGCTTCGCCACTAGTCAAATTCGCAGCGACCATCACCACTTCCATTACCTGTTCCTGAAAAGAGAGGAACACCAAGTGTTCTATGAATGCACTCGCTTGGTCATGGGATGGGTTTCTTCCCTCGCTTCGACCGCTGCGCGTTCTATGCTCCCACTACTGCGGCCGTTCCCGCCCGCAATACCCACCCCGATAGTTCCTGTGCGCTGCGCGCACGAATAAGGAAACCAAACCTCGCTGAGGGCGCTGCCCTGGCGCGGCGCAAGGGTTTCCCGCAGTCTTCCGCGCTTCGCTTGTGCAGACCTTCGCTGCGCTTCGTCCTTTCCGCTCCAGCTTTGCTTCCGCTCCAAGGATGGGAGATCCCCCTCCCTTGCGCCTTGCCGCCCCGCCTTCGCCAGGAGGCGTTCGGCATGTAGGTACATGCCGCGCACGGCATGAAAAGCAAAAGCAAAGGAGCAGACACCATGAGCAGCATAGCTACCACCAGCAATCGCAGCAATGACCAGCAGCCCAAGACGGCGAAAGAAGTAATCGCCGCCAACGTCCAGAGCCTCATCGAGCAGTTGGAGGCCGGACACTCCGACGCACTCACCGCTTACCTGAATGCGATGAGCCGCTTTCACAATTACAGCCTCGGCAACATCCTCGAAATCGCACGGCAGCGTCCCGACGCGACGAGAGTAGCGGGGTTCTGGAGATGGAAAGAGCTTGGCCGCAGCGTCAAGAAGGGCGAGAAAGGCATCCGCATTCTTGCTCCCATCATCGGCGTTCGCCGCAAGAAGGACGAGGAAGCCGAGAAAGACATTACCAAGCAGAACACGGCGGTATTGGTTGGTTTCCGTTCGGCGTATGTCTTCGATGTTTCGCAGACCGAAGACGCGGAGCTTCCCGAGTTGCGCGAGATCAGCGGCGACGCGGGAGAGAACCGCGACCGTCTTATCGCTTTCATCGAGCGTCAGGGTATCGAGCTTGTCTTTACCGAACGCATCGCGCCCGCGCTTGGCATGAGCTATGGCGGACGCATCGCCATCCTACCCGGACAGTCGAAGGCCGAAGAGTTCAGCACGCTTGTTCACGAGCTGGCGCACGAGATGTTGCACAAGGCCGAGCGGCGCACAGCCACAACGAAGGTTGTGCGGGAGACAGAGGCCGAAGCCATCGCGTTCATCATCGGCAAAGCCGTAGGTCTGGAAACCGGCACCGCGTCCGCCGACTACATCCACCTGTACCACGGTAACGCTTCACTACTGGCCGAAAGTCTGGAAGTGATTCAGCAGACCTCCGCCGTCATTCTCTCCGCGTTGGAGCCTTCCATCGAGGAAGTCATGACCAGGACCACCGAACTTGCGGAGGTGGCGTAATGCAGACCGTTCTCGAACTCATCAAGCGGGCCGGTGGATGGCACCCCGGCCTGTATCTCAAAATCGACAACCCGCCCTATATGGAGCTTGTCATCGAGGCGACGGACGAATCCGGCCCGATGGGATTGCCCGCAATCTCTGTCGCTCACTATGGCGAACAGAACGGCGACCTCATGCGCGACCCGGAGATGTGCTTCGAGCTTGGGATGGCGGGAGGCCCGCACCTGTCAGCCTTCTACTATCGCAACGATTACCTCGGCGTGGAGCAGTGGTCGCGCTTTATCCATGACGGAAACTACGCGCACCACACCGAGCTTCACCGCCAGCACGAGGACTTTGCCGCGCTTTGGGACAAGAACCTGAACGCGCAGGGTTTCGTCGATGCGTTCACGGACAAGTCGATTCGTGGCTAGTCCGCTCTTTGGAGCGGATACCGCCATCGTGTCCGCTTTGCGTCCTTCACTCCAACCGCTCGAAAGGAGCACACCATCATGGAAACGCAAGTTATCAATGCCACCGAGTACCGCAATGTTCCGCTCTCGCTGCTAAACGTGTCGAAGACCAACCCGCGTCGCACCTTCGATGAAGCCGCTCTGAAAGAACTGGCATCAAGCATCAAGGCCCAGGGCATCCTCTCCCCCTTGCTTGTCCGCCCTCTTACCGAGAACGGCTTTGAGATCGTCTTTGGGGAACGACGCTACCGCGCCGCGCAACTGGCCGAGCAGGACACCGTGCCTGTCCGCATCAAGCAGATGAGCGATGCCGAAGCATTGGAAGCCCAACTCGTCGAGAACCTGATTCGCGCCGAGATTCACCCGATGGAAGAGGCACAGGGATTCCGTGCCTTGCTCAATCTTGAAAACCCCAAATACAGCATCGAACAGATCGCCGCGAAGGTCGGCAAGTCGCCTGTGTTCGTGGCTTCCAGACTGAAACTCACCGACCTTGTTCCTGCTGCCGTTGAAGCGTTCTATGCCGATGAGATCGGCGTGGGTCACGCCCTGCTGCTGGCGAAACTGCCAGCCGACCAGCAGGAACAGGCCCTCTCCGCTTGTTTCAAGGAGGTATACAACGGCGGTCAAAAGCCTGCCCGTATCCTGCTGCCCGTCCGCAACCTGCAATTCTGGATTGACTCGAACATCCTTCTCGTATTGAAGGATGCGCCGTTCAGCAAGCGGGACGCGCAGCTTGTTCCCACAGCGGGCAGTTGCGCCGATTGCCCCAAGCGGACAGGACACAACAAGCTGCTGTTTGGCGATGACCTCGGCAGGCAGGGCGACCGTTGCACCGATCCCACCTGCTATCAGGCCAAACTGAGCGCATACGTCGCACAGACCATTGCCGCAAAGCCGGAATTGGTGCAGATCAGCACGGCCTACGGCGGCCAGAAGGAAGGCAGCATGGTACTCCCGCGCAACAAATACACCGCCATCCGCGACGACAAGCCGAAGTCCAAAGAAGATGCGAAACGGCCTGAGTACAAGGTGTGCAAGTTCACCACCGAGGCCATCGTCACCGAAGGCAGCGACGTTGGCACCGTTCATAAGGTCTGTGCGAACCCATCCTGCCCGGTGCATCATCCGAAGCAGCCAACCAGCCGCAACGATGAGAAGTGGAAGGCCGAGCAGGACAAGCAGCGCAAGGAACAGGCCATCGCCAATACGACCGGCCTCCGCGTCCTCGCCGCCATCGGCGGCGCCGTCCCGGTCCGTCTGATGAAGCGTGACCTGCTTTTCATCCTTGAGAAGCTGGTAAGCCTCATGGAAGAACAACGCCTTGAGGCACTGGCGCGGCAGCATGGCATTCGCCAAAAGCGGGACGATGGAGGTATCGGCAAGACCCTTGCCGCCTACATTCGCCGCGCCGATGAAGGGACGCTCTCGCGGCTGTTAGTGGAGACGGCGATTCTGCTTGCCGCCTCACGGACGAACGCGGCAGCGGTGCTGCGCGATGCTGCCAGCGCATATAAGGTGGACACCGATGCCATCACCCTCAAGGTGAAACAGGAATTCGCAGCCAAGGCAAAGACGAAGAAGGACGCCAAACCTGTTGCCAAGAATAAGAAAGTCGCCTAGCAATAAAGGATATACAGAGGGGGGCGGCAAACCTGCCGCTCCCTCTTTCTTTCTGCCAGTAAAAATTCCGGCAGGGAGAACCCGCTTTGGTTTCTCCCTGCACTCTCATCCCGCCGCATTCCGACCCCCGCTCGCCGGCTGCGCGGCAGAAGACGTTCCCCCTTCTGCACTTTCCCCTCTTCTGGCGGCGGCATTTATGGTCTGCGCGTAGATATAGGGCCGGTCCTAAGAGCGACCCATTGGCTGCGTCGTACGTCTGATTATTCCTTCTGCAGGGACTTTGCATCGAGCACGAAGCGGTACTTCACGTCTGATCTGATAACGCGCTCCCACGCTTCCTCAAGTTTGTCGTAGGTGGTCATTTCGATGTCCGAGACGATGCCGTGATCGGCGCAGAAGTCCAGCATCTCCTGTGTCTGCGCAATGCCGCCGATCATGGAGCCCACGAACGACTTGCGTGCGATAACGGAGAAAGCGTGGATCTGGAGCGGCTTTTCTGGAACACCAACAGTGCAGAGAACGCCGTCGCGCTTCAAGAGCGCAAGGTAAGGTGTGAGGTCATGTTCGGCGGATACGCAGTCGAGAATGAAGTCGAAGGTGCCGACATGCGCCACGTGCCAATTCTTCTCCTTCGTGAGGATGACATCATCTGCTCCTAGTCGTTTGCCGTCTTCAACCTTATTGGCCGACGTCGTAAACATTACGGTGTGCGCACCAAAGGCATGAGAGAACTTGAGTCCCATGTGTCCAAGGCCGCCGAGGCCAACGATGCCGACCTTCTTGCCTGGACCGATGTTCCAGTGCTTCAGTGGGCTGTAGGTGGTGATGCCTGCACAAAGCAAGGGAGCAGCGGCCGCGGGGTCGAGTTCCTTCGGCACTTTCAGCGCAAAGGATTCAAGCAAGGTAATGTGGGTTCCGTATCCACCATAGGTCAGGTTCCCCTCCTTGTCCTTGGAGTTGTAGGTGAAGACAGTCTGCTGGCGATCGCAGAACTGTTCATCACCGGCCCGACAGCTTGCGCACTCGCCGCAACTATCGACCATACAGCCCACAGCAGCAAGATCGCCGACCTTGAACTTGGTCACCTCGACTCCCACGGCAAAAACCGTCCCGACGATCTCGTGTCCGGGCACCATGGGGTACATCGAGTTCCCCCATTCATTACGTGCCTGGTGAATGTCCGAGTGACAGATTCCGCAGAATTGGATGTCGAGAACGATATCCTTCGGGCCGGGATCGCGGTGTTGGTAGTCAAAGGGTGCGGGGGCGCTCGTGGCGTTTTGTGCCGCGTATCCATGAGTTTTTATCATGTGCTTCTCTCCTTAGATGAATGTGATGAATTCACGTGGTGAGTTCCTCGACATGCAAGGGCTATGCGAAATTTGCATGGGGCCATGAGATAGTTCTCGTGGTCCGCTGGCTAAGATCACCGCTGGTTGCAATGGCCCGAAGACAGGCTGCCTGTGGTGTCTTAAGTAAGCGATAAATGATCTCCCGTTGTAGTAACGGGCTGAGAAATGGGATGTCCTCAGGTGACTCGAAAAGATCGAGCAAGCGATTGCAAGCGCTGAGCATCCCAACCAAGCAGTAGGTTCGTCGCGGTGATACAGCACGATCTCAGGGATCGCCGTAAAGTGCGCTCCTGCTTCAATGGTGATAGCGGCAATGCGCTGCGTTTCAACTATCGCAGCGTCGCCAGGGACAATGTTTTTTAGTGTGGTCGGCATCCTAAGCCCTCCCACATAGCCTAATGTTTGCTTGCCGCAAAGTGAGAGACCGAACAGCATCAGGCAAACAATCGGCAGGATCAGGTAAGCATGCGGACACTCTGTTTCATTAGGATTAACTCAGCCGTTCATGCGACGGAAGGAGAGCGACTGTGGACAAATCGAGAGTGATCTCAAGACCGCAACATACCTCGGTAAACGAGTTATGGAAATCGCTCAACGGGTTTCATCGCGCATTGTGGCGTAGACACGGAATAAGGAGGAATGCAGTCATCCACTTCCCCAGAGAGGTTTATGCAACGCCACACGACTCCCTCACGATTCGTCGGGGTGGATGTGACTTAGGTAGTTCAGGTAGGCGGTCAGTTTCTCCGGCAAGGCGCGGTAGTAGACATTTAATCCATCTTTGCGCGATGTGATTAACCCTAAGTCGGCCAGAACCTTGAGATGGTGTGAGAGTGTAGCCGCAGTGATCTCGTGCTTCGCAAGAATCTCTCCGCAAAACAGCTCTTTGTGCCTGGCAATTTGCATGTAGATCGAGAGGCGATTCGGGTCTCCTAAGGCCCTGCCAATTTCGGCAACTTCCGTGTCACTGATTGTTTTCATGTCTCGACAGATGTACGCCAATAGAAATTTGAATCAAACTATTTCGATGGACATCGAAATAGTCACCGCAGAGGCTCATCGCTGGAGATACCGCATGTGGATTGTACGCCTAGCTCTTGATCGCCCATACACATTCATCGTCGCATCCATCCTGATTGTCGTCCTTGGCGTCTCCGCACTTGTACATACTCCGACAGACATCTTCCCCAATATCGATATTCCGCAGGTGACTATCATCTGGACCTATTCCGGTCTACCGCCCAAGGAGATGGAGCAGCGGATCACTACCTTCAGTGAGTTTGTTCTCGCAAACGTGAATGATATTAAAGCCGTGGATTCTCAGACCACCATTGGCGCTTCTGTCATTAAGGTGTCGTTCCAGCCACAGGTTCGTATCGATGCGGCGATCTCTCAGATTGGAGCAGCTGTCAACTCCATTCGGTTCCGCATGCCCCCGAGCGTGAATCCGCCGTGGATTCTCCGGTTCAGCGCAGACAGCGTACCCATTATTCAGCTATCGCTGTCCAGCGATTCCTTGTCCGAATCCGAACTGTACGACTTCGGCTTGTTCCGTGTCCGCCAGCAGATTTCAAAGGTGCCCGGAACCCTCTTACCTGCGCCGTACGGCGGCGTCGCCCGACAGATCATGGTTGATCTTGACCAGAATGCTCTACAAGCCAAGGGATTGACGCCGGTCGATGTGACCAACGCAATCAATGCGCAGAACCTGACGATACCCTCCGGCACGGCCAAGATTGGCGATATTGAGTACACGGTCAGCACGAATTCGAGTCCACCGGACGCTTTGACGCTCAATAATGTGCCGATACGCCTGGTCAACGGTTCGATGGTCTACATGCGAGATGTCGCTCACGTCCGCGATGGGTGGTCAGTTCAACAGAACGTCGTGCGCACGAACGGAAAGCCTGCCGTCCTGCTCACCATTATGAAGATAGGTGCAGTGTCAACCCTCGACATCGTGCGGCAAATCAAAGACGATGTCCTTCCTGCATCGAGGGCTATCGCGCCAAAGGGCCTTCAAATCAGGGAATTGTTTGACCAATCCATCTTCGTCAAAGCCTCCATCGTTGGAGTCCTTCGAGAGGGCGCGATTGCGGCGTTCTTAACCGCACTCATGATTCTCCTGTTCCTTGGGAGCTGGCGAAGCACCGTCATTATTGCCATCTCGATTCCTCTGTCCATTCTCAGTTCGATCATCGTGCTCAGCGCGCTTGGCGAGACGATGAACACCATGACCCTTGGCGGTCTCGCACTCGCCATCGGCATTCTCGTTGACGATGCCACGGTTACCATTGAAAACATCCACCGCCACATGGAGGGACAGCCCCTGCGCGAAGCGGTGCTGATCGGTGCATCGGAAATCGCAACGCCGACCTTTGTTTCGACACTCACGATCTGCATCGTGTTCGTCTCGGTCATTTTTCTAACAGGTCCCGCCAAATACCTGTTTACGCCGATGGCACTCGCGGTAGTGTTCGCGATGATGGCATCGTATATTCTTTCCCGCACGCTCGTTCCAGTTCTCGTCCATTACCTTCTTGGCGCAGAGCATACCTTCGAGGGACACGGCATACATGACGATCCGAATCAGAAAGCGCCTAGCGTCTTTCGGCGGATCAACGAGAAATTCGATCACCTCTACGGCCTGCTCCAAAACCGCTATACCTCGGCACTGGAAGCGTTTCTTGGGCATAGTCGACAGGCGCTCCTTGCCTCGGTTGCGGTGATGCTTTCCGCGTTTGTCCTTCTCCCCTTTGTTGGACGCGACTTCTTTCCCACAGTGGATGCCGGGCAAATCAGGTTGCACGTCCGCGTGCGGCCTGGAACACGCATTGAATCGACCAAGGTGTATATCAGCAGGGTCGAGGAAGAGATCCGAAAGACCATTCCAGGCAATGAAATCGAGCTTGTGCTGGATAACATCGGTATTGCGCCGGACTCCTTCAACTACGCCTTTGGGGATGGGTCGAGTATCAGCAGTGCCGATGGTGAAATCCTGATTGCGCTCAACGAGAAACACCACCCTACGGAGGGGTATATCAAGCGCCTCCGTTCCCAGTTGCCGAAGGAATTCCCGGACGCCACCTTTTTCTTTGAACCCGCAGACATGGTCACACAAATCCTCGACTTTGGACTGCCTGCGCCGGTCGATATTCAGGTTCAGGGCTATGATCCAGCAAACTATCAGGTCGCACGCCGACTGAGGGCAAGACTATCCGGTGTGCCCGGCGCGGTCGACGTCCATCTTCACCAGGTGATGAACGGCCCGGATCTTCACCTCGCGATCGACCGCGTCCGTGCTGGACAGTTTGGACTAACTGCCCAGGATGTAGCCAACAGCATCTACATCTCGCTCAGTTCAAGCTCTGCCGTGCAGCCGAACTTCTGGCTCGACCCCAAGATGGGCATCACTTATACGGTGGCAGCGCAGACACCGCAGTATCAGATCAATTCGATCAATGCGCTTGAGAATATGCCGATTCCCATTCACACGGTGTCGGATCGCACCGAACTTCTCAGCAATATGTCCACTCTGACGCCTGCCGTTATGCCGGTCAACATTAACCACCACAACACAGTTCCGGTATTCGATGTCTTCGCGAATGTTCAGGATCGCGATCTGGGTTCGGTGGCGCGCAATATCAACCGCATCGTAAAAGAGGAGAGCGCTCACCTTCCGGCCGGAACAGTCATCGCCGTCCGCGGACAAGTGGAAAGTATGAATGAAGCGTTTGGCAGGCTTGGGCTTGGGTTAGCATTTGCCGCGCTGCTCGTTTATCTCCTCATGGTGGTGAATTACCAGAGCTGGATCGATCCCTTCATCATCATCTGCGCCCTTCCAGGGGCGTTCTGCGGCATTGTTTGGGCGCTGTTCCTCACCCAGACAACGTTCAGTGTTCCGTCGTTGATGGGCGCGATCATGTCGATTGGAGTCGCAACTGCGAACTCGATCCTGCTCGTGACCTTCGCTAATCAGCTGCGTGACGAGGGAGAAACGCCGTATCGCGCAGCGGTAATGGCTGGTTACACGCGCCTGCGGCCGATCCTCATGACGGCCTTCGCGATGATCATCGGCATGCTTCCGATGGCGCTCGGCATCGGGGAAGGTGGCGAGCAGAACGCACCCCTTGCCCGCGCTGTTATCGGCGGTCTCGGCATGGCAACCTTTGCAACTCTTTTCTTCGTTCCTCTGATGTTCACCCTCATTCACGGAAATGCTTCGAAGCAGGAGGCCGCATGATCGACACGCAGCAACAGCATGGCTCCTTAGAAACACGCAATCGAACACCGAAACGTGGCCGTTTGGCCATCATCGGGTGTGTTGTCGTTCTCGTTCTCCTTGCGATCGGAATACTTCCCAAGATTGCGAGCTATCGAGAAGCTGTCGCGGCAACGTTGGAAGCTCCAGCCACGCACCCAATTGTCTCGATCATCCATCCTGTCATGGAGAGTTCCACGTCCGATCTCACGTTGCCAGGAAACGTAGAGGCGCTCTACACCGCATCGATCTATGGCCGCACGGAAGGCTATATCGACCGTCGCAACGTCGATATTGGCTCCAAGGTGAAGGCAGGCGACGTGCTCGCCGTCATCGCCTCACCCGAGGTGGATCAACAGCTGCTCCAGGCGCGGGCGACGCTGGCGCAATCGGAAGCCTCCCTGAAGCAAGCCAACGCGGCCCTGCAGCAGGCGAAGGCAAATGCGGAACTTGCTCGCCTTACGAAAGACCGCGACATGCCTCTGGGCCAAGAGCACGCCATCTCGCAGCAGATCGTCGATGAGGCGGTTCAGGCTTACGATGCGCGCATGGCTGACACTGCAGCGGCGGAGGCGAACATCACTGCAGCGCAAGCAAACGTGACCGCAAACCGGGCCAATGTTGGGCGGCTTCAACAGATGCAGAGCTTTGAGCGAGTGGTTGCACCCTTCGATGGAGTCATCACCGCCCGCAATGTCGAACGCGGGGACCTCGTTACGACGGGCAATTCCGCCGCGGGACGGCCACTCTTTACCATCGCCCAGAGCAACACCCTTCGCATACAGGTGGATGTGCCTCAGTCGGAGGTAGTCAACGTTAAGGACGGGGACAAGACGGTCGTGACCGTACAGGAACGGCTCGGCCGCGAGTACGTCGGCACGGTTGTCCGCAATGCCAGCGCCCTCAACAGTGCGGCCCGTACGATGCTCACCGAGGTTCAGGTAGACAACAAGGACGGGTCGCTTCTGCCGGGGATGTACGCGCAGGTGAAGTTCGCGTTCTCCGGTCAGCATCGTTCCTTGATCATCCCCACAAGCTCGCTCGTGATCGATCAGGCAGGAATGCACGTCGTGACAGTTGAGAACGATCGAAAGGTTCACATGCAGCCTGTGGTGACGGGCCGCGATATGGGCACAAAGGTTGAAATTCTGAGCGGTATCAGTGCCTCGGATGTCCTTGTGTCCAATCCCAGCGACCTTCTGAGTGACGGCCAGAACGTACAAGTCCAGGCGCAATAAGGAAGAAAGGCTCGGAATGTCTCGAACACCAAAAATGAAGTGGACCGCCCTTACACCAGGCGCCGTGTTCTCTCTTGTTGCGGTATGTGGGTTCGCCGGCTGCAAGGTCGGGCCAAACTACAAGAGGCCGGTAGTCGATGTGCCGGCGAATTACCGTCAGGCACTGGCCCCCGACATTGCTCCTGCACCAAACGCCGGAGCCACCCTCGGAGACCAACAATGGGCGGCAATCTTTCAGGACCCCATCCTGCAGAAGCTCATCCAGGTGGCACTCACCGACAATCTCGATCTGCACATCGCCGCACAACGTGTCCTCGAAGCTCAGGCTCAATTGGGCATGACTCGCTCCGAGCAGTTTCCGTCGGTCAGCGGTGGCCCAGGCTACAGCGCGTTGCAGATTCCCCAGTCGCTCGCGGGCAATAACAGCGACGGGACACCTGCCACCTCTCTCTACCGGGGTGGCGGCCTCAGCGCATCAGCGGCGTGGAACCTCGACTTCTGGGGGTTGTATCGCCGACAGAGCGAAGCCGCTCGCGACGATCTTCTCGCAAGTGAGTGGGGCCAGCGTGCCACCAGAACGACTCTAGTGCAGAGTGTCGCCGATGCGTACTTTCAACTGCGCAGCCTGGATGCTCAGTTGGAAATCACGCAGAACACCATCAAGGCACGAACGGATTCTCTCAAATTGACTCAGGAGCTCAACCAGCATGGAGCTGGTTCGCTCGCAGATGTCCGCCAAGCCGAGGAGCTCCTGCATGCGGCGCAGGCCAATCTTCCTGAACTGCGGCGTCAGATCACCATCGAGGAGAACGCCCTCAGCACTCTCCTCGGGCACAACCCCGGCCCGATCGACCGTGGCTTGCCGATTGACCAGCAACCACATCCGCTGGAGATTCCCGTGGGCATCCCTTCACGGCTCCTCGAAAGGCGACCTGATATTCAACAGGCAGAGGCGAGACTGGCGGCTGCCAACGCCCGTATCGGAGTGGCCCGCGCGCAGTACTTCCCGCAGATCTCGCTGACCGGCATGGGTGGATTCGGCAGCAACCAGCTCAATGCCATCTTCAATGGTGCAAACAGCTACTGGTATGCGGCAGGTTCCATCAGCGAACCGATCTTTGACGCCGGCCGTATTCGGAACAACTATCGCCTATCCCAGGCCCAGCAGCAGGAAACGTTGTTCTCCTATCGCAAGGTGATCCTGAATGCTTTACAGGATGTCTCGAATTCTCTTGTGTCTTATCGGGAGATCCACGAGCGCCGGCAGGAGCAGTTTGAACAGGTAAAGTCCGCTGCAGATGCCGTGCGGCTTGCCCGACTGCGGTATGCCGGTGGGAATAGCAGTTATCTCGAGGTTCTCACGACAGACACCGACTTGTATTCTGCACAACTGCTTCTTGCACAATCCCAGCAGCAGGAAGCAGATTCGCTCGTTCAACTTTACGCTGCACTCGGCGGGGGCTGGCAATAGAAAAGTGAGGCCGAATGCGGCAACTAACTTCGGATGTCAAGGCAACGTGTATTCACGACGCCAGGGGTCAACCCTGAATAACGAGGTCTGCAGGACCACGACTCCGCATCGTCTTTATATCGCGGATCGGGGGAAGGCCGAAATGGCGACTGTACTCACGGCTGAATTGGCTGACACTCTCATAACCAACTTCGTAAGCCGCTGTGTTTGCATCCACGCCATCCATCATCATTCTTTCCCTAGCCGTCTGCAGCCTGAGCTGCTTCTGGTATTGGAGAGGGCTCATGGAGGTGAGCGCGCGAAACTGATGATGAAGCGTAGACACTCCCATTCGAGCGATTTCCGCCAACTCTTCCATCCGGAGAGGTTTCGCGTAGTTGGCTCGCAGCCAGGCCATCACATGCGCTGTCCTGTTGCTTAGATCACCGTTGGTGACCACGGCTCGGAGGCTCTGGGCCTGCGGCGTTCGCAGGATGCGATACACAATCTCCCGCTGGATTAGCGGGTGCAGATAAGGAATGTCCTGCGGAGAATCAAGCAAATCGATCAGTCGGATACTGGCGGAGAGCAGACCGACCGTGGACTCCCCGACGGCCAAACCACGGTTGTGTCTTGCCGGTTTCAATGCGAGGAAGTCTCCACTGTTGAGCATCTCGCGAACACTCTCCATGTCCAGAAGGATCTTCATCGTAAGGAGTGGGTTGGCGTCCGATGCCTCCGTCACCTGACTCTGGATCGGCACATAGATGGAAGACAAGAAGAAGGAGGATTTGTCGCAAAGATACTCGACACCGCCGAGTTCAATCCTCTTTCGGCCTTGGCTGAATAGGGTGAGGCTGGGCTGGCAGGTCGCACGGTAGCAGGCTGTCTCATCAGTGAGTCGAGTAAGGAGCAGGCCTGGAACCGGCGTCTGGTGATCTCCCTTGACCCGAGCGTGAGACGCTATCCGATCTGCCAACTCAGTTCGTAAAGTATCTACGTCGTCTCTCATGGTCTTTTCCTCATTCTCGTCTCGTGCAACGCCTCGCTTCCACTACATTTAAGATTTTCGATCTCTGCGCCTTCGCTAGGCAAATGAAGAAGGGGGGTCAGGTGCCGACAATAAATCTTCGATACGCTGCTCGCCGGTGCCGAGTCTGGAACTTCGCTCTGAGGCGCACTCACCTCCTTGGTCGCCGCAGTGAGTGGGCTCGCTACATCTACCGCTGCGGTCGCTGCACTGGCTGCGCCTGCTCGCGAAAGGACCGCGCGGCGACTCAGCTTCTCCAGGGACGTAAGTGGCACTCGCCGTTCATCATGGTCTGCAGCCATGTGCATCTCCTTCTGTCACTAAGGCCGCAGCGGCTATCGGTTTTCTTGAGACACATCGTATCTCAGCCAAAGTACTCCGTCGCCAAGCTTTTCTACGGAACTCAGCTTCAAAGCGGTCGCGAGGTGACCTTTCGATCCCTTAAGACCGTCGAATACGGACGGCACGTCGTGCCGACCATCTATTCCTGGTGCCAGCAGGAGGCTTACTTCGTCTACGAGTTTTGCGCTGAGGAAAGCGCCGTTGATGTGACCGCCGCCCTCTAACAGGAGAGTCTTGATCCCGAAGTTGTCCGCGAGAGCATCGACAGCTTTCTCCAAGTCGACAGCAGACTGTCCGGCAATGATGTACGAGATCTGCCGATCACGCAGATAGGCGAGATATTCGGTTTGCACTTGCTCCGAAACAACTGAGATGAGATGCTCGCCATCAAGATCCCCGCGGCCCCAAAGCAGAGAGCCTTTCGTATCAATGACTATCGCGTAGCTGTCCGCCCGGCGAGCTACATGGACAGGTTGCGGTCCTGCCGGAGGGCCATCCTTCGACACGAAGGTCCCTTCTTCAGCGAAGTGTTGCTGCATGGTGACTCTGCCGCAAACCCACGCATCTCCGCCGAGCCTGGACCCGGTCTCTTCGTATTCGGCACCGTTCGTAATCGCCCTTAACGAAGATCCATCGATCTTCCCGTCGATCGTTGCGAGCATGTGGCAGATGATGCGTGGTCTCATGTTTTCCAGTCCCGAACCAAAGAATTGCAGGCGTTTCCGCTTTATATAAGACTACTTACTGAAATCTCGTCGGGATTACCCGATCCTGCCGACTCTTTGCACAATCCTGTCGATCTTGAGGGAAACTGATTCCGCTTCCTCGTCCGGCACATCCATGCAGGTGTGAGAGAAGAATTCCAACCAATGAAGGCGATCCGCATTCGCAAGCACGGCGGCCCGGACGTTCTTAAGCTCGAAGAAGTCCCGGTGCCCCGGCCGGGTACCGGTGAGGTCCTTGTACGGAATTACGCAATAGGTGTCAATTTCGTTGACACCTATCTCCGTAGCGGTGCATTCGCACCACCGGCCATGCCCTTTATCCCTGGTAAGGAGGGCGCGGGAGAGGTGCTCGCTGTCGGCTCGGGGGTTCACGATTTTGCGCCGGGCGACCGGGTCGCTTACGTCGAAACGCTGGGGGCGTATGCAGAACAAACCGTGGTGCCTGCTCACTTCCTCGTGCATTTGCCTGATGCGATTACGTACGAGACAGCGGCTGCATCCATGTTGAAGGGTCTGACGGCCCAATATCTATTGCGCCGCACCTTCCGTGTGGAACCAGGTCACACGGTGCTTGTTCAGGCCGCAGCCGGGGGAGTGGGCACCATCCTGACTCAGTGGGCCAAACATCTGGGTGCCACCGTCATCGGCACCGTCGGGTCAACTGAAAAGGCAGAGTTTGCCCGCCGGAACGGCTGTGACCACATTATCGAATACCACCGAGAGAACTTCGTTGCTCGCGTGAAAGAGATCACCGATGGCAAGGGATGCCATGTCGTCTACGACGGCGTAGGCAAAGCGACGTTTCCCCACTCACTAGATTGCCTTCGGCCCTTCGGTTACTTCGTCAGTTTTGGATTCTCATCTGGGACCATCCCGCCGTTCGACATCATGCTCTTGCTGGAGAAGGGCTCGCTCTTCGCCACCTGGCCGGGACTGACGATGTATCTGTCTGATCGGAAGGACGTTCTTTCGATGAGCCAGGAGTTGTTCGATGTGATCGCGAGCGGAGCGGTGAAGATCCCGCCGCCGATCCAGTTGCCGCTAGCTGAGGCCGCCGAGGCTCATCGCTGGTTAGAGGCGCGAGAAACCAACGGAGCAACGGTCCTTCTGACTTAATGGGGCGACCGCCCAAACTATGTTTAGCCACCAACAGATCAAAAAAGGACAGCCAAATGAACTCCAACAGTACACAACGTTTTACAGGTAAAGTAGCTTTCGTGACCGGTGCTACCAGCGGCATCGGGCAGGCCACCGCCCTCGCTTTTGCCCGGGAAGGCGCAAGCGTCGTCGTCGTGGATATCGCTGAAGAGGGTGTGCAGAAAACAGCGCGCCTCATCGAAGAAGCTGGCAGCCGGGCACTGGCCGTGACGTGTGATGTCACCAAGTCTGACCAGGTACAGGCTGCCGTCGCGAAGACCGTTGCGACGTTCGGCGGCGTGGATCTTGCTTTTAACAATGCAGGCATCGAGCAGCCGTACGGAGCCATTGCGGATGTCTCGGAGAAAGATTGGGACCGTATCGTTGCAGTCAACCTGCGCGGCGTCTTTCTGTGCTTGAAGTACGTGGTACCCGTCATGCTCCAACGTGGCGGGGGAGCCATCGTCAACACTTCCTCCAGCGCTGGCGTGATCGGCATCAACGGTCAGGCCGCCTACGCTGCTACAAAGTTTGGTGTCATCGGACTCACGAAGAGTGCAGCTCTGGACTACGCCAAATCCAACATTCGGATCAATGCTATCTGCCCAGGAATCATCGACACACCAATGATTCAGCGGGTGGCCACGGGTGCCCCAGACGGATACGCCAGCATGATCGCTCAAGAGCCAATAGGACGCCTCGGGAAGCCAGAAGAGATTGCTTCTGCCGTTCTATGGCTGTGTTCGGCTGAGGGTGGGTTCGCCACCGGACACGCAATGATAGTTGATGGTGGACAAACCGTTGGCCTCAGCGTGAAGTAAGCGCTTGAGCAGTTTTGCAAGCGCTCCCCATGCGATAAAAAAGTAGCCGGTCCGGCTCGTAAACGCCGGATCGGCTGAACCCCGACGGCAATCCGTGAATCCTAGGCGAACCGATCATGCGAGATCGAAAAACAGAACCTCCGCGTTGTTAGATCCAGTGCCGCGAATTTCCAAGCCGCCCTCTTCCGCAACGGCGGCGGAGTCGCCAACGGTTACCCATACTTCACTAAGCAAGACCTCCCTATCTCGCCGAGCAAAGAGGGACTGAAACAGTGTCCACCGATCTTAGTAAACCCCACAACCCGTTTGTCCATGTCCACGTATGCGTTCATTGCGGAAGCGCATTTCGCAGAGAAGAATTTGAAGATCGAGCGCATACGACCGGTATATATCTCTGCCCGAGGTGTGGCATAGAAGGCCCGCTCAATATTGAGATACGAGCAGCCGACGCGCTTGAGAACGCGTCCGGCAAAGCGGATTGATTCATCCGGTCAGAGGCAGTCTTCCTTGCGTCCGTTGTCCAACTTCACCCAACTTTCTACCAGCAGCTTTCACAAATTCGTTCACAAGCCGCGACTTGCTATCGGCGCGAACGGCAAGACTTGTAATGAGGCGTAGCCGATCTTCCGCGAGAGGACGAATCGTGATGCCATCTCGTCCAATTCGCCATGCCGCGGTTCGCGGAAGGAGTGCCAAACCGTGATGTTCGCGCACTAATGCGGAAGCCTCTTCAGGACTAGTGAAGTGGTAGATGTCGAAAGGATATATCTCTTTCTCTGAAGTAATGGCCTGGATTTGGTCGTAGAGATAGGCGTTGATATGAGGACCAAAGAGTACCCAAAGACGACGCTCCATCTGGCTCAGTCGGATCTCTTTGTAGGCTGCGAGTTCGTCGCCAACTTGCATCACCACGTAATAAGGATGGTTCGCAAGCTCCATAGTGCTCAACTTGGCTTTCGGAGGCACACCGGTGATGAGAGCAACATCGAGAGTTCCGGCGATGACTTGTTGAGCCAGTTCCTTGGAATAGTTGCTCCACAGTTTGATCTTCATAGCCGGGAATAGCGGAAGCTGTATCGATGTGAGTACAGAGACGAGAAATGGGTCATTGTAAGACGACTTCCCCAGATTCAGGATATCCGTCGGGCCGTCGATCACAGCCCGCGCAGAGAGAATGGCACGTTCGGCATGAAAAACGACCTCACGCGCCTCCGCAATAAAAACTTCCCCGGCTGGAGTGAGTTCGGCAGCCTGATGATTGTGCTCGAAGATATGGAATCCGAGAGATTGTTCCAGACGAAAAATCTGCTTGCTGAGTGTCGGTTGACTCATGTTCAACCTGTCTGCCGCTCGTGAGAAGTGCAGCTCTTCCGCAAGTGCTCGATGTACGGGCGTTCGATCGAGATTTCATTCGGTCGCACATAGACGGCGCGGACAATTTCCGGCAGGGCCATTTGCAACAGAAAAAAGGCCAGCACAACCCCAATCGCCTTTGTATATCTCCGCGTCCAAATGAGTGGCAGCACCCCGAAGGCGGCAAGAATAAGGAGCCACCGCAAAGGCAGGGTAACCTTTTCATCCACGTAATCTGCGCCGGTCATGAAAGCGTGAGAATTGAATAGAAGTTCGTAGTTGCCAAGAAAGACCCAGGCGGCAAAGCCAAGCAACAGAATTATGGCCAGCACCCGGACGAATCCGGCGCGGCTGGCACCCGGCAGCAACAGCGCTCGTGGGCCGAGATCCAGAGTTGACCTGCGACTCAGTCGATCCAGTTGGAAACGGTCGGCCAACTGCCATCCTCGAGCCGTGGCCCAGAAAACCAGCGCGCAGAAAATGGCCAAAGCAAACACAAAGCCGAGCACCTGCGAATAGAAAGGCAGATCGAACAAGTAGAACGGCAGGGGGCGCGAAAAAACCTGGTCCCTCCAAGCATCAGACGCGAGCGTCAGCCTCCGCGACCCAAAGAAACTCATGACCGTCCAATAGTCAATCGAGATCGAGGCGAACACGATGGCCATGATTGCCAAGGCCACGGTGACCAGCCGGGAGTAGAGCTGCGAATTGAGCGGGCGGGAACCGGCGAAGTGCAACCCGCGTGCGTGAGCCAACCACAGTGCCATGAAAGCCAGGAGCGCGCCGGCCGCGCCCGGGGCAATGCTGTACCACAGCATGCTGATCCAGGTACTGGCCTGACCTACTTCCTTCCACCAGCTGTACTCAATGAGGAAATCGGCCGCGGTCGCAAGCGCCCATCCCAGGGCGAGCAACAACACCGCTAACAACACCAAATTGCGAATTTGCGAAGGACGCATAAGGGCTAATCGTTGAATTAGAAGACCACAGCCTCCCGATCTACGCTAGTGATTTTCTGGCTGCGGCGCGCCACTCTTGGCGGCCATGATTTTCGAAGTGGCCACCCTGGTGTTGTCAGAGCGAGCCTTGATGGGGGATCGGTTGAGAGCTGCTCCCACATGCAACCTACCGGGATTGGCAAGCCGCGTCGAAGAGTGCAACTGCGAACGCCGCCCCGCTCGATTTTAGGCTTTGAATCTGCTAGCTTTCTCGAGGACTTCCGGCGCTTAGGGGGCCACAGGCTCGAGAAATTGTGGCTTGCAAGGTGCGCGCAAAGAAAGAAGGACGCCGGAGAGGGCCCGCGCAGCAAGGCGCGATCGGCAAGCTGTCGAGTTGCCACAAGCGGTTCGACCCATGTACACCCTGAACTATAACGGGAGCTGGGCAACCATCGCCGGCAAGTACGTCGTCACCGACGACGCCCGCGTGATGGAGATCTATCACGTGCAGGACGTGGCCTACGAGCTGGGCGATCCATCCTACCGGCAAGGCAATCACACCAATGACATGTTGATGGTCTATCTCCCCAAGGAAAAAATTCTGGTCAACGCGGACCTCTACTCGCCGCCCGAGCCGGGCGTGCGGCCGGCGCCTCCCACTCCGGGCATGAAAACGCTGAATCAGAACATGCTCAAGTTCAAACTGGAGGTCGCGCAACACGTGCCGATTAGCGGGCGCGTGGGCACAAACGAGGAGTTCCTGAAACTGGTCGGCGGCAACATTCGCCCGGCTGGTTCGCACTAGCTGGATTCTGCTTCTCTAAGAGGATGAGATTTGCTGTACCCGCTTCGGCCGTACCCAGCAACCAATCGTGTCGGCAGCGGCGTCTCATAGTGGCGGGAGAGCCCGACGAAGCTGAAATCGACTGCGCACAGAATCGTTTCTACCGTCCTGCGCCTGGCGCTGCTCTGCGCACCATCCGGCGCAGTGGTCTGGGCGCAAGAACCGGCTGCTCCTGCTGGAGAAGCTCCTCCGGTGGTCCCCGTGCCTCTGCCGACACAGGAACAAGGCGAAAAAAGTCCTCGAGCCGATTGCGTCGAGCCCGCGCCGATGCTGCGCTGGCAGGATTACCAGGGACCCTTCAGCAAGACGGTTGGCACGTTTGCCGGAAGGCTTGAACGCAAATCCGTACATCCCCCGGCTTACAAGCCTGGCGTTCTGCTGTGCTCTTTCACGCCCAAGCGAAAATTCATCCTATTTGTGCAGGACTCGGTCGATCCTGCCACGTTTTTGAGCGCGGCCTTTAATGCCTTGCTCGATGGGGCGGAGGACACCGATCCTTCTTTTCGGCCACGATGCGGCAGGTTACGGGAAGCGCTTCGGGGCCGAGCTCGCCGATCAAGCGTCATCGGAGTTCTTCAAGGATTTTGCTTACCCGACAATATTTTCCGAGGATCCTCGCTATTACCGCTTGGGCCAGGGCAGCACGGGAAAAAGACTGTCGCACGCGCTCGAGCATGTGCTCATCGCCCATCAAGAAAATGGGGCGCACATGTTCAATTTTTCAGAATGGCTGGGAACGACCAGTGCCGTAGCGCTGGGAGACGTCTATCATCCGGATAACAAACCTGGAATTGCGCCGGCGGCGAAGAACGTCGCTTTCGCCGTGCTGCAGGACATGGGTTACGACGTGCTGCGCGAATTCTGGCCGGAGATCGCCAGAAAATTCAAGCTGCCGTTCCGGGGCCAAAACGAAACTCAAAACTAGCGAGCTTCCCCCTTAAACCAATACGGCTCGAAGTCGCCTGGGCGTGTTTACGCGTCCCTACCATTACCACCATCACTGGTTGGAGGCAGCCGCGGCTTTTTCTTCCTTCTTCTCCTGTTTCTTTTCCTTCTCTCGTTCCTTTTTCCCGGTTTTCGCCCATTTGTCGTCAAGCGAATCGCGCGTGAACAGGGACGCGGGCAGGCCGGTGTTGTACTGGCAGGAGTCGAAGAAAACCTGATACACCTTGGTGCCGTTGCGATCGCGCTCGATCTGAAAAGGCGTCTGTACGCCGTCGATCGCATGGTAACTCGAGTAGAGCTCGATCTCTTCGGTGGTTACGCGGGTGGTGGGATTGCGTGTCTGCACGTCCCGCCGGATGGGAAGATGTGAGACGCGATCGATCGCGATGCGAATGGTGCGGTCCTCTCCATCGACGAGCTCGACCCAATCCACCTCGTGCAAATCGACAATGTCGATGCCCGCGTAGCGGAAAATCATGTCCGGCTCGTGAATGCGATTCCGCAGGATATTGCCCATCTCTTTTTTGACGCCTTCCTGGAAGCGGATCAGGTCGGCAGTGGGAGCCTCGGCGACGCCGCCGCGATCGAGCGTCCAGCCCTTGTCCCCGTTATAAACTTCGATAATGTTCCGCTGCGGAAGATTCTCGGTGCGCGACATATTCGGCGGCTCGACGTAATCGACGAATTTCTCAAAGCCGTTCATCTCGCCCGAATGGCCGAACTGGCCGACGCGCCCCATGCAGGTCATGTCGCGCACGCCCAAAAAGGCGCCGCCGCCGAGCGAATCGATCGTTTGCTGCAGCAATTGCTTGGCTTTGGCCGCGCTCTGCTCGGGCATGAGCACGGGGGCTTCCTGAGCCGCCGCGAATGGCAGTGGTGTGAGCAGGGAGGCCGCCAGCAAGAACAGCGATCGAAGTCGTCTGAATTTCATCCGCACAGCACCGAACCCCCATTCACATTGATCACTTCACCGGTAACGAAGGTTGCCAGCTCGGAAGCCGCGAAAAGCACCGGCCCGGCGATTTCTTCAGCCGTAGCCACCCGCTTGAGCGGGATCGATTCGGTGACCGCCCTGGCGCCGCTTTTGGTTTTCAATATCGGCGCGGACATGTCGGTATCCACCCAACCGGGCGCCACGCAATTAACCAGAATTTTGTGCCGCGCGAGCTCGGTCGAAAGTCCTTTTACGAAGCTGATGATAGCCCCTTTCGAGGCGGCGTAGTGCGAGTGGAACGCTTCGCCCCGCTGTCCTGCGGTCGAACTGAGCGCCACGATGCGCCCTCCGCCCTGCGCGATCATGGTGGGAACGGCATAGTGAACCACCGCATAGACGCTTTTCAGATTTACGCGCAGCATGTCGTCCCATTCACGCTCGCCCAGCTTTTCGATCGGCGCATCTTTCTCGTTCCAGATTCCCGCGTTGGCCACGAGAATATCGAGCCGCCCGAGCCGCTCGCAAGTGAACTCGACGAGCTTCTTTGAATCCGCCGTTTTGCGCAGATCCGCTCTGCAGGATTCGATGCGCGTTCCGTGCTTACCGGCCTCCTGCTCGATTCGCCCCGCGGCCTCGCGGTCGGAGCGGTAGCTAAAGACAACGTCCGCGCCAGCCTGCGCGAAAAGTTTGACCGTCGCGGCTCCAATGCCTCGCGACCCTCCGGTGATGAGCGCCGCTTTGCCGGTAAGAGAAATCATGATTGGCCCCAGGAAAGCAATTCCGAAAAAAATGGCTGCTCGGTGGTTGCGAAAAAAGAAGATTCGCCCCACGCGAGCTAAGAAATCTGAATGTCGAAATCTGGAATAACCACTACGCCTGGAGCGTCGCTTTGCGCGCCACTGCCACCAGGGTGCGAAACAGCGATTGAGCCAGCGCATCGGTCTCAACCATGCGCTCGGGATGCCACTGCACCCCCATCACCCAGTTCGAATCGCCTTCCCATTCCACGGCCTCGACCACTTGGTCGTCCGCGCGGGCAACCACCCGCAGCTCGCGCCCCGGTTTCAAAATCGACTGGTGGTGCGAGCTGTTCACCCGCACTTGGCTGGCCCCGGAGATGCGTGCAAGCTGCGAATCCGGTTCGATGCGAACCGCATGAAACGTCTCAGGCGCGCCCTGTTCATCTTCCCATTCGTGCTCGATAGCGGTCCCAAGTTCGCTCGGAATATCCTGCACCAAGGTGCCGCCCAGAAACACGTTGAGGCTCTGGATGCCGAAGCAAATGGCGAGAATGGGTTTTTGCTCCTGAAACGCATATTCGATCAGCGCGAAATCAGTGCGGTCGCGGTGGGGATCGCACGGGGCGGTCTTCAAATGACGCTCCGCGTGATATAAGTCCGGATCAACGTCGGCGGGACTGCCCGATAAGATCAGCGCGTCGAGGGTTCGCACCAGCTTTTTCAACTCTTCAAACGATCGCCCCAGGGAGACCACAACGGGTTCACCCCCCGCCATTCGAACGGCGGTCACGTATTTTTCAATTTTGTCGAAGTCACCCGTAAGCTCTTCCTTACGTGTGCGATACGGGATGCCAACACGGGGTCTCTGCTTGGGATCAGCGGGCATGGAAACGCAATCGTATCATTCCCACCGCAGCGCGGCAATCGAAGGGTCCCAATGGTTGAGGTTGCGGCCTTGGAGCTCGGGCGTTCGGGCTCGATCCCTTAGCGGTGTATGAGAGCCCCCGACAAAGCAAGTGTTGGGGTCCGCTCCTGTGGTTCTGCCGGGGTCAGGGATGTGAGGGACACGGTTTTTCTGGGAGGATGCACCTTAAACCAGCCGTCATAGTTCTCCTGCATGTGTTCGATGTGGTGTGGGATATGACGTTCCTGCCGCTCGAGCCAGCAATCCAGTTTGGTTTGCGTGCCATCGGAGTTTTCGACCGAATAAGCCCAGGCATGCTCGGGAAGGCTTGCGAGCAGCTGGTAGGTCAGCTTCCGCAATCGGCGAATCAACTCGATCGCCTCGCCCGTGCTTTGATGGTAGTAGCCGAGTGAGTCGGCCCAGCGCCCCGCGTTCAATTGCAGTGCCTTGCTTCCCGGCTCGGCGATAAAGCTGCGGCACTGTATGTAGCCGCTCGCTTCGCTATCTGCAAGATGATGAATGATTTCGTGGATGCTCCAGCGGGCAGGGGCCGCGCGGTACAGCCACATTTTCTTCGGGAAGCTTCGCAGCGCCGCCGAAAGCAGCGCCGGCCCTCGACCAAACGATTCAAGCTTCTGCCTCTTTTCGTCCCGTGTCACCTACCCACCTCCGAAGCTGTTAGACGCACGGGCGCAAAATAGGCTGCCTGCCCGCATGTCAATAAATGGTCACAATTTTCACTTACCCTGACAACTTAGCGGATATGCGTCCGTCTGTTAAAGGGCCAATTTGGAAATACGATTACCCACAGCACGTGGGTAGGCCGTTTCAGCGGCGGTCCTTTCCCGAAATAGCAGGCGCGGGCCCATCCTTCCGTTGTGCCCAGTACCCTCGAAGCTCGCCCACCAGATATAGGGAGCCGGTGGCGAAGACGGCATCCTCTGGCAAGGCCATTTGCAGCGCTCGCTCCAGCGCCTTGACCGGATCGGCGACCACAATCGAACTTTTGGCAAAATGTTCGGTCATTTCAGCAAGAATCGCGGCGGAAACCGCTCTCGGTTGGTGCGGCTCAGTGAGAATCACGGCATCGGCCCGCGGGAAAAGCACGCCGGTAATTTCATCGACGGCCTTGTCCCGCATCGCTCCATAGACCAGCAGAATCCGGCGATTGCTGAAATTTTCTTCCCAGAATTTGAGAAGCTCGCGCGCGCCCGCGGGATTATGGGTCCCATCAAGATAGAGCGCCGGCCGCCCGGAAAGCCTTTCAAGACGCCCCGGCCATCGGGCCTTGGCAATCCCCAGCTCTATCGCCTTTGCGCTGATCCCCGGCCGCCGCTCGGACAAAAGCCGGGCCGCGGTTGCCGCGGTCAGCGCGTTGTGAATCTGGAAGCGCCCCGGCAAGTTGGGCTCCAGGGTGAGCGAGTCGTGATGCCCATCGGTGGTCACAGCCCTAGCGCGGTAGCAGCCGTTTAACGGCTCGATGCGTTCCAGGCGCCAATAGTCGTCAACCTCGAAAAGCTGCGCGCCGGCCGCCTGGCATTGGCGTGCCACTACGCTGCGGGCCTCGGGCCTCCCGGCGGAGCTGACAACTTGCGCGCCGCCCTTGATGATTCCGGCTTTTTCTCCCGCAATTTCCTCAATCGAATGCCCGAGAAAATCCTCGTGGTCGAAATCAATCGGCGTGATGATCGCAACTTCAGGCTGAACGATATTGGTGGCGTCGAAACGCCCCCCCAGTCCCACTTCGTACACCGCCAAATCCACGCGCTGCTCGGCGAACGCGAGAAACGCCATCGCCGTGACGCATTCGAAAAATGTCGGGTGACCGGCGAGTTCGCCGCCGGCCAGCAGCGCTTCGATCGAGGCGTGTATGCGGGTCCACAGGGCGGCGAATTCGGCATCCGAAATATTTTCCCCGTCGATGCGAATGCGCTCGTTAATGCGTTCCAGGTGCGGTGAGGTGTACAGCCCGGTGCGCAGCCCCGCAGAGCGCAGGATCGCTTCAAGCATCGCCGCGGTCGAACCCTTGCCGTTGGTTCCGGCGATATGCACGCAGGCGATCGCGCGGTGCGGACTGCCCAGTTTCGCGGCGAGGGTGCTGATGTTGTTGAGCCCGAATTTTTCCAGGCGCGCCTGCCGCGGCGCTCCCAGTTCGCGCCCCAGCGTGTAGAGAGAGCGAACGGCTTGATCGTAATTCATGGCTATTGGAGGAAAAAATCGAGGGCCCGGGAAATGTAGGCCTTCAAGTCCTTGCGCGCCACCACGGCATCGAGGAATCCGTGCTCCAGTAGAAATTCCGCGGTCTGAAAGCCTTCCGGCAGCTTCTGGCGGATGGTCTGCTCGATCACCCGCGGGCCGGCAAAGCCGATGAGCGCGCCGGGTTCGGCGATGTTCAAATCCCCCAGCATGGCGAAGCTGGCGGTCACGCCCCCGGTCGTCGGATCGGTGAGCACTGAAATGTAAGGCACGCGCGCTTCATCCAGGCGCGCCAGCGCCGCGGAAACCTTCGCCAGTTGCATAAGACTCACGGTGCCTTCCATCATGCGTGCGCCACCGGAGCAGGAAACAATCACCAGCGGCTGCCTCTGCGCGAGCGCCAGCTCAATCGCGCGCGCCGCTTTTTCGCCCACCACCGCGCCCATCGAGCCGCCGATGAATCCGAATTCCATCGAGCAGCAGATCAGCGGTCTGCCGTTCAGCTTGCCTTCGGCGGTCAGGATGGCATCCTTCATGCCCAGCTTCTTCTGCGCTTCTCGCAGCCGCGTAGCGTATTCTTTGGTGTCGGTAAAATGCAGCGGGTCGCTCGATGCCAGCTCGGCGTCATGCTCGAGCCACGCTTCGTCATCGAGCAGCAGCTCGAGCCGCCTCCGGGCCCCCAGCCGGAAGTGCTGGTCGCACTTCGGGCAAACCTCCCAATTCGCCTCGATATCTTTCTTCCAGATGATCGCCCGGCAGGAGCTGCATTTCGTCCACAGCCCCTCGGTGCGAACGCGCCGTTCGTCGACCGGAGTAGGATTCTCGATGGGTCTTTTCTCGCGCTTGAACCAAGCCATATTCTTGTTATCGGGCCTCTGAGGGGTCGTTGTTCAATAGTCGATTCCCCGCTGCGCCATAATGCCCTTGGTGAAAGGATGTTTCAGTTCGCGCATCTCGGTGACCAGGTCCGCCGCCGCAAGCAGCTTGGGATGCGCGTTGCGCCCGGTGCAAATCACGTGAACGCGCTCGGGCCGCTGGCCAAGCGCCTCCACAATCGATTCCGCCTGGAGCATCTTGTAGCTGATCACATAATTGATCTCGTCGAGCACCACTAAATCGTACTTCTCACTGTAGATCTGCTCGCGCCCAAATTCCCAGGCCTGTTCGCAAAGCCGCACGTCTTCTGGATCGGTGTCCGTCCCGCCCACTCGGACGAAACCACGCCCCATCGGCCGAATCTCGAATTTGTCGTCGCCCAGCATTTTTGCCGCGTCGAGTTCGCCGTAGTGCCAGGACCCCTTGATGAACTGCACCATCAGCACACGCAGACCCTGGCCCACCGCGCGAAAAGCGGTGCCGAGCGCGCACGTCGTCTTACCCTTGCCCGGCCCGGTGTATACAATCAGCAGTCCTTTTCCTTCCGGCATTCCTGGCCCCAAAAAAAACGATCCTCCATAGTGGCCGGGGCAAAAAGAAACGTCAAGGCGAGTATCAAGCGACATCAAGCGAGGGAGCGGCGAGAGGCGTTGTGAACTATGGCAGGCTGCCGCGAGCGCTGGTATCCTGGGGGCCGCATCAGCCGGGGGTGAAACCTCCTCATTCCTGCTCCGCGAATACCTTCGCGTAAGTCTTGCCGTAGGGATAGAAGCGATCTTTTTCACCTCGTTCCCATGCCGCTTTGAGCTCGGGACGTGTGATGTCCCAATCCGGACGGCACTTCTTTAGCACGGCTCGCAGGTCCTGTCGTAGCTCCTCGATGGTGGGGCGCGCAAAATACCAATAGCCGTCATAAATCCTGTACACGACAAGCCCCGGTTCAAGGACGATCGTGTGCGGGATCATAGGATTGTTGGTCTCATCGGTATATTCGGCGATATCCAGATCCTTCTGCACCTTGCGCCCCGGATCTGACAAAAACGGCCAGTGCGCCCCCACGCCGGTGCGATACTCGTTGGTTGCGGCCAGATTATCGGTGCTCATCGTCACCAGCCGGCAATAACCCACTTCCATCTCCCGATGCAGTTGCACGAGACCTTCCGCCTGGCGCCGGTCTTTCGGGCAGTATCCCCCTCGGCTAAGCACCAGAATCATGGGATCAGGCCCCTGCAGCTCTGAAAGTTTCCGGTGTTTGCCCGTGTGGTCGCTAAGGGCGTAATCGGGAAAAACACCGCCCGGTATAATGTCTGCTCGCATAAATCTGTTCTCCTTGGGCCACACCGACAGCAGGCCTGCTTAGCTGCCCAACGAATATTTGTGGTTGCGTTCGCCGGGTACCGTCGTAAATCCAAAATTGGGAAGGTCCAAAGCGATCACGCGATACCGCGTCGCCATCGGCGGGAATCCGCTCCTCGAACAGGTGCGACCCTCTCGGGTAGCCGTGCAAGAGCAACTGCACCGGCGCATCGGATGGACCGGCCTCGGCGATAAAACACGCGAACGCCATCGGCTTCAACCCTGTGAAACCAGGCGCGCAGGATCGAGTTATCTCGCGCCGGAGACCAAGAAGAGTCAGCCATCGGGGTCTCCTTTGATAGGCGGGACGCTCATTTTCGGATATCCATGTTAGAAAAGCAATTCAAAGGCCGGCTCACGAGGGCGACAGGGGATAGACAACTCCGACCCCAAGTGTTGCTACCCCGAACATCGGATGCTCTATTTCGGATAGGGGTGACCGGCGAGGATTGCGAACCCGCGGTAGATTTGCTCGGCGAGAACCACCCGCGCGAATTCGTGCGGCATGGTCAGCGTGGAAATTGCAATCTTGTGTTTGGCCGCGATTCGAAGCTCATTCGGAAAGCCTTCGGCGTCGCCGCAAAGAAAAACAAGCTCACGCGTGCCCCGGTCGCGCAAATCGCCGAGCCAGCGGGCGAATTGCTGCGAAGTGAATTGTTTGCCAGCGGCGTCGAGCAGGACGGTTGAGGCACTCGGTTCGATTTTCAGCTTGCGCAGCGCGGCACCAGTCGCTTCGCGTAATTCGTGGACTTCAATCTCCGCGTAGCGCTGGATGCGCCGGAGATAATCATCGAGAAGCGCGCGAATTTCTTCGCGGCGCGTTTTACCCAGCATGATGAGACGTATTTTCATTCTGGCGATTGCCGCAATATGGTCTCATTGAAAGGGATTCTCGCAAGCGCAAACCTTCCCTTGGCGAACAGTATTGCGCCTGCCGATTGGTCGCCATGTGGGCGCCTGGTCGCGATTCATTTCACTCTCGGAGCTGGAAACCCTCCCGGCTTATGGGCCAGAAAGGCGCCGGGTGGCTGGCGCGAGAATGCGCCTCCCCATGGTTCAGACCATGTCCTGAACGCCCCCATCGCGGCAAACGTCCCAGAACTAGCCCAAGTTCGTCACGGAGAGGGTCAAAAGAGAGTTAAATCTTTTGAAATCAGCCGGGGCTGTGGCCCGGTCTGCACTACATTTTGGAATCTGAATCGGCTCGAGAGGGTGCGGCAGTCGAAGCTGCAGATGGTGAAGCAGCTTGCTGTGCACCGCCCAGCTAGCTAGACTGGCGGCAACCCAGCCAGGTGCATGGCATGCTTGAGATCTTGGCAGGTCAGATTTGCATACACGAACCCCTGCGCCGCTTGGAGCCCTGAAACGTTTGCCCCCGCGGCGCATCCAAGGATCGAACGGGAGGGATCTTATGAGTGTTAAGGACTACGTAACCTTGGGGCGCTCGGGTTTGCGGGTGAGCCCGTTGACCTTGGGCACCATGACCTTTGGAACCGAATGGGGCTGGGGGACGGAAGAAAATATTTCCCGCGCCGTTTTCGATCTGTACATCGAAGCGGGAGGAAATTTTATCGACACCGCAGACCTATACACAGCAGGAACAAGCGAAAAGATGGTGGGAAAATTCATCAGCGAACGCAGCTTGCGCGACCGCGTGGTGCTGGCCACCAAATTTACGTTTAACTCCGAGCCGGGAAATCCCAACGCGGGCGGCAACGGCCGCAAGAACATTTACCGCGCGCTCGAAGGTTCGCTCAAGCGCCTGCAGACTGATTACATCGACCTTTACTGGCTGCACGCCTGGGACACGTTGACTCCGGTTGAAGAAGTGGTCTCCACGCTCAACGACCTGGTGCGCCAGGGCAAAATCCGGCATTACGGTTTCTCAGATACACCCGCCTGGTACGTGGCGCGCGCCCAAACACTGGCCGAGCTGCAAGGGAAGGAGCGGCTGATCGCGCTGCAACTGGAATACTCACTGGTGGAGCGAAACATCGAGCGCGAGCACATTCCCGTGGCGCAGGAATTGGGGATCGGGATTCTTCCGTGGAGCCCGCTGGCGGGAGGATTTCTCGCCGGGAAATACAAGCGTTCCGGCAACACCGGGATAGGCGACGGCCGTCATGAGGTGACCAAGAATTCTGGCAATCCTGCTTTTAACAAGTTCACCGAACACAACTGGAAAGTTCTCGACGCGCTCCTCCATGTGGCGAAGCAGATGAACAAGCCGCCCGCTCAAGTGGCGCTCAACTGGGTTGCCACCCAACCCGGCATCACCTCCACCATCATAGGTGCCACCAAGCAGGCGCAACTCAACGACAACCTGGCAGCTCTTGATTTTGAGATTCCTGCCGAGCAGCGCAGACAACTGGACGAGGCGAGCGCGCTCGAACCCATTCAGCCCTATATTTTTTACGGCTCAAACATTCAGCCGATGGTAACCGGCGGCACTTCTACCCGGACCTGGGCGCCCGCGCGGGCAACCGGCGGCGCCACGCTTCCTGCGGAACCTGCCAAGGCGAGTGCTGCGGAGAGGTAAGTTTTGTCCAAGAGGTCATGGCGTGCCGAAACCCGGCGCGCCAACCCCGCGAATCAAGCACAGAGGCAAAAATTAAAAACGCAAACTGGGAAATTCCGGCGAGCGCCGTCACTTCTGTGTTCACCAGAGTTAGTTAGGTCAGGCCGTAGCGTTTGCGCTTCTCGAGCAGGGTCTTGCGGCTGATTCCTAGAATTTCCGCTGCTCGTCCGATTTTGTAATGCGTTTCATCGAGCGTCGCTTTAATCGCTTCGCGCTCGAGATCCTCGAGCGATCGCAAGCCGCTCGTTTCAATCCGCTTGGCGTTTGCTTCGATTACCTGCGGAAAATCACCGGGTTGCAGCAGCGAATCCTTGGAGAAAATCAGCGCGTGTTCGATCGTATTCTTCAACTCGCGCACATTACCCGGCCAGGCGTAAGACTCCAGCAGCTTCCCCGCCACGACATCGATCCCCGCAGCAACGCGCCCATGCAGCGGCCCGAGCCTGGCGAGAAAGTGCACCACCAGCGGTGCAATGTCCGCGCGCCGCTCGCGCAACGGCGGCACCGAAACCGCCAGCACGTTGAGGCGAAAGAAAAGATCTTCGCGAAAGCGCCCGGCAGCAACAGCCTTGTGAAGATCGGTGTTGGTGAGCGCCATGATGCGCGCTTCCATGCGCAGCGTTTCGGTGCCGCCGAGGCGCTCGAACCTGCGATCGTCAAGTACCCGCAGCAGCTTGGCCTGAATCGCGGGCGAAAGCGCCGCCACTTCATCGAGCACGATCGTACCCGACTCGGCCATCTCCAGCCGCCCCATCTTGCGCGCGACCGCGCCGGTAAACGCGCCGCGCTCGTGCCCGAAAAGCTCTGATTCCACGAGCTCCGCCGGCAAGCTCGCACAATCAATTTTCAGAAAGGGCAGATCGTGGCGGGGACCATGTTCGTGAATCCAGCGCGCGAGCTGATCCTTGCCCGTCCCGGTTTCACCCATGATCAAAACGTTGGTGGCGGTGTCGGCGAGCCTTTGCGCGGTTTCCAGGACTTGCAGCGAGCCCGCATCAGCGGCGATCCACGCGAAGCTCGTCGCGCCCTTGCTCGTGCTTCCCGCGCCCGGCTCTGTCAACAGCTCGCTCTCCGTCTGAGTCATTGATGCGTGGTGTCGCGCTCTGAATCGCCCCGCGTGGCGGGCGGCCGCTCGGGCACCGGAAAATCGATGCGCTCGGCATGACGCCACAGCCGCTCCAGATCGTAATATTCGCGCGCGCGTTCGCTGAAGATGTGCACCACGAAATATCCGTAGTCGAGCAGCACCCATTCCGCGCTGGTTTTCCCTTCGCGGTGAGCCAGGTGCAGGCCCTCGCGGTCGAGTCGCTCCTCGATGGCTTGGCCGATGGCCTTGATCTGGGGCTGGCTCTGCCCCGAACACACCAGAAAATACTCGGCGAAAGCTCCCGCACCCGAGAGGTTGAGAACCGTAATATCGACCGCCTGCTTATCCTGAGCCGCTTCCACGGCCCAGCGAATTTCGGGGCGAAGGGAGTTGGGTGTCACCGGTACAGAGCCTGCCCTTGAATGTATTCCTCCACGCGTTCCGGCACAAGCCCGTGGACGGTTTTTTGTTTTTCCAGCCGGTCACGAATTTCGGTCGACGACACGTGGCTTGAGACCGTCGTCAGCAGATGAATCGTCGACTTGTGCAGCGCGATCTTTTGTGCGTCGGCCTCTTCGGCTCTCCCCAGCTTTTCCGGGGGGATCACCAACCGCAGGGCGTCGAGCTGGAATCCCGGACGGCTCGCGATGATGAAGTCGCAGGAATCCAGCAGCGTTCCGTAATTCTTCCAGCTGGGAAGCTCAAGAAACTGGTCCGCGCCCACGATGAAGTAAAGATGATCGTCCGGATGCTCGCGATGGAAGCGCTGAACCGTATCGATCGTGTAATAGACGCGCGGAGTGGCGCCATCCATTTCAGCCTCCGCGATCGAGGGCACAAAGGTTTCCTGATCCGCGCATGCCAGCACCACCATCGCGTAGCGATGCAGGAAAGGCGTCAGCGAAAGTTTGGTCTTGTGCGGAGGCCGTGCCGAAGGAATGAAGTAAATCGCATCGAGATGAAATCGCCGCTGCGCCGCTTGCGCCACCGCGATGTGTCCGGCGTGAATCGGATCAAACGTGCCACCAAAAAGCGCCACCGAGCGGCGATGCGTTGCAGCCGAAGCCTTGTGGGCTGGGTGCAACCTCAACGATCCTCCCCAAACGTCGCCGCGGCCCGACCCGCAGAAGGATCACCATCTTCTGGTTGGCTGCGCGGATCATCCGGCTTATCGGCCCCGAGCTCTTTTTGCCCGGGCCGGTCAGTCTCGGCCGCCTCGGCCGGTTCCAGCGCTTTGGGAATCCGGTCAAGCGCGTTTGCCATGGCACGCACCAATTCCACGATCCCTTCCCCCGAGGCCGAAGAAACCGCGTGAAACTCCAGTCCGTGCTGCTCGGCAAACCGCCGAAGTTCTTCCAGATGTTCGCGGTTGGTTGTGGCGTCAAGCTTGGTTGCCACCACCATCATCGGTTTCTCCCGCAGTTGCGGGCTGAAAGCCGCGAGCTCGTTTTCAATAACCTCGAAATCGCGCACCGGGTCCCGATCGTTCGCATCGCTCGTATCTACCAGATGGGCGATCAGTCGGGTGCGCTCCAGGTGTTTCAAGAAGCGAATGCCCAGTCCGGCACCTTCGTGCGCGCCTTCGATCAGCCCCGGAACATCGGCAACCACAAATGTGCGGCCATTGCCAGGCGCAGCGTCAGGATCGGCCGAAACCACTCCCAGGTGAGGCTCGAGAGTCGTGAAGGGATACGCCGCGATCTTCGGTCTTGCCGCGGAAATGCGCGAGATCAGAGTTGATTTCCCCGCGTTCGGAAAACCCACCAACCCGACGTCGGCCAGCAATTTCAATTCAAGTCGCAGGTGCCGTTCTTCGCCAAGACGCCCGTCCTCATGTTCGGTCGGCGCCTGATGCCAGGGCCGTACGAAATGAGGATTCCCGTTGCCGCGCCCCCCACGCCCGCCACGAGCTGCGCGAAACCGCTGCCCCGCCTGGGTGAAATCAAAAAGTTGCTCGCCCGAATCGGCATCAAAAACGACCGTGCCGATGGGCACCGCGAGAATGGTGTCGACGCCCGAGCGCCCGTGGCATTTGGAGCCCTCGCCGTGGCGCCCCCGGTCGGCGCGAAATTCGCGGTTGTAGCGGTAGCGCAGCAGCGTGTTGTCATTGGGATTCGATTCGAGATACACGTCGCCGCCATGGCCGCCATCCCCGCCCGATGGGCCGCCTCGCGGAACGTACTTCTCCCGTCGAAAGGCCATGCAGCCATTTCCGCCATTGCCACCCCATATTTTTATTGTGGCTTCGTCAGCAAACATAGTTCGACCGTTCTCAAGAGGGTCCTGCAGAAAAGCATACGCCATTGGCGGGAAGAAAAACAAAGAAGCATGAGGGTCACGCGTGATGGCGAAGGGTTACAAACTTGGCTCCCTCACGCGCGGTCACTGCGCGCATCAGAGACGCGGGGATAACCCCTCACCCAAGCGAAAAACTCAATCCGCAGCAGCCGCAGCCTGCTTCTTCGCATCGAGCGCAGCCGCGGCTTCTTCCGCCGTCAGTACGCTGATGAAGCGTCCGCGCCCGCCGCGATCTTCAAAGCGCACCACGCCATTGATCAGCGCGAACAGAGAGTCGTCCTTGGCCCGGCCCACGTTCTTGCCGGCCTTGTACCGCGTGCCGCGCTGGCGAATCAGGATGCTGCCGCCGGTAACCACCTGCCCGCCGAAGCGCTTCACACCCAGTCTTTGGCCGTGGGAATCGCGCCCGTTTACTGAGGAACCGCCGCCCTTTTTGTGTGCCATTTCAAAAGCCTCTACGAAAGTTGGATGTCGCCGACTTGCACGGCGGTATAACCCTGCCGGTGCCCGCGCTGAATGTTGTATTGTCCGCCCGTCTTGTACTTCAACGTCTTCAGTTTCGGTCCGCGAAGGTGGCGCACGATCTTGCCTGTAACTTTGGCCTTGGCGGCGTCATTGCCGCCGAGAATCTTCTTTTCGTCGGTGCGAACTGCGAGGACGCTATCAAAGGTCACCGTGCCGCCGACGTGGCCTTCCAGCCGTTCGACTTCAATCGTCTGTCCCGGCTCGACGCGATACTGCTTGCCTCCACTGCGAATTACGGCGTACATGCGATCTCCTAACCTGATTGGGAAACTAAGATTATACGGGTCTTTTCACAGTTAGGTCAAACAAACTCCGCGGCGCCAAATTAGTTTAGCGATTACCTTGTAGGTTGCCAGTGTTGATGGCTGTCACGGGCTTTGCAGTCAATCGGCCCCCTCCGGTCGCCCAGCAGATATACAGAGCCGCATCCGCTCGCCGACCCGACCAGGAGGGAAAACAGGATCTGTATGGTAATGAAAATACAGCGGTTACGATTTCTACCATTGTGCGTCCCCGGCACGCCTTGGCGTCAAGACCTAGCGCGGGCTAAACAGCTGCGAACAAATGCGGCTGAAGGATGACAATTGGAGCCGGCTGGGTACTCATTAACAAACTGGAAGAACAAGGCAGGATCGCGTAGATCAGAGCCAGGGTGAAAAGAACCGGGAGCTTCGATTTCAATTCCGGCAAAACCGAACCGCCACCCGCGGCGATCGCCGGGCAATGCGGTCTATCGATCGCTTTGGGGAAGAGTCGGGAGAGCACTCGGCTGCGGCGCAGGATCCTTTGGGCGGATGGTGACTCCAATATCCATCGCCGTATCCTTCGGGAACACCACTTCCCGACCTCGCGCGATGAAATGGTCATACACCGACATGCCCGCCCCGTAGGCGCCCATGGAATAGCCGAAGGCCCGCGACTTCACCGCTGCGCCCATGACCATTCCCACCAGCTTGAATCCTCCCGCGCCGCCCACCACACGATTGCTCGTGTTGCCCGCCGGATTCGCCACCTTGGTATCCGCATCGCCGCCCATGGAAACAGCCGCCATTCCCATGGCGATCCCCGTCTTCCAATAGCGCGATTTCGGCGAAGTGGCTTGGGCCCCGCCTTCGGAATCCAGCTTCAAATTATCGGCCTTGCCCGCCTCCACGCCGCTGAGCACCGCGTCCACTTTTTCCTCGACGCCATCGGGGAGCACCAGGTCGTGAAAAACGAAGCGTAGCTGCCCGTTCCGGCTAAGCCGCCGCGCCGACGACACCTGCACCACCGAACCTTTTAGGAAACTTCCCTGCGGAAGAATCAGCTTCCCTCCATCAAAAAGCGGCTGGGAAACGGCGGCTTCGACGCTATCTCCCTTTTGTGCGGTCGCCGAGCTGAGCGGAGTCATCAGACGCGCATGGACCACGCTTCCCTCGGGCGGCGTCGTGCCAATCGAAGCCGCCAGTGCGGGCGTCAAGCGCTCGGTGCCAAAATCAAGCGGTTGCTGCAGCTCTGCGAAATACGCCGTGCCTGCATCAATGTACTGTGGATGCACTGGAAGCTGCGCGATGGCGTAGCGCTCGATGCGATGAACCTTGCCTGGCTCCTCCACCTGCTTGAGCGCCGCCTCCCATCGCTGCCTGGCCTGCTGCTTGGCTTGTTTCGCTTTGTCTCCGGCCTCGTCCTTCAGCCCTTTCTTCTTATCGCCGGCGGAGACGAATTGAATCACTTGTCCTGAGCCGGGCGTGACCGCCGTCGCGATCGGCAAATGCTTTCCATCGGGGAGCGCGAGATCGGTGAACTCGACCTCGATTTTCCGCTCCGGCGTGAAATCAGCGTCCAAAGCCGAGGTCGTCCGCTTGAGCGCCGCCACCGGCTCGATGTTCGTGATTTTTCCGCTAACCTCGCAGCCTACGGGAATTACCAGCTTGTCGAATGCATAGACGGCCTCGACCACGCGCCCCTGTATCGGCTGCCCGACTTTTCTGATGCGCACTTCTTTGTCGAGCACCACTTGAAGCGAACTGCCCTTGGGCACGGTCAAGGCGAGTGTCTCGCTCGCCGGAGTCGGCGGGACGGTTCTGCGCTCGAGCTCCCTGTCGGCACCGGGCGATGCGCTCGTCTCAGCAGCGTGTGCGGGATCCTGCCCTTGCAAGGCAGCCGCGCAGCCGATGCCCAGCAGCAGCATCAAGAACATCCGCCCGGTGAAGGCCCGTTCCAGGGCTGAGCGATTTATCAGTGTTCGCATGTTGGTGCGCACGCACATGTAACCTCTCTTGTGATTCCGGAGGGGGCGGTCCTATTGCGATGCAAGGCTATGGCAGGGTGTTGCACGCTCAACGCTTCCCACATATGCCTTGGTAGTGGCGCCCCTTGTTCGGGGACGCCGTCTCGGTTGTGCAGCCGAGCTACCGGTTGAATTTCAGGCCTTGCTAGGCCGTGGGATCGTCCACCTGGAATGTTCCCATCTCGACTTCAGGCTCGGCCTCCTCCACCTTCATCCGCCTGCCGCTGTGCGGAGGCGAAATGAGAATCGGAAGTATCAGCGCCACGGTCATCATTCCCGCAATTAAATAAAGCCCCTGCGTATAGGTGCCCTCGATTTGCCGCAGATACGCAAACAGGGACGGCCCGAAAGCCGACGCGAACGCCCAGGGCAGCATCATCAGTCCAAAAATCGGACCCACGTGTCGCGGGCCAAAATAATCCGCGGCAAACGCCGGCGTGATCCCGTAGGCGCCGCCGTAACACATCACCACGATAAACGTGGCGATTCCCAGAATCGCGATCGAAGAAATGTTGTGATACGTCCAGAAGAGAATGACTTCGGTAAGATACATCAGGAAATACGCCGTCTTGCGGCTGGTCAGGTCGGAAATCCAGGCCCAGAAAACACGCCCCAATCCGTTCCCGATGCTGATGATCCCCACCAGCCCCGCCGCCGCCGCGGCGCTGGCCTTGCCCATTTCCTGAAATATCGGCGCGGCCTGCGAAACAATCGACAACCCCGCCATGGTGTTGACACACATCAGCAGGCAGATCGCCCACCATTGCCATTTCCCCAAAGCTTCACGCAGCGTGTAATCGCGGTCCGACCGCTGGGAAGCCTGCGCGGCGCTGGGCGTCCAGCCTTCCGGATGCCACCCTTCCGGTGGATTCCGCAGGAACGAAGCCGCCGCCACCGCCACGATTGCGTAGGCGATCCCCAGGTATTTGAATGTAGGCAGCACGCCAACGTGTTCGATCAGCCGATGCGCCGCCGGAGCTGCCACGAGCGATCCCGCGCCAAATCCCCCCACCGCAATTCCGGTGATGAGTCCGCGCCGATCCGGAAACCATTTCACCAGTACGGAGATCGGAACGATGTACCCGGTGCCGAGACCAATGCCGCCAATCACGCCATAGGAAAGATAAAGCCACCAGAGTTTGTGGGCCCCAAAGCTTGCCAGGAACACACCCGCGCCCCACAGCAGCCCTCCGGTAGTGGCCACGGTTCGCGGCGTGCTTCGGCTAAGCCACAGCCCGCCCATCAGCGACGCGCAGCCCAAAAAAAACCAGCTGATCGTGAATGCAAACGTGACCTGCGAAATCGTCCATCCGAATTCCTTCGACAGAGGAATGCGAAACACGCTCCACGCGTATGCCGCGCCCAGCGCCATTTGCAGGCAAACGCCCGCGGCCGCAACCCACCAACGATTTATGGCGCGCATACTCCTCCGCCCAGGCCGCCCTGGGGAGTGAATTCGGTAGCATATTATGTTCCCGAAACAGCGCCATCCGCAAACAATTCAGCGGCACTGCGGCACTCCTGCCGGCGCTCCGATTGCAGTCTTGAGCGAGTAGCTAGCCGTAAGCCTGGCGGCAAGTCTCGTGCTCACGGCAGGCAGAAGGGCAATTGGTGTGGTCAATCAGGATGTAATCGTGGCAAGAGGCGCAGATCACGCCGTAGATCGTCTCGCTAAACTGCTCGTGCCCTGGATTATTGGTGCGGTGCTCGCTGCGCGCTAGCGCCCGGCTCATCGCCATTGTTCATGCTCCTTCAGGGCTTCCATGACGAGGTCGACGTGAATTCGTAAAGACAATAAAGTTCCCGGAAGGTTTTCGCGATTTCGCCTTCGAAGCCCTTCCTCGCGGCAGCCGCCGCAGAAAATTTCCGTCTGACAATCCAGGCCCCGATTTTTTTCCACTCTTCTGATTTCACGGGCCAACCCGGGTGCCTTACCCACTGCCCTTTTTCGGTGGCGTGCCAGTAGCTCTCGTACTTCGCAAGGCGTTTCCGTCGACGCTCGATCCATTTCGCGTGCTCGCGTCCACGCGCGCGGCCCACTACCACGAGCGGTGAGCTGCGCTCCCCTCCATAAATACGAAACCCGCAGGTGGCGCCCTCGGCCGTCACGCCTACATAGAGTTCGCTGCCTGCGGTGTCCGGTTCGGCGAAAAACAGGTACATCTGCCCGCGGTAGGGAGATTTATCTTTGGCAAAACGGATATCGCGGTTGATGCGCGAGAAATTTTCGCCGCTGCGGCCGGTGGTGACAAACCGCGGATTCAATTTTCTGGCTGCCGGGATCAGACGCTCAAGCAGCGCGCGAAGCGGTTCGAGCAACGCGGCGCGATATCTCTCGCGATTTACATCCATCCACGCCTTATTATTGTTCCTCCCGAGATCGCGGAAAAAACGGAAGGTTTCTGGCGAGAGAATCGAATCGACCCGAGCCATTTCGTTCAGAAGTCCGGGACTTAATGACAGCCGCAGGAACTCGGTGTGCAGCCACACCCGCCGCCCACCGCAGCAACCCCAGCCGAACTGTTCGACGCTTTGCTCCCATTGGCGGGCGCGGCAAAGACCGACAGCTGCACCGTCTTGCTGGTGCTTTCACATTTCGGGCATGCCACAACCGTGCTCTTGCTTATCACGATGCTCTCGTATCGCTCTCCGCAATCGTCGCAAACATATTCATATATGGGCATCTCTGGATCCTCGCTCGATGTCAATATTATGCGGCCCGACTCTGCGGCCCGCAAGACCTAAGCATTCTCGGTCAACTGGCAGGTTCCCGGCCGTTCTACCTGGCAGGAGTTACCGACAGAAACTCTCGATACACAGATACTGCCCCAAGCGGGCTAGCTGCTACCTAGCATCGGTTATGAATGGATGGCGAAGGCCACGGGTAACTCCGAGCGTGCTGCACGCCATCGTGTTTCGCGCGGCATCTGTTCTCTTGGTGCTCTTTTCAAACAAGCCGGCTCTTAACTCAAGTGGGCGCGATTCCCCATCCGCATTCTCTCGATTGCGGACATTCCCATTTCGCTTATCGCTTCAGAATAATGAATTTGTGGAGTGTTTCGACGGTCATCCTTTTCAATTTCAGCTGCTTTCGAAAGACAAATGCGATCACTTGCTTTTGCATGGCTCGAACAGCTATAAGTAGGCTCGCCAAGGGCCCGTCGCATCTGTGATGGCAGCAACTTCGACAACAGTCGACAGGAGACTGTGATGATCAAGATCTATGTGAGAACCGCTGCCTCGATCCTTCTCCTCGCTTTTATTTCCTTCACGATTTCTCAGGCCAAGGCAGCTAACACCGAGGCCGACTCCGTCGCCGTGAAGCAAGCAATCGCCGACTGGATCGAGGCCTTCAACCGCCATGACGCACATGCCACCACCATGGCCTACTCCGAAGACGCCGACCTCACCAATATGCTCGAGGTCAACTATCACGGCCGAAAAGAAATCGAGCAGCTCTTTCAGACCATCTTTGCAACGCGCCTGAAGAACGCTCACCGCACCGCTGTGGTCAAAAGAATCCGCTTCCTCACGCCAACGCTCGCGGCCGTCGACTGCGATTGGGAAATGACCGGGGTAGTAGCCAACGACGGTTCCGTTGTCCCGCCCCGCAAAGGCTACCTCGTCTTGACCATGACGCAGCAGGACGGCCGTTGGCTGATCACTCTGTTCCACGAGCCGGAATACGGACTGCCAGTGCCAGCGCCGGCACAGTAAACGAAGTCCAAGTACTCGGAAGGTCTTCCATATATTAAGTAACGCACCTTGCTGTATTGGTGGAGGCACCCCATCGACATGAGAGAAACCAGACGGGTGCCGTTTCACCCGCGAAAAGAGTCGGCGTGCAGCCTTGCCCTGGGCGGTGTTTTTTTCCCGCGACTTTCCGCTGTTTTAATCGCTTTCCTTTGCCACCATAGTCGCAAGCGTCTGGTGAGACCGCAATTCTCGGTAGCATCTACGATAAACAGCCCCGGCGGGAGCCGAGGCTGTTGGTAAAAGACAGGTTGAACCGGAGCGAAATCTAGTCGCCGGCGACTACTTCGGCCGTCTTCTCGGCGGCGTTGCTGTTTGCCGGAGCGATCTCGACCGCCTTCACGTTTGCGCCGGGGACAGCCGTCCGGATCTGGTCCATGCTGCCGATCTGCACGACGCTCTCTTTGGGCTTCTTCAGCACCAACTCTTCGTAAATCTTCCGCACCTTCGCCGCTTCCTCAAGGGCCTTCTTGCGCCGGATGCGGTCTTCTTCCGCCGCGGTCAGCGGAATGTCGTGCTCCAGGTGACGAATGCGTGCCGCATCTTCCGCGTTAATCTTGAGCGAATGCTCGTACTCGTTGAGCGTGACGTTCTTGCCCTTGGCGTAAATTTCATGCTTGCCGTGCGTCTTGTACCACTGCGCGACGGTAGCATTCTTATGCATGTTCTCGATGATCTTCCGCCAGCCCACTGCCGGTGTTGTAGGCGCAGAAGGAAATCTCGCCCTGCTGCGTGGCGTAGGGAATGATGCACATTTCGGTGCGCCGGAAATCGTAGTTGAAAAGGTCCTGGAACCACATGCCCGCGATGAACAGCATGTTCCAGGGATCTTCCTGGCGCCGCTTCATGGCATCTTCGAAGGTGCGCTCGCGGATTGGTGCGCCCGTATTTCTTGTCGGAATTCTTTGACACAGCCCACGTCTTGTCGAACTTCTTCCAAATGTCCTTCAGCCGCAAGCTCGGCGGCGCTTCGAAGGCATCGTAGTTCCGCAGCAGCGCGAGCATCATCATGAAGCTTGAAAACTTCTTGCCGCGCGCAGCGTCGGTAATGGAGGAAACATCCTTCACCAGTTGCGGCGCATTGAGGAAGCGCGAGATCGGCGCCCACTCCTTGGTTTCCTTGTGGATCATCATCGCCGTGCCCACGCCGCAGTTCGGATGGCAGCCGCAGGAAAGCGCGCCCCATTGCGCTTCAGGACCGTGCACCAGGTCCGCGAACCCCGCAAACGGCGAAATGAACGACAGCGGGAACCAGTCGCGCGTCGGCTCCACTTTGCCAACCTGAGTGCTCACGTCCTTCGCCAAATGCGACAGCGTATAGCGTTGGCGCAACCGCCGCTCGGGCGTTATGTCCTCGTCGCGCCCCGTAAAAGAAACCGGCTGGAACGAAAGGAAGGCGATCTTCTTCGGGTTCTCCATCGCGAACTTCACGATCGGCCCCACCTGATCGTTGTTCACGTTGTTGACAATCGTGGTTACCAGCACGATCTCGATTCCCGCTTCGTGCATGTTCTCAATAGCGCGCAGCTTTACGTCGAACAAGTTCCCGACTTGCCGGTGGCCATTGGCGTCATTGCCGATGCCGTCAAATTGCAGGTATGCGTAGCGCATGCCCGCCTCGAAAGCCTCGCGGCAGAATTCCTTGCTCTTGGCGAACTCAATCCCGTTGGTAGCGGCCTGCACGCTGTTGTAACCAATCTTGCGCGCGTAGCGCACCGCATCGGTGAAGCGAGGATGCATGGTGGGCTCGCCGCCCGAGAACTGTACCGACATCTGCCGTCGCGGCTTGATCTTGAGCGCGTTGTCGAGAATCTCCTGAATCTCTTCCCAGTTGAGCTCATGCACGTACCCAACCTGGTTGGCGTCCATGAAGCAGGGATCGCACATCATGTTGCAGCGATTGGTTAGGTCGACCGTAAGGACCGCGCCGCGCCCATGCCTCACCGTGCTTGAGCCATGCTTGTGCAGGTCCTCATCGTTGTGTGCCGGAATGTCGCGGCCCGGAAAATTCTGTTCGATCCATTCCAGGAACTTCGCATCGACCGCCATCAAGTCTTCATACTTCCCGTGGATCGGGCATTCCTTCACCATCCACACCTGACCATCGCGCTCGATGATCTGCGCCTTGATCTCGCCGACCTTCTCATGCACCAGGTCGGTCCAATCCTTCTTGCCATTGATGATGGCGTCCCGCGCCTCTTTGACGCAGTCCGGGCACAGCGAGTCGGTTGTGCGCGGCCAGCCGAGGGTCGGCTTTGATTTCTCCCAGGATTTCAGCAGCGGCTTGTCGGACCATTTTGGTGTGAACGAAGGATTGGGGTTGTACTTGTTGAAGAACTGGATGGTGTTAAACGTCACATTCGCTGTTTTGCACAGCGCCCAATCAAAGGTCTTCCAAAGCTTGTTGCTCGATGTCGGCATTTTCGCCTTTCCTCTACTAATCTCAGGATGAACGCCACGTCTGAACGGCCGGGTAGGCTATGGAATCTTTAAGAGCCTACCGATAGTAGAACGTCCGTAAGCTGTTACAACTACGGATTTTGGAATGGTTTCCAGCAACCGTCCATGGTTGTCATTTCAATAGCGGAAATAGGGGGGTGAATGGCGATTCGGAGCAGCCAATGGAATGGCCCAAAAGCATCGGTAGCGACCTGCTCTCGGGTGCCAAGGTCCCCTGGGGTCCTTGCCCGGGTTCACTACTCGATATTGAGCGGAGTGCGCAGCACGCCGATCACAAAGTGTGCCAGGTGGGGTGCGTCATCGTCGAGTTGAACCCAGCGGACCACGCAGTGGTCCTTCATATACTGTGACACTTTCGACTCATTGATTCCGAGGTGTTCTGCCAGCTTGCCCTTGAGCCCGCTGCTGCCGTCGGAGTAATTCCTTCCCCCGCGGATGTTCTTCCCGCTGCGTCCCCCTCGCACCAGGTTCCCCAGTCCCACGCGAAGTGTCTGGCAGGCTTCCACATAGTAAGAGGTGATCTGGTCAGAATCGGAAAGCAGGAACACTCCAGGACCCGCCGGCGCATGCTCGGCCTCCTCGAGCCGGTGCAGCGGACTGGAAAGCAGCCGCCGCAACATCGACTCCAGTTGCGCCATGCGCGAGGCCAGAGCTGGATCGCCCGCGCGTCCGTGCGCGGTCCGCTCAGACGGTAACTGTGGAGCCGGCATCGGCGTTTCCCGAATCGGCTCAGGTGTCCTCCGCTCGACCGCCGTGGGGCGTTCGTAGACAGCAGGCCGCGGCTCCGGCTGACGAAAAGGGAGCGGCTTCGAAGCTTCCGGCCGGAATGGCTGGGGCTCGATCGGAGGCTGCGATTCGACCGATTCGGCGAAAGCTTGTGCTGGCAACGAAGGCGTTCCCGCCGCATCCTTGCGGCGCCGCCCGCGTCCACCGCGTCGCCCGCGCCGTCGCTTCTTCTTTAGCGGACCACCTGCCACATTGTTCCCCGAGGCAGCGGCAGGCGCGCCCGGCGCTGCCTCTGCCGATGGCGCGTCTGCATATTCAGACTCGGGAATCTCCCCATAGGCTAACTCTTGCGCCGCTTCTTCCACGTTTTCCTCGTCCTGTTCGGCGGCCGGGCCAGGCCTCGCGGTCGCAGACGCTTCACTCGCTTCCACCGAAGGCTCGTGCGCTGCCTCCGTGGTCCCGGTCGGAATGGGGGCCCCCAGCCGCGTCAGCGCCTCTTCTGCCTTCTTCTTCCACTCCGAGCGCCGGAAGCGCTCGGCGGCGGTCGTATACCATTTCACCGCTTGGTCCATTCGCTCGGCTTTTTCTTCAATCACGCCGAGTTCCCAGGCAACCATGCCGTCGCGCGTGCGCAAAAAAGCTCGTTGAGTTTATTGAGTGCTTCCGGGCTGTTCTTAGCCTTGCGGATGCGGGCCTGTATCTGCCGCCAATCTGTCATGTCGAAGCATTGTAGCAGCCGTTTGCCCCATAAACCAACCGCCCTTACCGCCGTTTTGCTTTGGTCCCGTCCTTTGCTTGCGCCGGTGCCCCCGGGTGGTTACCCCCGTGCGAAGTCTCTTTTCGACTTTTTCACTCTGCGACCGAGTACTACCAGCGAGCCGCAGAAAAGCTAACGCCGCGCCTAGTACTTTTCGGCCTTCGCCGGTCTACTGATTCGGTACCTCTGCGGCATTGGGCCGCGCGCCGCCGCTCGCTAAAGTGCCTACATGAAAAGTTCAGCCCACGAGAAGAAAATCCTTGAAAACATTCTGGAAGTTACCTACTGCACCGAATGCCTCGAGGACTATCTCTTCTGCTCACTTATTCAGTTCGGCAACACTTGGAAGCACCTCTGTTGGGGATGCTATCGCAACGCGATTCGCCAGATTCGCGAGGAGGTTACCGCCAAGCGCGACAACAACTCCGAGCAACCAACCAAGGAATAGCCGTACTCAGCTCGGCTACCGCATGCCGGTTGGACTAACCTGCATGCCCGCGGCCGCCCAGCGCGCGGTCCAGTTCCTGCTTTTCTGAAGGGGTGAGCGGGCGGCATGACCCTTTGGCCAGCTCTCCGAGCGCCAGCGTCGCGATCGCCACGCGCACCAGCCGCAGCACTTCGATTCCCGCGCCCTCAAACATCCGCCGTATCTGCCGGTTCCTTCCTTCATCAAGCGTCATGACCACCCAGGTATTCTTCTCGCCGGCTCGCAGAATCTCAACCCTACTGGCGCGCAGCACCTCACCTTGTTTTGTGCGCACGCCTTTGGTCAAAGCTTCGATCACCGCCGGACTCACCTCGCCCACTACCTGCACGTGATAGGTTTTATCCAGATGTGTTTCGGGTGCCGTCACGCGAGCCGCCCATTCCGAATCATTGGTCAGCAACAGCAACCCCTCGCTTGCCTTATCGAGCCGTCCCACTGGCGAAACCCACGGCAATCCCGCAGGCAAGTCCCGGTAAACGGTTTCGCGCCCTTTCTCATCCGCCGCCGTCGTAACGATTCCGCGCGGCTTGTTCAGCATCAGGTAGACGTTCTTCTCCGCCCTCACGGCACTACCGTCGACCGTGATCCGGTCCTTGCCAATCCGAACCGGCGTCTCCGGATCGCGCGGCGTTGTGCCATTCAGCTGCACGCGTCCGGCTCGAATCAGCTTGCCCGCCCGCGACCGTGAGCAATACCCCAGCTTCGAGAGCGCCCGCGCCAAGCCAACCTTTCGGTCCTCTTTGTTATTCCGCGTCATGGTTGAACAGGACCATCCCCTACCAAGCAGAGCTGGGGTTCTCCCGAGAGCAAGCAGCAAGTTCCGAACGCCTTGTGGTCATGGCCTCAGTCGGGGCGCAAACACCGGGCGCGAAGCGGTGTTCGGCTGCCGACGCTTCTTGGCAGCGCTAATTTAGCAAACGGATTCCGGGGCGTCACACAGGCGATGTGAAGTAAAGTAAGTTCTGAAAGCGTGGAAGCGAATCAGAAAGCGAGGCGCGCCCGCGAAATTTGGTCACCCACCACCCACATGCCCGCCAGCACAATCCGACGCCCGCCCGGTCCCCGAGGACTTCCGGTCCTAGGACTCACCCTCGCCATTCGCAAGGATGCGCTTGGCACCCTCCGCCGCGTGTCCCGCAATTACGGTGACATCGTGCGCCTGCCAGTCGCCTTTCAGGATCGCATTTTCATCAATCATCCTGATTACATCGAGCAGGTGCTCGTCGTACAGCAATCGAAGTTTCACAAAAGCGAACTCACCAAGCGCATCACCGGAGCACTGCTTGGCCAAGGCCTGCTCATCAGCGAAGGTGATTTCTGGCGGCGCCAGCGCCGTCTCGCGCAGCCCGCCTTCCACCGCGCCCGCATCAACGAATACTCCGCCACCATGATCGAAAGCACCCAGCGCCACATTCACAATTGGCGCGACGCCGAGCCCCGCGACCTCGCCCGGGAAATGATGGCCCTCACCCTGGACGTCGCCGTGCGCACGCTGTTCGGCACCACACTGCCCGCCCAAGCACAACAAGTCGGCCATTCGATGACTTTCCTGATGCGTTACCAACTTGGCCGCCAGCGTTCCCCGCTGCGCATTCCCGAAACCTGGCCCACGCCGCGCAACAAGCGCGCCCGCCGCGAACGCGAATATCTCGATTCGCTGGTCTACCACATCATCGACGAGCGCCGTTCGCAAGCTGGCGCAAACCACCGCAGCGACCTCCTCTCCTTGCTAATGGCCGCCATGGACGAAGACGGCTCGCACATGACCCCCCAGCAGCTTCGCGACGAAACCATGACGCTTTTTCTCGCGGGCCACGAAACCACCGCGCAGATGCTCGCCTGGACCTGGTATCTGCTTGGCGAAAATCCGGCCGTCGAAGCGCGCCTGCATGAAGAATTGCAGAATGTCTTGCGGGGTCGCTCGCCCGAGCCAGCCGACTTGCCCAAGCTCCCTTATCTTTACGCGCTGATGCACGAAGTTCTGCGCCTGTATCCACCGGCCTACATCACCGCGCGCACCTCGATTGAACCCTGCCAAATCGGCGGATACGATTTTCCTGCGGGCGCGACGATGCTCATGTCCCAATGGGTGATGCACCGCGACCCGCGCTACTACGACGATCCCGACACCTTCGGTCCCGAACGCTGGCTCGAAGGCCTGGCCGACCGCCTTCCCAGCGGCGCTTACTTCCCCTTTGGCGATGGCCCTCGCCGCTGCATTGGCCAGAGTTTCGCGATGCTGGAAGCCGCGACGGTGATCGCCACACTCGCCCAGCGTTTCTGTTTCCGCCTGCTTCCCGGCCAGCTGGTCGTCCCCGAGCCCCTGATCACCCTTCGTCCCCGCCACGGCATAAAAATGACGCTGCACGCCCGCGCCTGAAGCGCTCAATTCTCATCTTGCCGCTCCGTTGTGCCCGTTCGGTGTGTAGCCTGCAGCTCTCAAGGGTCGTTTGCCGTTGGTGCTTAGTTCTTGGGCTTGCCTTTTGCCTCTGGGTGTCCTATCAAGCGAAGCGACCGAGGGATCTCTTTTGGCATTCTCACCTGGGGAAAAACCTGGCCGCCGCGGGGGCTCACTTCACAAACTCTGGCTGCTTGCCCGACTCCCAGGGGTCGTAATTCAGCAGGAACCGTACCCGATCCGAAATCGGCGGATGATCGTAGAACAAAAACACATTCACTCGGTTCGGCGTCGGATCGGCCAGCGCCGATTCCCCCTCCACCTGAAAGGAATCCGCCGCCGCCTGCGCCGCATCCGGCAAAATCCCGTGCGTCACTTCCAACCCATACACATCCGCTTGATGCTCGACGTGCCGACTATAGGCATTCGAAATCGGATCGAACAGGAAGCTGAAAACCGAAAGCAGCAAAAGCAGCGCCGGCAACGAAGCCCAGTCCCCCAGGCCCGTAATGCCCCACGTCGGGCCCCAGCGGGCCAGCATCCACCCCATGCATCGGTAGCCGAGATACAACATCAGAAACAGCACACCCAGCGTAAAAATCAGCCCCTTCCAGACATGCCCCAGAACGTAGTGCCCCATCTCGTGCCCGATCACGGAAACAATTTCCGGCGTGGTCTCCTTGTCAACCGTCGTATCCCAAACGACGATCCTCTTGGAGGCGCCCAACCCGCTCACATAGGCATTCATCGTCGGGGTCTTGTCGCTTGCCTTCATCCAGAACATCCGGTCCGGTGGAATCTCGAGCCCCGCGCGAGCAGCCACCTTCCCGAGCTCATTCACGAGCGCCGGATCCTTCTGCTGCAGCGGCGCGAAGGAAAAAAACATCGGCTCGAGCACGAAGGGCTCGACAAAGGTAAGGAACACGGTCAGCGGCACCGCAATCAGCCAGAAATAAAACCACCAACGCCGCGGGCTGCGCCGGATCACGCTGTACAGAATCCAAGCCAGAAGGCTGCCGATCACCATGAAAAGAAAAATTCCCTTCGCCCAATCCCACGCAAACGCTCCCCAGCCCTCGACCGACAATCCGTAGTTGCGCGAGATCACGTGCTCGTAAATCGTCGTAGGCGATTGCAGGGCTGCAATGGCTACGATCAGTGCCGGCGTGAACACGCAAGCCTGCACAAATCGATTCGTGGTCACTTGATTTGCCCAGTCCCGGAACTTCGCTGCAAGCTTCAGCTGCAGCACCAGCCAGAACACCAAGAGCCCGTAGAGAAAGTTCCCCAGATTCAACGCAAAGTGAATTCGCCCCAGACTCCGCGCTTTCTGATAGAGATCCGGAGGAAGGGTGTAAGCCGTCACGCGAGGCTGCGACTCGATTGGCCGCACTGCACTTGGTGGCCTGCTTCGGGAGGCGGGCTGAGTCTGCGCAACCAGTACACCCTCGGTCGAGCGTGATCTCTCGGTCGCCCACGCCGGGAAAACCAAAAGCGTCAGCAGCGCGGCCAGAAACCATTTCCTTGTGGCCCATGCCATGAAGCGGCTCCTCCAGAAACGATTCTGGCATAATACCCGCATGCCAGCCACCAGCCCTGGCCCCACCCCCAAGCTCAATCGCCAGTTCACTCTCGCCGCGCGTCCTGTGGGCATGCCCAAAGAATCCGATTTCCAGCTCGATCGAATCCCCGCTGTCCCCGCTGTCAGAAAACCAGATCCTGCTGCGCACGCTTTTCCTCTCGGTCGATCCCTACATGCGCAGCCGCATGACCGGCGTCCGCACCTACGCCGACCCTGTGAACATCGGCCAGGTGATGGTCGGCGGCACCGTAGGCGAAGTCGTGCAATCAAAAAATCCGAAATTCACGGCCGGTGAAATCTACCAAGGCTACTGGGGATGGCAAGAATACGCCGTCTCAACCGGTGATCAGCTGCGCAAGCTTGATCCCCATCTCGCGCCCATTTCGACCGCCCTGGGCGTGCTGGGAATGCCTGGGATCACCGCTTACTTCGGCTTGCTTGATATTTGCAAGCCGCAGGCCGGCGAAACCGTCGCAGTCTCCGGTGCCGCAGGCGCCGTCGGTTCACTGGTTGGCCAGATCGCCAAAATCGTCGGCTGCCGCGCGGTGGGAATAGCCGGCTCGGGCGAAAAGGTTGCCTGGCTGGTAGACGAGCTAGGCTTCGACGCCGCCTTCAATTACAAAACCACCGAAAACTACGTGGCCGCCTTGAAGGAATTCTGCCCCCAAGGCATCGACTGCTACTTTGACAACGTCGGCGGTGCCATCACCGACGCGGTCTTGCCCGTTCTGAATCCGAAGGCCCGCATTTCGGTCTGCGGACAAATCTCGCAATACAACGCCGTGAAATCCGAGCCCGGCCCCCGCATCCTCACCTACCTGCTCAGCAAACAAGCGCGCGCCGAGGGCTTTCTTTATTTCCAGTTCGCCAACCGCTACACCGAAGGCCTCACGAAGATGGCGCACTGGATCCAAGAAGGAAAGCTCAAATACCGCGAACAAATCCTAGAAGGCTTCGAAAACACGCCCCGTGCCTTCATCGGCCTCCTGCAGGGCGAAAACACCGGCAAAATGCTCGTCAAAGTGTCTGATCCCACTTAGCTCAACCAGCCGCTTAAGCCCCGCTTCGCTTGCGAGCGCTTTTTGTTCACGCTTCGAATCACTCGCTGCGGAGGTTACTCTCTGGAGGGCCGTTTACTTGTGCGCTTTCCCGGGGCGAACCCCATTGCCATTGGTGCATTTACCCGACTACTATGGGAACTGGCAGACGGCCAACGGGGAGAATTGTGATGCGATCTTCAACTTGGAGACTCTTGGTTCTGTTGCTCGCGGTGGGCGGCGCTTCCCAAGCGCGCCCGCAAACCGCACCGCAGGACGATCCGGTCGCCGTCGCGGCCCGTCGTGCCCGCGACCAGAAGAAGCAGCAACCCAAAGCCGCAAAAGTTTGGGACAACGATAACATCCCCAAAAGCCCAGACGGGGTGAGCGTGGTAGGACAACCCGCTCCGGAAGCGTCCCCCACCCAGCGGGATTCATCCGCCCCCGGAGGCGACGGCAAGACGGCTGATTCCGGGGCCAAAAATCCAGCCGCAGCCTCAGCTGACAAACGAGGCGGGCTCGAAGCCGATCTGGCCTCGGCAAAAGAAGCGCTCCTGAATTTGCAGAACGATGTCGACATCATGCAGCGCAAACTCGTCTTGGATCAGCAGGCCTACTACAGCAAGCCTGGCTACACCTCCGATAAAGCCAGCGCCGCAGTCTTGAACGACGAGCAGACCCAAATAGACGCCAAGCAGCTCGAAATGGGCGCCGCCCAAAACAAAATCGCTGACCTACAAGCTCAGCTGAACGCTCTGAGCGACACAAAAGCAGCCACGCCGCCTCCGCCGCCCCCGCCGCCGCAGTAAACCTCGCCACTCTCCAAAGGTTCAGAGGCAGCGCCGCGGCATCCCGCAAGGCAAGTAAGTCCTTGAAACCGCTTCCGGGATATCCACCCCAACTAATTGTATACATTCTGCTTGACACACTAGACCCTGCGGCGCAAAATCCGAGCCAGCTTGGGGCCCGTGAGCGGTTTGGGCTCTTGCCTGGGACCCCGGAATCTGGAATTTCTTGTTTCTTCTAAAAAGAGGCGCCATGCAATATCTGCCCGGCTGGACTGTGCAGTGCCTGAACAGGGAATGCGGCGCCCGCGGCCATTGGCTGCGCGTCGAAGGCCGCGTCGAGGAAGTCTGTGCCAGTTGCGGGGCCCCGCTGCAAAACGTTCCTCCTCCGCTAGGCCCTCGTCTCCGCATCCGTCCCCGCCCGCTGGCGAGCTATCGCCCCATGGGCCGCCGCCGCTAATCGCAGCAAGCTCGGCCTCTAGCGGGCGCAGCTTACCGTCCCTTGGTCGCAAGCAAGCGTAGCCAAGTATGAGAACCTCTCTTCTGTTTCCTGTAAGTCCTGTAGCGTTTGGCTCGACTCCGCGCAGAAGCCTAAAGATGTCCGAGCAGTGGGCGTCAAGTATTATTCGGGTTTTGGTTTTGCTGCTTGGCTAAAAGAAGTGAGCGGCCGACGGGGGGATCGGCCGCTCAGGGCATGGGGGTTGTGTAGGTGCAGAGACTTGAGAGCGTCTTCGCGGCGCCCCGGCACGACCCCAGGATTCCCTTGCTTGTCCTGATGCCCTGCCGGAGCGCCGAGCCATTCTCAAATCCAAGGTGATTCTGCCCGCAGTCCACGCCGCCGTCGATAGATCAACCGTCCTATCTCGTTCTAGTACGGAAGTCCTATGGTTTCGCCATCTCCCGGCACGGGAACCAACCCTGGTCTTATTCCGCCGAAGTCCGCGTCAGCGAAGAGCACGAACCCCGGGCCACTGCGAACAGATAATCCTGTCCTCCAGGCGCTTGCGCTCGGCAATCCGGCCGCTTCCTTACTAGAGACATGCTCGACCACGGCAGAGTCGAACAAAGCGGCACGACATCTGCCTTGTGTGGGACAACATCAATTCGATCCCAGCAAAAGCCGTAATCCTCGAGCGGGTTTCAGGAGGAAATCGATCCGCAGGACGGCGAACTTCCCACGGCTGATTCGGGTTGAAACGAATACCCCCAAGCAACCAGAAAGCGCTGCAGGGCCCCGTTCCCCTTGTGGGGAATCCATCCCTGCTTGATCTTTGCGGCAAGCGCCGCGGATGTACTAGGATGAACACTCGCTCATGACTGAACTTGCTCCGGCCAACAATCGCTCTGGCGAGATGCTTTGGGAATTCTGGTATCCCGCGCTGCGCGGGAAGCAACTTCGCGGCAAAAAACTCAAGCGCGTCATGCTACTCGACGTGCCGCTGGTGCTCGGTCGCGATTCCGCCGGAAAACCCTTTGTGCTCCGCGATATTTGCCCGCACCGCGCATTTCCACTCTCCTACGGCCAGTTCGACGGCAGCGTTGTCGAATGCGCCTACCATGGCTGGCAATTTGACGCCCACACCGGACAGTGCCGCGTGATTCCTTCGCTCACGCGTGATTCAAAACTGAAATGCGAACGCATCTTCGCCGGCAGTTTTCCCTGCGAGGAGCAGGACGGCTATGTCTGGGTCTTCCTGGCGAACCCCGAAGGGCGCGCACCGCAATCGTCTCCGCCGCCCGTGCCCGAGTTGCCCGCCTTCAGCTCGCCCTATCAGATGGCGCAGCTCTCCGCCGATCTTCCCTGCGGCATCGACCAGGCCATCATCGGACTGATGGACCCGGCGCACGGCCCGTTCGTGCACCAGGCCTGGTGGTGGCGCACCCGCCACAGCATCCGCGAAAAAGCCAAGCAGTTTGAACCCATCCCCAATGGCTTTCGCATGAGCCCGCATGCCCCTTCCGCCAACAGCGCGCCGTACAAAATCCTCAAGTTGATTACCGGCGAGCCGGCCACCACCATGATCGATTTCGTGCTTCCCAATCAGCGCTTCGAACAGATTCGCGCCGGGAAATATTGGCTCTCGAGCCGCACCACGGTGACCCCGATTCGCGCCGACCTCTGCCGCCTCGATTTCTGTGCCACCTGGAACATCCTTCCGTGGCTGCCGATCGTGCCCTTCATCATCCAGGTGTTAGGGCCGCGTTTCATCCGCCAGGATATCGAAGTGATCGACAAGCAATCCCTCGGCCTGAAGTACGAAGACCGCATGATGCTTGTCGATGACGCCGACCGCCAAGCGCGCTGGTACTTTGAATTGAAGGCCGCCTGGCTCGAAGCAAAGCGCACCGGCGAACCGATGCGCCATCCCATCGCCGGCCCTGTGGCACTGCGCTGGCGCTCCTAGGAAATCACTTTTTTCTTGGAGCAAGGGACTTTAGGGCCCAATTTCGCGCGCCGCGACGAAGGCGCGCTATCCGCCGAAGCCGCCGAGAAAAGGATAGTGCTCAGCCGCGGCCATGAAGAAGAGCATGGGGAACGAGAGCCAGAATCCGACGCGCGAGGCGAGCCATCCCCAGCGAGCGAGGCTCTCGGCTTCGGGCGGTAGCGGTGTTCCCTGTTCGATGCTGGCGCGCGTCCAGGCGATCAATCGCTTTTGCACCCGCCACACCACTCCCCAGGTGTTCAGCAGCATCAACAAGCCCAGTCCGCCGCCAATGCTGATTGCCAGGTGCGCGTTCGAGGCTTGCGGGTTTGCGTTTAGAACCAGCACCGCGAAGGATGCAGCCATCACAACCAGGGAAATTCCGACGGCGCGAATCCACGCATGATTCAGCACGCCTTTGCTTGGCAACTGCAGGGGATAGATCAGCGCGTAAGCCAGTAGCCACACCAGCAGCCAGCCCCCCAGCCAGCGCCAGGCCAGCGCGGGATGACCGGCGTTCTGCGCGTCGAGGGCAAGAATTTCATCGAAGTAGCGCAGGCCGACAAGCACCGTCACGAGCGCTGACCATCGGAACCACCACATCGCGCGGGTCATCAGCACCGGGAACACTCTCGCGCGTACCGCGGGTTCGAGTTGCTGCATGGCCGGAACGCCAATCAGATTGAAAAAGTAGAGCAGGCCCACCCAGGTGATTCCGGCGACGAGGTGAATCCAGCGGAGAACGATTTGCTCGTTGCCGAGCACATCCTGCGGAAAGCTGACTGGCGCCCCCAGGTCGCGAAAGATCAATGCTCCAAGGTGGAAATGCATCGGCAGAGCCTCCGGCAGCCAAAGCGATTGTTACGCTATCGGAAACGCCAGAGTGAAGTCAATTCGAATGGCCTTTGGCGCCAAGCAAATGCATCGCTTCGGTCCCGATAACCACGGCAGGCCCGGACTATAGCCGGGGGCAACTTGAATTCATCGCTAGAAAGATATTCCCGTGGGCGAAATTTGAATACGTTGAGCCGATCTCGGAATCGGCAGGCGAAATCGAAACGCATATCCTCCAGCTTGAGCTCAACGATTACGCAGTCCAGTTTTTGAGGCTTGAGGGCTTCTATGATGGTGTCGCTGCACCACCTGACTTTCCTGATCCAATCGCAGACGAGGATGCTGAACTATCCGCAAGCGACTTCTACCACCTGTTGAATTCTTTATCCGGTGGTGAAGAATTTCGCGCCATTGTCTATTGTCTATAGATAAACAAGGATTTTCTTGTTTTTGAAAGCTAGATATATAGGAAAGTTTTCCTTTACATCGTATTTCCAGTTTGCGAAAATACTCCCATGCAGGTAAAAGGTCAGCCACTCGAAAAGGAGGTCGTTCAGGCTCTCCGAAATCAAATTCCTGTCCGAGACCTCCCGGGTGTGCGTATTCGCGAGGTGAAGGTCGAGCCAAAGGACGGGTTCGACGTGGAGTTTCAGCTGGAATCAGGTCAACGCCGCGTCCTTCTATATGGAGAAATCAAACCGGCTGTATCCCCCAAACTTCTTGAGCAGCTTGCTCCTTGGATTCGACGCATGCGCTCATTGCGCCCTGACGCCGCGTTCGTCCTAATCTCCCCGTCCTTGGCTCCCCGGTCGCAAGCCTACTGCATCGAGAACGGCATCGACTTCCTCGATTTGGCGGGCAATGTCTCCGTCAATATCCCAGGCGCATTTACGCTCCAGCGCCTCGGCATGCGCAGCGAGTCACCCAAAACCGGCGCAAACCAGCTTCCCGCCACCAATGTTTTCTCGGGGCGATCTTCCAGGGTACTGCGCGTATTGCTCGAACGGCTCAAGCCGTGGACTCTCACTGAAATCGCGGGTGAACTCCAAGCGGAAACGAACCGAGTCAATCGCGAATTCTCCACAAAGAAACTATCCTTCGCGGTAAGTCTTGGGGCCATCTCCAAAGCCATCTCCAGTTTGGAAGAACAACTATGGATTCGTCGTCAGAATTCTGCCGTTCTCCTGCCCGAACCTCGCCGCCTGCTGATTGAATGGGCGGAGAAATACAAGGAACGCTACCGCTGGCGTCTTCGTAGTTCGTTCGAGACCTCGAATCCCTTCGGAAAAACGCCCACCGAAATTAACCCAAAACTCCAATCGTTGCTCACCACGCCCTACATATTTACTGCCGCAGCGGCTGCCACAGACGCACCGTTCATCGACCTCGACCGTATCGACATCTTTCTTCTTCCGAATCAGGACGATGCCAAACTCCGCGAACTCACTCAGCGTCCCGCGCAGCCAGAAGCCCCCAAACTTCGCTTCATTTATCCATACGACGAAGGGGTGTTCCTATACTCCCGACGCGATTCTGTTTTTCCGAGAGTCTCGAACATCCAAGCGTATTTGGATTTGTATGCGCGGGGAGGCCGCGACCTAAAACAGGCTGACCTTCTGCTCGACAATACCATCGCGCCCCGCTGGGGGCCTGCATGATTCCTGAGCCGCAACGCACTTACGTTCTCGAACTCTTGGCGGCCCTCGGCGCTGCGGCGGATGATTTCGTCGTGGCAGGTGCCCAGGCGATGAAATTCAGCACCGCCAAAGCCCAACTTGTATGAGTTGGGCGCGAACGAAAAAATCGTCCAGCGCGTACTCCGCCACGCCAAACCTCATGTCACCAAGGACCGCTACATCAAGGGGCGTTTGACCCGGCCGTACTGGCTGCAATGAAGAGCCTTGAAACGCGGTTGGACGCGTTAGACGAGTGTGCAGCATAGTGCAGCAGGTAAATTAGGGAGCGTGGTAAGCTGTTGAAAACGCGCCGGGTGGCCGAGAGGCTGAAGGCGGCGGTTGGGGAAACCTCGGATTGGTTAGTGGTGCTGGAGGGTGGCGATGCGGTCGGCTACGTCGCGGTAGTCGATGTTCATGGCGTAGACCTGGCGGAAGCAATCAAGCGCGGCTTCGGATTCCTCCGCCATTTCCAGAGAAATTCCGAGGTCATAGCGCAAGGCCAGGATGGTTTCCTGTTCGAGTCCGGGCACTTCCAAGGCGCGCTGGTACCAGAGCGAGGCGATTTTGGGCTCGCCCTTGTCGCGGAAGGACAGGGCCAGCAATGTGGCGCAGTTCATGGCGTAGCGGAAGGGCTTTCCCTTCTGGACCGCCTGGGCTACTTTTTGAAATTCACCGATGGCCTCTTCGAGTAGACCCATTTCACGATAGGCGATGCCCAGGTTGTAGTGAGTTTCCAGATCTTCGTCGTCATCGTTACCTAGTTCGCCCAATTCGTTGCGGAAATCCTGAAAAACCTCGGCAAGTTGGTTGAGGCTCTCGGGCGTTGGTTCGGGAGCAGACACCGGTTCCGGATCATGAACCCGGGGTAGGGCTTCGGCGACCGACGCGGCGGGCTTGTTCCCCATATCCGCCGGAGCAGAAACTTCCTCGGGCGGGTCCTGCGGCGGTTCCATGCCCTCGACCTCGGCGGCGAGATCGGAAATAAATTCCTCGGTTGTGGCGGGACTTTTTTCGGTCCTGGCGGATGGCTCGGGCGTGAGCTCGAGCTCGAATTCCGGGAGGATGATTCCCAGGGTCTTGTTTTCAGGCGCCACGGGTTCGGCGGGCACCGGTTCCCCGGCGGCTTCTGTGGGAGCGGCTTCCGAGGTATCGATCGCAAAGTCACTCGCGGTCAGGATCTCGGGCATGGGAACATCTGGAAACTCCAGAGGCTCAATCGCTTCCGCGCTTTCCTCGTGAATTTCAAAGACCGAGGGTTCGCTTGTCTCCGCATCCTGCAATTGGTCCACCCGACCAAGCTCGATCTCGATCGGCTCGCTTGTCTCGGCGGCTGAATTTTCCCCTGGCGCAGCAGCAGGCGCCGGCGGAATCGCCTGACGAACAGGAGGCGGAGGCTCGATGACCTCCTGCACCATGGCTTCCCATTCGTCAGAAAGGTCCACTTCCTGCGGGGCTGCACCGGAGCGCGCCGCGTCTTGAGATTCCGGCGGCCCTGCATCGTCATGGACCGGCTCATCGACCGAGTCATCGACCGAGTCATCGACCAACTCGATGACGAATTCGGAATGGCCGGAATCAGCGGCGGGTTCTTCGGCGATGCGAGCCGGCATGTCCACGGGCACCGCACCCTCAGAAGCCGGCTCAAATTCAGACTGTGCCGGCTCCGGTGAACCCGATTGCTGCCGAACGCGATGTAATTCCTGGTCGCTCAGCCCCGCGGCACTCTGATAGCGCCTGCGGAGTTCCGCGAACCGCTCGGTGTTAGCGCGATCGTCCCGGTCGCGATGAATCTGCTCAAGAGTGGCGGCCAATTGAGCGGTGCGCTGGTCGTTGCCCGTTCCAACCGAAAGGTCGAGCAGGCGCTCAAGCGTGGGTGTGTGGCGCGGGGCGCGCTGCAAGACGGATTCAAGAAGGTTGGCGGCTTTTTGCGTCAAGCCATAACTTGAGAACAAATCCACGTCGGTCAGAGCCTGGGCTACGTATTTCTCTGTTTCGGGATCAAGCGTATCAGCGGCGAGCGATGCCCGCGCGGTCTGTGAAACAGCAGCAGGCGGTTCCTCGGCCGGCTTGGCGCTAACCAATGCGGGCGCAGAGTGGGGCGCTGGCGAAGGCCGGGCGGCCGCCCGGGGAGATTTACCGAGGCGCGCGCGAAGGCCGTCGAGCCTCGCCGCGAGGCGTTCGTCGTCACGATTCCGATCGGCCAATTCCTCAAGAAGTTGTTCGGTGCGGGCGTCATTGCCGGCCGCTTCGTAGATATCGACGAGCTTGGTCAGAGCACCGGTCAAGGGGAACGGATCGCTCGTGTGGCGGCAAAAATCGGCGAGCAATTCGAGGGCTTCGGTTTTGCCGGGCAGACGCTCGCTCGCGTTCGAGAGCAGTTTGACAAATTTGTCGTGCTCGCCCACCTCGATCATGGGATCGCGAAGCTCGCGGAACAACGGAAGCGACTCGTCGATATGGTTGCTCTCGACCAGTGTTTCGGTAACTCGGTAAAGAAGCCCGAAATGAGAATTGCCCCGGACCAGCTGATTGCGGGCGCGGTCGGCGGCGGCCTCGAGCTGCCCGGTTTTCAATTCCAGATCGACGAGCAGGTTGGTGACTTCGCCCCCGGCGTCGGCTTCGGGATGCCTGGAGAGCATCTTGATCGCGGCGGCATCCCTGCCGGCCGAGGCCTGAATTTTTGCCTTCAGCAGCAGCGCGGGAGGATCCGAAGGCAGCACTTCCAAGGCGCGATCGACGAGTTTTTCGGCTTCGGCGGTTTCGCCGCGATCAAAGAGGCGCTGCCCATAGGCGAGATAGGTCTTGGCCGCGTCGCTTTTCTGGCCCATCACGTTGTAGAGCTCTGCCAGCCGCATCTGTACGCGGGGATTTTCGGGCTCGACTTCGAGCAAGCGGCGAAGCACCTCGACTGCCTTGGGAGCGCGGTTCGCTTTGAGATAGCCTTCGGCGATTTGCAGGAACAGGGGGCGCGCTTCGCTGAGGACACCTTGTTGCACATAGAGGTCGGCGAGCCGCTCGAGCGGTGCGATTTCCTGGGGAGCGAGCTTGGCGATCTTTTTGTAGATGGCGATGGCCTTGCTGTTGAATCCGTCGGCAAGGTACACCTGCGCGAGGCGTTCGAAGTATTCCAGGGCGTGCTGCATGTCACCCTGGCGCGCGAACAGATCACCCACGGTCATCAAGGTGGCCTGATCCTTCGGGTCGTTGCGAAGGATTTGCTGGTACTCGGCGATCGCCGGGTTGACCTTTCCCTGGTTCAGAAACTTCAGCGCGCTCTCGAGCGCTTTGCTCTTGTTGAAGGCCATGTATGGTTTTGCGTTCCCGTGTCCGGCCCGGGTGCGCTGGGGTAAAAAATTCGGGCTCAGTTGAAAGGTTAGCATGCGAGAAAAGCAAGTCAACGAAGCGCCGCAGGGGTGGTGAGGAAGGGGATAACAGGGCCAAATCCGTATCGGGCCGGGGTGGCGGTCGATTCCCGGAAAGCTGCGTGCCCCTGCGCAACTCCCCGGTCAATGAGGCGACGGCCGCATCGAGCGCTACTCGTAGCGAAGCGCTTCGACCGGGCTGAGGCTGGCGGCCTTCCAGGCGGGGTATACGCCAAAGAAAATGCCGATCAGCGCCGAGACCGAGAAGCCCAGAACCACCCAGAACATCGAGATCGAAGCGGGCAGCGCGGGGAACAACAGGCGCACCGAGAGCCCGAGCGCGGCGCCGAGAATCTCTCCCAGCGCGCCGCCGATCAGCGCGAGGGTGACGGCCTCGAGCAGGAATTGCATCAGGATGTTGCCGCGGCGCGCACCGATCGCCTTGCGCACACCGATCTCGCGGGTGCGCTCGGTGACGCTGACCAGCATGATGTTCATTACGCCGATTCCGCCGACCAGCAGCGCTACCGAGCCTACCGCGAACATCACCGCGAAAATTCCGTCAGAGATCTGTTTCCACAGGTCGATGAAAGAATCGGTGGTGAACACGGCAAAGTCGTCGGGCTGGTTCGAGCGAAGGCGGCGCATGCGGCGCAGGTAGTCGCGCGTTTCGTCAACCACTTCCGGAATATTCCTGGCGTCATCGGCTTTCACAAACAGCGCGTAATCCTTGTATTCGGGGTGGATGCGCAGCAGAGTAGCCAGCGGAAATATGGCGATGTTGTCGTTGGGATTTTTGCCGTTGCCGAAAGCCTGACCCTGGTGAGCCAGCACGCCGACGACGGTAAAGCCCTGCCCCTCGACCAGCACCTCTTTGCCCAGCGGATCCTCGTGTCCGGGAAAAAGGGTGTCGGCGGTATCCCAGCCGAGAACGACGACGGGTGAGCGGTGCTGCTGGTCGGTATCGTTGAAGAAGCGGCCGTTTTCGACGTCCAGATTGCTGATGGCGGCAATCGAAGGAGTATTGCCCTGCAGGATCGCGTTTTTGACGCGGATGTCGCCGCGACGAAGGTAGCTTGTTCCGGTGCCGAATTCGTTGTTTTGAATTCGCGCCGAAGGAGCGGCAGCGACCACGTGCGGCAGCCGTTCGAGGCCCTCGGCCCATTCGGCTTTGAGTTCCTTGCGCTGCAGCTCTTCGGCGGGGCGGCGGCCGAGGGTCACAAATGAGAAGCGGTAGCAGATGATCACGTTTGAGCCGAGCGATTCGATCTGCCCGACGACATTGGTGTTGAGTCCATTCACCACCGCTCCGATGGCGATCACCGTGCTCACGCCGATGACGATGCCGAGCACGGTGAGAAACGAGCGCAGCGGGTTGCGGCGCAGGGCGTCGAATGCCAGGGCCACGGCTTCGCGGAATTCCTGCAAACCGGCGGTGGTCTGGCTCGTGATCTGGCGGGCCATTCGATCGCTACTCCGCCCTGAGTGCCACGACAGGATCAAGCCGCGCGGCTTTCGCCGCGGGGTAAATCCCAAAGAACAAGCCGACGCTGATCGCCACCAACAGGCCGGCTACGATCGACCAGGGCTGCACGGAATTGGGCAGCGTGGTCGTCCAGGTAACGATTTTGGCGAGCAGAATCCCCAGCAGCACTCCCCAGAGTCCCCCGATCGCGGCGACGCTGGAAGATTCGATCAGGAATTGCAGGCGAATGTCGCTCTGCCGCGCGCCCAACGACTTGCGCAGGCCGATTTCGCGCGTCCGCTCGGTTACCGAGACGAGCATGATGTTCATGATGACAATGCCGCCTACCACCAGCGAAATCGAGGCGATCAGGATGGTGACGCCAAAGAACGCGCCGCTCAGTTTTCCCCAGATGGAGAGAAACGACTGGTTGGTTTCGATCACGAAATCATCGGCAGCGCTGAAGGCCAGATGGCGGCGCCCGCGCAGGATCATGCGGACTTCGTCCATGGTGGAATCAAGCGCAGAGGTTCCTTCGGCTTTCCCCCAGAGGCGCACCGAATCGTCGCCGCTGTAGATTTTTCGGTAGGTGGTAATCGGCAGGACTACCCAGGCGTCGCGCGACATGCCCATCACCGAGCCGAGCTTTTTGCCGACGCCGATGATCTGGCAGGTGGCGGTGTCCACGCGAAGATCGCGGCCGATGGGGTCGCGTCCCGGGAAGAGCTTGTCGGCGATGTCGAAACCCACGGTGCAGACAGAGGCCGCCTGCGTTACGTCGGTCTGATTGATGTGCCGGCCGTTTTCAAGATCAAGGTCATAGAGGAGCGGCATTTGGGGCGTCCAGCCGTGAATGTCGGTATTCGAGACGTAATCCATGCCGTACTTGACCTGCGCGCCGTGATGGTCGATCGAGGCGCCTACGGCGACGCAGCTGCGGCAGGCGTCGCGAACGGCTTCGTAATCATCGAGGTAGAATTTCTTGCGCTTCTGGGTGGCTTGGTACTCGTCGATATTGGTGATGATGGCCGGACCGCGGCTCACGAGAAAAACGTCCGCGCCGAGATTGAAAATTTTCTCAGCCACGTAGCGGTTGAGGCCGTTGATCACGCTAACGACCGCGATTACCGACATCACGCCGATGACCACGCCCAGCAGCGTGAGCACGGTGCGCAGCTTGTGCGCCCAGAGGCTGGCGGTGGCCATGCGTAACGCTTCGCTAAAGGCCATGGAGGTTCTGCGCGGCATGGAGATGGTTTCGTATCTGAGTATACGCGCAGGGGGAGCCGAGAATTACGATCCGCGGCGTTCGTAAGGGAAAGGGCAGATCATCTGGCCGCGGAACCCGGGGAAGAATTATGTGCTGGCAAGAGTGCGTGCGTTTGAGTAAGGAAGCCGCAGGGCGGCAAGCATGGTTCGGCTTGGCAGCAGACTTCTCCAGTTCGTTCGGGCGACAACATGCTTGCGACAGGTCTTTACTTCTTGGCTGACGAGAAACAAAGAAAAAGGCCCGCTTGCGCGGGCCTTTTTTCTTTGAGAGGTTGCCGTGGGTAAGCCCTTAGTACATGAGCTTCAAGACGAACTGCAGCTGCCGGGCGCCCCCGCTGAACTGGAACTTGTTCAGAAAACCTGAGCCGGTGGCTTGGATATTCGTGTAGGTGGCGGTGAGGGCGTTATTGACAGTGGGAGCTCCATCCGGACTCACGCCTGCCTGGAAAACACTCGGCTGGGCGAGTGCAAAGCTGCGATGGTTGAAGATGTCAAATGCTTCCACGCGGAACTGCAGCTTGAAGCGCTCGGTGAGGCTGGTGGTCTTTCCGGCCGACATATTCCAGGTATTGATCCCGGGAGAGCGGAACGTGTCACGGCCGACATTGCTTCTGGCTCCGAGCCCGGCGGTGACATATTTGAACGAAGGTGTAGCGGCGACGTAGCCGACGACGTTCGCATCGTTTTCAGAACCGCAGGCGATGTTTCCAGTCGCGGCATCGATTCCCACGATGGAAGTCGCTCCACCGGCCCCGGCGTTGCAAACATAGTTGATTTGGCTGCCCCCATTTACCGTGCCGCCAGGATTGAAGATGGGACGGTCGCCAGCGCTGTCACCATTTCCGTTGGAGTCAGAGCCGTTCAGGATGGTAACCGGTGTGCCGCTGGCAGCGAACCACGAACCTGCCAGCTGCCATCCGCTGGTAACGCCGTGCTCAAAGCCGCTTCCCATCCCCGGCAGTTCATAGACCCAGGAAATAGTGAACTTGTGGGTCTCATCCAGAGCAGACAGCCCTCGATCAGCCCCTATATTCTGCCAGTCCTGGGAGCGGCGAGGATCAACGCGGCTGCTGAAAAGTTCGTTCGTGGCGTCGTCCATGTTCTTTGAATAGGTGTAGTTGGTACGAAGGGTCAAGCCGTGGCCGACGCGGTGATTGAAATCGACCGATCCACCGTGATAGATGCCGCTACCCAACGGCGGGAATCCGGTCACCAGCGCGCCGCAGAAGCCTTGCGCTCCATAAATGTAGGGGTTGGGACCCGTGCATGTGCTTCCGTTGTTCTCAAAGGCATCCCACTGGGCCAAGGCCGGCGCTGAGGCCGGGACCGCGGCAGGCACCGAGGAGGCGCTCAGATAAGTCGGAATGGCAGGCAATCCCGCTTCAAAGCCGGTTTGCGTGTTGAGACGGGACTGGACGGGCAGTTCCAGGCTGCGAGTGCCGACATAGCGGACTTCGACGCTCGAGTTCCAGCCCACCTCACGCTGTACACCCAAGCTCCAGGTGAGCACCTTGGGCTCGACAATGGGAACCATCAGAGAACTGGTGGACTCGCGGCAGACCAGCTGGGTGGTGCAAGGAGCGTTGACCTGGAGAAGTCCTCCACCGGCCAGGAACCCCTTGCCGAGTTTACTTCCGCCGGTGAAATCAGCGCACCAAGCCGGAGCGCCGGCCAAAGTACATGTCGTCGCGGGGTTTTGTTCAGTATAGAGCTGCGGTGGCAGACTGATGTCCTCGAAGTTCAGCGGGGTTACGTCATAGGAAATACCGAAACCGCCGCGGATCGCCCATTTCCCGCTCCCCGAAGGATCCCAGGCAAAGCCGAGACGAGGCCCGAAGTTGTTCGTGTCGGAAGGGGGATTTTGGAAGATAAAGGGCGTGCCCGGCAAATTGGAAATGGAGTTCAAGGTCTGCAGTGCGGCGCCGCTCGGGGTGGTATACCACTCATAGCGCAGCCCAAGGTTGAGAGTAAGGCGCGGAGTAATCCTCCAGTCGTCCTGCATGAAAACAGCGACGCCATTCGAATTGCCGGGGAAAGCACCGGAACCGGCACCCCGCAGCGCGCCGTTCAAGCCGGTGGGAACATAATCATTCACGAGTTCATTGATATTGGCGTAATCCCATTCGGCGCGAGCGCGCGGCAAAAACTCCGAAAGAGCGATCCAGTGGAGCCATTCGGCTCCCCACTTAAGTGTGTGCTTTCCGGCCACATAACTCATGTTGTCTTCGACCTGATAGGTATTGATGACGTCGTTTTGCGGAGCGCAATCGGCCGGGCCTACATCGAGACCATTGGGGTCGACGCCGACGTTAGGATAATTGGTGAAGGCCGGCGGCACCGTAAAAGGCGACACAAATCGGGAATAACTCGCCCGAAAATCGTTCACCATCTGGTTGCTGACAATCCACGTGTCTTTAAAAAGATACTTTCTCGCGTCGACAGGATTGCTCCCGGTAAACTGAGCCTGAGGGGTGGTGGTATTGACGTAGGGCTCGCCAATTTTCTCGTATAAAACATGGAACGAGACCTGGTGCTTGGCTAGGGTAGCGTCTCCGTTAATGATGAAATCGTTTTCGTTGAAGTAATTGGGCGCGATGGGAGAGATTGTGCCGAAGGGAATGGCGCAGCCGCCGGCGCAAGCCGTACCCGCTACGGTCACGGGCTCGGTCAGCGAAGCGCTAGAAGCGGTGGGAAATTGCTTGAGGAGATTCTGAACGGCGGGGTCGGCCAGCGATTCCAGGGTCGCCAGACCAGGCCCTGTGGGAGCAGACTGAATCACGGCCTGGGTTGCCAAACCGTCAATCACACGCTGATAAGAGCCATAGATGAACAGCTTATTGTGAATGATGGGACCGCCAATGTCCGCCCCGGCGCGCGTGTAATCGAAACGGCTCGGTTGCGTCTGGCCTGCGGCCTTCTGCAGATTATCCATGGCATCGTAGTTGCGGTTTTGGTTGTATCCCCAGGCATCGCCATGCCAGGCGTTCGTGCCAGACTTGGTGATGATGTTGAACTGACCGCCTGCGGAGTGACCGTATTCGGCGCTGAATTGGTTGGTGAGTAGATTGAACTCCGCGATGGAATCTTGGATTACGTTCTGACTGTGACCATTGACATCGGAACGGTTGTCATCTACACCGTCGATCGTGAAGCTGTTCATGCGCGGTCGTGTACCGCCAATCGAGCCGCCTTCACCTAATACGCCGGCACCTTGAGGCGTGGTTCCAGGCGCCAGCAGCGCCAGATTCAATGGAGAACCACTCAGGTCGCTGTTCGGCAGTTCCTCGACTTGCCTGGTGTCGAAATCGTTGGAGATCTGGGAAGTGGCGGTTTGCACGAGCGGCGCGGCCGCCGTGACTTCGACGGTTGCTGACACCGAGCCGACTTGTAGGGGAATATTCACCTGCGTGACCTGGTTTGAGAAGACTTGCACGCCGTTCTGCAGGGCTTTCTGAAAGCCCTCCTTCTCAACCGTGATGGAATAGGTCCCTACAGGCAAATCGGGGTAGTTATAGATTCCCGAAGCGTCTGTCACAACCGTCACCGTAGCCTGGGTTTGAGCGTTGGTAAGATGCACTGACACTCCACCAACGGGCAACCCCTGTGGGTCGCTGACGGTGCCGCGCAAGGTTCCACCAGTTGTCTGCGCGGTTGCCACCTGCGCAACAAAACACGCCATCAGAACGATGTAGGCCGCATGGCAGATCATTCGAGTGAATTTGTTCATATACGCTCCCCCAACGGTCACGAAAGATAACTTCTAATCTGAAGGCCAAGTGAGAAACAGGGAGATCTCCGAATTGCTGGGAGACATGATGACCGCAATTCGTGTACCACAAGTGTGCAAAAAGTTGCCCTGTTATCTACTGATAATACTTAGGTTGTTCATCCTACCGACTGTTCCGTTCTTGGAATAGGCAACTAAATACCATTTGCCATATTGGCGCCAAAAAGTCTACTGAATCTTGGAAACATAAGCAGCCTCGGCGACGGCTTCGAAGGACCGAATTTCCCGCCAATGATCACGCAAACGATCACGCCAATGATCAAATGATATGGACAATTTTTAACACGGGATAGCAGAATGAAAAGGAACCAAGGGCAGGCGCTCGACCCTGCTAAAAAAGTGATCTTTCACCCCCCAAAGCGCCGGATAGCCGCAGCATGGGTACTATGCCTGGCTTCGCTCGCACATACGAGCCGGGGCGCTGCCGATTCGACTGGCCGTGTGGGGTGGATACCGCTGAGCTTCCTTACACGTCCGATAGCGCTGCGGAAAGGGATCGGAAACCTGCGGGAGCCGCTTTCAACCGGCTCGAGGCCAGCCCAGGATTTCTATGACCAGGGGCTAGCCTACCTTCAATCTTACGTTTGGCTGGAGGCGGCGCGTTCTTTCCACCAGGCGCTGCGCTCAGATCCGAAGCTGGCAATGGCGTATCTCGGCTTAAGCTATGCGTATTCACCAATGGATTACGCGGCTGCCGAGACTGCCTTGAAGCAGGCGGAAATGCTGGCAGCGGGGGCCCCGGACCGGGAGCGGCGAAGAATCCAGATCCGTGAGCTGCAAATGCGCGCCATGCTGGAGCCCGGCAGGATTGAACTGACGCTGGCCTATCGAGACGCGATCGACGATGCGCTCGGAGCTTATCCGAACGACATCGTATTCCTGCTGCTGCGAGGCGTGGCGCAGCAGAGCTCACCGTTCGCCGACGGGCAGGGTTGCGACATGGGCGGAGCGCCCTATTTCGAGCAGGTGTTAACGCTCGACCCGCAGAATTTTGCGGCGCACCATTTCCTGACACATTGCGATGAGAACAGCGGCCGTATTCAGGAGGCCTTGCCGCACGCCAAGATGTATGCGGAGCTTGCCGCCGAGGTGCCGCACGCACAGCACATGTACGGACACGTTCTGCGGCGGGCCGGCGAAATGGATCAAGCCATCCTGCAATTACGGAAAGCGGACCAGTTGCACCACGACTATTTCGCGCGCGAGAATATTCCCGCCTGGTACGATTGGCACTACGCGCACAACCTACAACTGCTGGCATCGTCCTACCAGTACGTTGGCCAAATAAAGAAAGCGGAACAGAATTTTCAAGCGCTGGCGGCGCTGCCGGCGTTTACCGACTACGATTCGTTCACGCGAAAGGTCTGGCCGGAGTTTCTGCTGCAGCAGGGCCGCTACGCACAGGCCTTGGCGGCAGCCCAGGCATTGTCTGAACGCCCGGCGCTACTGGCGCGCACGATGGGACACGCTCTGGCAGGAGATGCCTATCTGGCCACCAACCGGTCTGCGGATGCCGCAAACGAACTGAAGAACGCAGAAGACATGGAGCGGGAGCTGCGCGCAGTTGATGTAGTGAGTGTGCGTGCCTACGTCGATGGCCTGCGGGCCGCCTTGCTATTGAAACAAGGCGAAAGGGCTGCCGCAAAGGAACTCTTTCCCGGTGTGATTGGTCGAATCCGTGCTACAAATGGCCCCGATGCCTGGACCCAAGGCCTGTTCCATCTCGAGTTCCTGTGCCGGGTCATTCGAGACCAGGGCGAGTGGGATTTGGCCGCAGAGGTGGCGCAAGCCATGTATGAGCGAGCTCCCGATTATGCTGGGTCGCACTACGCCCTGGCACTGGTAGCGCATCGCCAGGGCGACGGCGAAACGGCCGACCGCGAATTTCTGGCTGCCGAGAGGTTGTGGCGGAAGGCCGATAGCGACCTGCCGGAATTGGCAGAGACTCGCCGGGCACTTGGCGAAACCAAGCGCGGAGTCAGTATTCACTAACGACCGCCAGGTCGGGTTTAAGAACGACAATGCTCTAGGAAAAAATTGCTCTCCTGAGGAGGAGTGGTGCTGATGGCGCGTAAACTGGCCTTTCTATTGGGAATCATCATCCTTGTGTCGCTCTCGGCTCGGGCTCAGGGAGTGGGCGACAGAATCGAGCTTTCCGCCGGCTATAGCTACATGCGCTTTCATTCCATCCCTTCGGCGAACCTGAACGGCTTTGATGTGTCCGGGCAGTACAAGATTTCGGACTGGCTGGGCGCGGTGGTAGACGTCGGCGGGGAGTACGGGCAGGTCGGAGGTGTGAGTTCGCGCGTCTACACCTACCTTGTTGGCCCGCAGGTCACCTTGCCCCGGCCGTGGAAGTTCTTCACACCATTTGCGCACGTTATGATCGGCGGCTCGCATTTCGACGGGGGCGGTTTCGCAAGCAAAGGCTTCGCCTACGATATCGGCGCCGGAGTGGACGCCAAAATCAAGCCGAGGCTCTCCTGGCGGATCATCGCGATCGACGAAATTCCCACCCACTTGGGCGGCAACACCCAGCACAACGCCCGGGTTTCCACAGGGATTGTCTTCCGGTTCTAGTTCCCGGCCTCGGCTTGCGGAATCTCAGGCCTCGCTGACGCCCCGGTTGCACCCTGCGGCCGGGCGGTGGGGACTTCCGGCCGCCTTTTTTCAGGCCCCGCGCATCAATTTTGTAATTGCGGCGTCTAATTTGTTGAGCTTTCAAAACGAAATGAGGTGCCCTCATGAGTAAGCTTTCTGTGGAAACGGTGGGGATACGTCTTACCGGTTGGGCGGCGCTCAATCGGGATCCACTCGATGACCGGGTCGAGTTCACCTGCCCGGAGTGCGGGACGCGCGGCACAAAACCGGCGCGGCGGGCTCTTGCGGAATACCATTTCACCGACGGATTCCTGCAGGACCTGCAAGGCGAGATGAGTGTTTGCAGGAACTGCAAGCGCTCGCTCCGACTCTCGCCGATTGTGCTGCTTCACGACCGGGACGAGACGCGGCGATTCAAGGCCATGTTCGAGGCCGATCTGGCAGTGTCGAACAACTGAACTCCCCGTGTGAGTGATTGCTGTGGCTAGAGATGCCGCGCCATGGTCTCCCAGTCGGCGTCAAGATTCAGGTGGTGAGTTTCCAGGTCCTTGCGCACGCGGTCGAAGGCCTCATCGACCGTGTCGGCAAACTGCAATAGCTTGTAATCGGCCTCGCTGATCGTTCCGCTCTGCACCATGTAGCGCCAGTTGAGGACCTTGTCCCAGTATTTCCTCCCATAGATCAGAATCAAGTGATGCGATGAAAGCTTGTTGGTCTGCAGCAGCGTGAGCATTTCCCAGAGCTCGTCCATGGTGCCGAAGCCGCCCGGAAAAACGATCAGGGCTTTGGCCATCTGCGCGAACCAGAGCTTGCGCATGAAGAAGTAATGGAAGCAGAAATTCAGCTCGGGCGTGATGTAGGCGTTCGGACGCTGCTCGTGCGGAAGCTGAATGCTGAGGCCGATCGAGCTTCCACCCGCTTCGGCCGCGCCGCGGTTGGCGGCCTCCATGATCCCTGGGCCGCCGCCCGAGCAGATTACAAAGCGCCTGGGATGGCTGCCGAGCGTGAGGGCCCACTCGGTGATGCGGTGGGAAAGCTCGCGCGCGTCTTCGTAGTAGCGGGACATTTCGACGATCGAGCGCGCGGCCTGCACTTTCAGCCGCCATTCGCCGCTCTTGCGGCCTTTGGCTCTCTGCGCGACGCGCTTCAGCTCCGCCGTGGCGCGGTCGCGCGGCTGGATGCGCGCCGAGCCGAACATCACGATGGTATCTCCCACGTTTGCCCGCCGCAGTCGGATCATGGGATCGAAATACTCCGCTTGTATGCGCAGCGGACGCGCGCCCAAGCTCTGCATGAAAACGGGATCCTGATAAGCCAGCTTGGGCATGGGCAAGTAATACGGACGCTTCATTCATCCCCCTTCGGAAAAGTTCCAGACGAGATATTCTAGCTGGTTCGGCGATTCCGGCGCGCCCCCAGGATTGCAAACCTCGCCTAACTATAATCGTTGCAGGAATCTGTTGCCGGGAACCAAATGCGGCGAATCGGCCGGGAAATCCGCTGGCAACCGCTTTTCGCACAGGAGGAATCAGATATTGCAGGCTCATGCGAACGATCCAGCTCCGCGGTAAACGTTTCTTTCCAGTCCTGCTGGGCGCCTGGCTCGTTGCCGCCGCGCTGGCCTGGCCCTTGCGCGGGCTCGCGCAGGGTGCGCCGGCCGGCCCGATCCAGCTCCAGCCGGGAGCCACGCCCGAGCCGCCGCCGCAAAAATCCTCGATTCATGTTCGCGTGAGCGAAGTGACGGTTCCCGTCACCGTGCGCGACCCCCACGGCGAAATGGTTTTTGATCTTACGCAGAAGAGTTTTCGCGTGTATGACAACGGCGTTGAACAGAAAATCGAGCATTTCGATGTGGGAGGCGAGGCGCTCTCGATTGTGCTGGTGGCCGAGACCAGCTCCCGGATCGAGCCGCTGCTGCCCGCCGTGCGGCAAGCGGGAATCGTATTTTCGGAAACGGTGATGGCCGGCAGCGCCCAGACCGCGGTGATTGGTTTTGACGATGCCGTCAACACCCTTGCGAAGTTCACAACCGATCGTGATCGGGTCGAGAACATCCTCGAGCATTTGCGCTCAGGAACTTCCGGTAACCGGCTCTATGACGCCATGGCGCGCGGCGTTTCCCTGCTCGGCGAGTCATCCCAGGCCCGGCGGCGCATTCTGGTCGTGCTCGCCGAAGCGCAGGACCGGGGCAGCGATAGCAAATTGGGCGAAGTGCTGCGGCAAGCGCAGCTCGCCAATGTGACGATCTATTCGATCGGCTTGAGCACGACCGCAGCGGCCTGGCGCTCGAAGCCCGATCCCACACCACCGACGCAGATGGGGCCGCCCGGCACGTTTCCGGTCCCCACGCCGAATGGTATGCCCCAAACGCCCGAAATCGAGCGGCAGATGCAGGAGAACGTCGATTTGCTCGCGCTGGCCGAATATCTGGTGAAAACCGGGATCAACGCGCTCGGGCCGAATTCGCTCGCGGTCGCGAGCAAGGCGACCGGCGGGCTGCATGTGAACACGATCCAGGACCGCTCGATTGAGAAAGCCATCGACGAAATCGGCGGCGAGCTGCACGCGCAGTACACCCTGGGGTATCGTCTCCAGAGCAACGATCCTTTCGGCCAGCACGACATTCAAGTGGCCGTCGATCGCGCCCGAGTCACGGTGCGCACCCGCCCGGGATACTACCTACCGCCGCCGGATTGATCTCTCCATAGCCTCGGCCAGGGGCGAGCGCGCGGCGCTGCGCCGGCGGCCCGGCTGGCAGCATTCCGCGGCTCGCCGACCAATTTGGCCGCGGCCCAGAGCGGCGCGCGGCGGGAATCGGATGGTATTGGGCTTCCCCCGCTCGGTAACATGGTGCCGTGCACCCTCTTGACAATCCCATCTGGGAATCACTGACTACGCGGAGGTCTGAATTTGCCGAAGGCGACGGTCTGGCCCGGCGCTTCGATCCCGAGGTGACTTTGCTTGCGGGCCTACGGCAGCCAACTGAACAAGCCTATGCGTCGCTGGCCGCACTCGCGGCCGATGGCAAGCCGGCGGCCGCTGCTGCTGCCGGCGCCACAGGATCCGCCGCCCGGCTGGCAGGTTGTCGCGGCGATGAGTACTTCTGCAGATGACGCTTGATGCTTCTCAAACCATATCGCCGGCCGCCGCATTTGACGAATCGCGGCCATCCGACGCCGCCGAAATGTTCGCGCTTGCCAAGCTCACGCAGCCGGGACCGTTCGGAATTCGCACCCACGAACTGGGAAACTATATAGGCATTCGCCGCGACGGAGAAATCGCCGCGATGGCAGGGGAAAGGCTTCGCGTCACGGGGTACAGCCGAAATCAGTGCGGTCTGCACCCTATCCCAATACGGGGGACGCGGATTTGCGACCAGCCTGATGGGCGTCGTAGCCGGGCGAATTCGCAGCCGCGGCGAAACGCCGTTCCTGCACGTCCGCGCCGACAACCGGCGGGCCATTCGGCTCTACAAACACCTCGGCTTCCGGACGCGCGCTCAATTCCACTCCTTGGTGCTGCGCCGCGCACCGGTCGATCCCCCATAACCGAAGTTTCAGCAGCCGCAGCTGCCAGTTACTTCTTCTCGGGCTCAGGCACCGGAATGGTGCCGTTTTCCTCTTCGAGGACGGCGGCGGCGGCGACCACGCGATCGCCGTCATCAAGACGCAGCAAGCGGACCCCTTGCGTCGAGCGGCCGGCTTCGCGGATTTCGCCCGAGTGCACGCGGATGACTTTACCCTGGCTGGTGATGATCATCACGTCGGAGTCTTCGCGGACTTGCAGCGCCGCGACCACCGGGCCGTTGCGGTCGGTAGACTTCAGGTTGATTACGCCTTTGCCGCCGCGCGAGGTGACGCGGTATTCGGCAAGCGGCGTGCGCTTGCCGTAACCCTTTTCGGCAACGGTGAGCATGAGCGAGGTGAGCGATTCGCGGATTTCGTCGCTCTCAAGCTCGTCCAGGTTCTGGGTTTCCCGTTCTTGAACTCCTTCTGGACGATCTCGAAATCGGCCTTCACCGCATCCATGCTGACGACAAAGTCGTCCTTGCCGAGATCCATGCCGTTGACGCCGCCCGCTTGGCGGCCCATCGGCGCGGACTTCGGTTTCACGGAACAGGATGGCCTGGCCGTCGTGGCTGGCCAGAAAAATCATCTGCTTGCCGTCGGTGAGCTTGGCGCCGATCAGCTCATCTTTTCCATCGAGATTGATGGCGATGATTCCCGAGGGGCGCGGGTTGGAGAACTCCGCAAGCTCGGTTTTCTTTACCGTGCCCTTGGTGGCCAAAAAAACGTAGCGGCCGGTTTCTTCCAGATTACGCGCCGCGACGACCGCCGTGAGCGTTTCGTTTTCCTGAAAGCGCACGATGCTGTTGATGGCCTTGCCGCGGGTGGCCGCGGCGGCCTCCGGAATTTCGTAGACCTTCAGCCAGTAGACGCGGCCCTTCGAGGTGAACAGCAAAATATAGCTGTGCGCCGATGCCACGAAGAAGTGCTCGACGAAATCTTCCTCGCGCGTGCGCGCCCCGATGCGGCCTTTGCCCCCGCGCGACTGATGGCGATAGACATCCACCGACGTGCGCTTGATGTAGCCCGCATGGCTGACGGTAATCGCCATTTCCTCGTCTTTGATCAGGTCTTCGAGCTTGATTTCCTCGACCCGGTCGACGATCTGCGTGCGGCGCTCATCGCCGTAGGCCTTCAGCACTTCGCGCAGTTCGCCCACGATCACGCTCTTCAGCTTCTTGTCGCTTGCCAGAATGGCATTCAACTCTTCGATGCGCTCGCGGATTTCGGCAAGTTCTTTCAGGATTTCATCGATCGAAAGCTGGTGAGGCGGTGCAGTTGCAGTTCGAGGATGGCGTCGATCTGGAGGTAGCTTAACCCGGGCGTTTCTCCGGCGGCCAGGGTTCCGGCGGCAAGGCCGTATTTCTTCGCGTCGAGCTTCACGCCCTTCAAGGTCTGCTCGGAATTGCCCACCAGCACGCGAATCGATTTGGCGGTGAAGAATTCGTGCAAATTCTCGCGGGCGTTTGCGCGGCTGGATGATCCGCGGATGATCTTGATCACCTCGTCGATGTGATCGAGGGCGATGCGGTAGCCGAGCAAAATGTGCTCGCGCTCGCGCGCCTTGCGCAATTCGTACTGCGTGCGGCGGCGCACCACGTCGATGCGGTGCTCGATGAACAGACGCAGCAGTTCGAGCAAGCCCAGCTCGCGAGGCTGACCCGCGACGATCGCCAGCAGGATCATGCCGAACGATTCCTGCATCTGCGTGAGCTTGAAAAGCTTGTTCAGGACGATTTGCGGCTCTTCGTCGCGCTTCACTTCGATCACGATGCGCATGCCGTCGCGGTCGCTTTCGTCGCGAATGTCGGCGATGCCGTCGATCTTTTTGTCCTGGATCAAGTCGGCGATGTGCTCGATCAGCCGCGCCTTGTTCACCTGGTACGGCAGCTCGGTGACGACGATGTCCTGGCGGTCCTTGCCGCGCTGTTCAATGGCCGCTTTGGCGCGCACCTGGAACGATCCGCGGCCGGTCTTGTAGGCCTGCTCGATTCCTTCGCGGCCATAGATATAGCCACCGGTCGGAAAATCCGGCCCGGGGACGATCTTCATCGCGGTTTTCAGGGTGACCTCGGGCTCCTCGATCATCAGGATCGCCGCTTCGATGGTTTCCCTCAGGTTGTGCGGAGGAATGTTCGTGGCCATGCCGACGGCGATGCCCGTCGAGCCGTTGACCAGCAGGTTGGGAATGCGCGTGGGCAGCACGACCGGCTCCTGCTCGCTTTCATCGAAATTGGGGACGAAATCGACCGTTTCCCTTTCGATGTCCGCCAGCATTTCCTCGGCGATTTTCGACAGCCGCGCTTCGGTGTAGCGCATGGCCGCCGGCGGATCGCCGTCAACCGAGCCGAAGTTTCCCTGGCCGTCGACCAGCGGATAGCGCATGTTGAAGTCCTGCGCCAGGCGGACGAGCGCGTCGTAGACGGGGCTGTCGCCGTGCGGGTGATATTTGCCGAGGACCTCGCCGACGATTTTGGCGCACTTGCGGTAGGGGCGCGTGGAGGTAAGCCCCAGCTCATACATGCCGAAAAGAATCCGGCGGTGCACGGGCTTCAAGCCATCGCGCACATCGGGCAAGCGCGCGCCCGATGATTACGCTCATGGCGTAATCGAGATAGGATTTCTTCATCTCCGATTCGATATCCACCGGAGTCATGATCGACTGGTTCTGTTCGTCTGCCATGCAGTCCTCAGTTCGTAGCTCGGGATGGGTGATTGCTAACTAGAATCGTGATGGCTGAATGCCCAATCCTGACTCGGAGGCAGCTCTTGCTGCCTCAAACCTCTTCGCGCGGCTGGTCGCCCCTGCCGGCTCCCTGCGGCCCAGAATTCCCTGCAGGAGCGGACACGGCCGGCCGCGGCTTCAGGATGAAAAAAATCGCCACGACCAAAAGCGCTTCGAGGACCAATCGCCCCAGCTCCAAGTAAAACGCCGTTCTCCAGAAATTCACCGCCGCCGGTTCGAAACCGAGAGCCCTCTGCCATTTTCGGTAATCGCGCATCATTTCCGGCACCACAGGCGCGATCACCACAAGCCCGGTGCCGCAAATCCACCACCGGCCGATATTCAGCCAGGCCAAGGCTCGCTTGCTCGCTGGGGTCTTGAAGTTCGCAAACCTCTTACTTAGCTGACCGTTGCAAAGAGAACCGCAGCAGCATCCCTCGGTTGCATCGAAGATGCACTCCAGGCTTAGATGTCCAGGTTGACGACGTCGAGCGCGTTTTCCTCGATGAACTTGCGGCGCTGCTCCACGTTTTCACCCATCAGCGTCGCGAAAATCTCCTCGGCGGCCACGGCGTCTTCCAGGCGCACCTTCAGCAGCGTGCGCATTTCGGCGTTCATGGTCGTGGCCCAAAGCTGTTCGGGATTCATTTCGCCCAGGCCCTTGAAACGGGTAATGGTGAATTCCTTTTTGGCGTCTTCGAGGACGTAACTCAAAAGCGCGGTGGCGCTCTCCTTGGTTACCTTGTCTCCGTTGTGCGCGATGGTGAAGGGCGGCTTGTCAAGCGATTCGATCGACTGACGCAGGGTGCGCAGCCGCTTGTACTCGGCCGTGCCCGCCAGAGCCCAGTTCACGCGGCGCTCCGAGCCATTGGTCAGCACGAGCTCGTGCAGGCTGTGCTCTTCATCGAAGGTCAGCTTCGATTCCACATTCAGCTTCGCTTTTTCGATTGCTTTGGCAAGATCCTGCAGCTTTTTCTTGTCTGCGAAATCGGTCTTCTTGTCCAGTTCGCTTGAGGCGATCAGCTCGACGAGTTTCAGATCGCGCAAGCGCCGCGCCATTTTGGCGGCCACCTGATCGTACTCCTGGATATTCAGCAGGAACTGCGTGAGAGGGCCGCCTTCGAGCTCGTCTCCGCTCTTGCCCTTCACGGTGTGCTGTTCGGTGGCGCGCTTCATCAGCTCGCGCGAAAATTCGCGCTCGTCGCGGATGTAGCGGTCCATTTTGCCGCGTTTGACGCGATAGAGCGGCGGCTGGGCAATGTAGATATTTCCCTTCTCGATGAGCTCGCGCATATGGCGGAAGAAGAAGGTGAGCAGCAGCGTGCGAATGTGGCTGCCGTCGACGTCCGCGTCGGTCATCAGAATCACTTTGTGATAGCGGAGTTTGCTGGCGTCAAAATCGTCCTTGCCGATGCCGGTGCCGAGCGCGGTGATGATGCAGCGGATTTCCTCGTGCCCGAGCATCTTGTCGTAACGGGCTTTCTCGACGTTGAGGATTTTGCCCTTGAGCGGCAGGATGGCCTGGTAGCGGCGGTCGCGTCCGCCCTTGGCAGACCCGCCGGCCGATTCTCCCTCGACCAGGAAGAGCTCGCAGCGCGCCGGATCGCGTTCCTGGCAATCGGCCAGCTTTCCCGGCAATCCGCTCGAATCGAGCGCCGACTTGCGCCTGGTGAGCTCACGGGCCTTGCGGGCGGCCTCCCGAGCGCGGGCGGCGTCAATGCACTTGCCGATGATCTTTCGTGCGATCGAAGAGTGCTTGTCGAAATATTCGCCCAGCTTTTCGTTGACCAGCGATTCGACGCTGCCCTTGATGTCGCTGTTGAGCTTGCCCTTGGTCTGGCCTTCAAACTGCGGCTGCGGCAGCTTTACGGAAATGACGGCCACCAGGCCTTCGCGCACGTCGTCGCCATTGATGGTGACTTCGTCCTTCTGCTCCTTCAGCATGCCGGCGGAGTTCGCGTAGTAGTTGATGGTGCGCGTGAGCGCGGAGCGAAAGCCGGAAAGGTGCGTGCCGCCGTCGACGGTGTTGATGGTGTTGGCGAAGGCGAAAATATTTTCAGCGTAGCTGTCGTTGTACTGCAGCGCAATCTCGATATCCACCTGATCGCGCTTGCCCTCCATGTAAATCGGGGAATCTGAAAGCGTCTGCTTGCCGCGGTTCAGGTGCTTCACGAATTCGGCGATGCCGCCGGTGAACCGGAACTCCGTTTTCTTGCCGCTGCGCTCGTCGTCGAGCGTGATTTTCAGGCCCTTGTTGAGAAAGGCCAGCTCGCGCAGGCGCTGCGAAAGCGTGTCGAAGCTGTAGCCGGTGGTCGCGAAGATCGAAGGATCGGCGTGGAAGGTGATTTTGGTGCCGGTCTTTTTGGTCTTGCCGGAAGCTTTGAGCTTCGAAGTGGGTGTTCCTTTTTCGTAGGACTGTTCCCAGACTTCACCGTCCCGCCAGATTTCCAGATCGAGCCAGTCCGAGAGCGCATTGACGACCGACACGCCGACCCCGTGCAAGCCACCGGAAACTTTGTAGGTGTCGCTATCGAATTTTCCGCCTGCGTGCAGCACGGTCATCACCACTTCGGCGGCGGGTTTTTTCTCCGTGGCGTGCATGTCGACAGGAATGCCGCGGCCGTTGTCGATCACCGTGACGCTATTGTCCTCGTGCACCGACACGTTGATCTCGTCGCAATAACCGGCCATGGCTTCGTCGACCGAGTTGTCTACCACCTCCCACACCAAATGATGCAAGCCCATTTCGCCGGTCGAACCGATGTACATCGCCGGGCGCTTGCGAACCGCCTCGAGTCCGCCGAGGACTTTGATCGAGGTGGCATCGTACTTGTGGCCGGCAGAGCCTTTTCCGGCCTGATTCTCTTTATCACCCATGAATCGTGCGTCTCCTCAGAATTGCTGGTCAAAAAACGATTGGCTATCGGCTGCTGGCCAGTTATCGAATTGCTGATCATCGGGAAGGCGTTCGCGCGGATTGCTTCGCACTGGCCTTGCCCATTGGCCCCGTCTCTATGCTCAAATTTCAGGTTCGAGCTGGGACTCGAAGGGTGTCTCTTGCTCCATCCCGTCTGGTTCCGAAATTTCGGGTAGACGCGGCGAAGCGTTTTATTCTCCCTGGCGAAAAAAGGGAGGGTTGTCTCTAGTTATTCGCCACTTTCCAGGCGCGCTTGTTCTGGCGCAAGCAGGCCCGGGGGCAGCAAGGTTTTTAAAGAATCGAGTGCCGTTCTGCAGGATTCCCGGAACAGTTGAATTTTACCCAAAACCGGCTCGGTCCACAAGTCGATTCTGCGGCCTTACGTAATATTATTCCCTTTTAAATCAATTGGTTATGAACTTCTTGAGCCCCATCCAGGCAGGCCGGGCACAATCCTCCGCGGGGCGGCATAGAAGCAAAGAAAACAATAGATCCTTGAGTAAACCCAGGAAGAGCCGGGAGCCCACTCAGATGCGCATGGGCATCACCACGTAGCGATACCGGGTGGATTCATCCGAGATGGGGCGCAACTGACCGGCCGATTGCTCGTCTTTGAGCTCGAAGCTGATGGGACCGTCGGCCGTGGCGGCCAGAAAATCGAGAAGATACTGGGCGTTAAATCCGATGGCTATGGGCTCGCCTGTAAATTCTTTCTCGATGGCTTCCTTGGCTTCGCCGTATTCGGGGCTGGAGGCGGAAATTTCCAGGCCCTCTTTGGCCAGCATGAATTTTACGGCATGGGAGCGCTGGTCGGCTAACTGCGAGACGCGGCGGAGCGCGTCCTGAAACTCGGCGCGCTCAATGACCACGGTCTTGCTGACCTCGCGCGGCAGCACCGCCTCGTAATTCGGGAAACTGTCCGGTAAGTTTGCGGGAAGTCAGCAGCCGCCCGCCGAACTGGAAAAATAAGTGGCTTTCGTCCTGGGCGAATTCCACAAAGGCGTCCTCGCCCGATTCAGCCGCCAGGCGCTGAATTTCGGTCATGGCCTTTTTGGGGATCAGCACCCGGGTTTCGGCCGAAAATCCCTCGAACTTGTGGTCGGTTTCAACCATCGCGAGCCGGTGGCCGTCGGTTGCGACCATGGTGATCGAACCCGGCTTTAACACCAGCAACGCACCGTTCAGCGTGTAGCGGGATTCTTCGAGCGAAATCGCAAACGTCGTCTTGGCGATCACATCGGCCAAAAGTTTTACCGGAATCTTGATGAGCGAGTGCGGAAAGCTCGGCAGAGCCGGAAAATTATCCTTGGACATGCCCACCAGCTTGTAGGTCTTGCGGTCGCAGGTAATTTGCACCCAGTGATTTTCGAGCAGCTTGAATTTTATTTCTTCGTCGGGCAACAGGCGCACCAGTTCCAGTAATTTCTTGGCCGGAATCGTGCCCGCGCCCTCTTTTTTCACCTTGGCTTCGCACGAGGTGCGCACACTGAGCTCAAGATCGGTCGCCGTAATCGTCAGCCAGTTGCCGCTGGCCTCACAGAGAAGATTCGACAGTATCGGGATGGTGGTCTTGCGCTCGACGACTCCTTGGGTGAGAGAGAGTTCTTCGAGTAGATCGAATTTCTTTACGCTGAATTCCATCGCCTGGAGTCCTCGAGTTAGGTCCTGTTTTCGTGCGCGGCTACTGTACTACTAAATTCTTTTCTATTCTAAATTCTTAATATAAAGAACAGCCGTCGCCGCCGGGCCTGTGAATTCTTCGGAAATCGGCGTAAGCCAAGCGCTGCCTGCAAAATACAAAACCGTTGTGCAGTGGAAGGTTGCGCGCAACGGTGAAAAAATCAAGGCCCCCAGGGCTGGGAGCAACGCCCTAGATTTTTATTCACAAAGCATTCACAGCTCAGAAGGGTGTCCGGGGCTGGCCAAGCAGCCCTAACTCTAGCCGAACGAGTCCAGTAGCCTGTTGATCGTTTTGTTTAAATCTTTGTCCACCTGGCGCAAGGTCTCGATCTTGTTGATGGAATGCAGAACCGTGGTGTGGTGCTTGCCGCCGAATTGCTTGCCGATCTCCGGCAGGGAAGCCGAGGTGAGCTGTTTCACCAGGAACATGGCGACTTGCCGCGGGAAAGAAATGACCTTTGAGTTGCTGCGGATCTTCAAATCCTGCGCGCGCAGGCCGAAGTGCTCGCCCACGCGCTTCTGAATCTGCTCGATGGTGACTTTCTTTTCTTGTGTTTCGACGATGGCCCGCAGAACCTGCTGGGCCGTGGGCAGATTAATCTCCATGCCGGTAAGCGAGGCGTAAGCCATCAGGCGGATGAGAGCGCCTTCCAGTTCGCGGACGTTCGACTTGATGGCGCGGGCGATGTAATCGGCTACATCGTCGGGCAGGCGCACGTGTTCGCGCTCGGCCTTTTTCTGCAAAATCGCAATCTTGGTCTCGAGGTCCGGCGGTTGAATGTCGGCGATCAATCCCCACTCGAACCGCGAGCGCAGGCGCTCCTCGATGGCCGATATTTCCTTGGGAGGGCAGTCGGAGGAAATCACGATCTGCTTCTGCTGATCGTAGAGCGCGTTAAAGGTATGAAAAAACTCTTCCTGGGTCCGCTCGCGGGTGGCGATGAACTGGATATCGTCGACCATCAGCACGTCCATGTTGCGGAACCGTTCGCGAAACGCCGGCATGCGCTCAAAACGGATCGCGGCGATTACTTCGTTGGTAAATTTTTCGGCGCTGATGTAGGTCAGCCGTAGCGCGGGATTGCGCCGCTTAAGGGTGTGCCCAATCGCCTGCATCAGGTGTGTCTTGCCGAGCCCCACTCCACCGTATAGGAAGAGGGGATTGTAGGATTTCGAGGGTTGCTCGGCGACCGCCGTGGCCGCCGCGTGCGCGAACTGGTTGGAAGCCCCCACGATGAAGGAATCAAATGTGTAGCGGGGGTTCAGCTGATTGTTCGAGGATTCAAAATCGAGTTTGGCTTGCGTCGAGGCGGCCGGGATAGCGGCCACCGGTTCGGGCTCGGCGCAAACAAACTCGAGCGCCATTCCCGGCTTGCCTATTTCTGTCAGGACGGCTTGCAGAAGCTCGCCGTAGGTCTCGCTGAGGCGCTTGCAAAACAGGCGCGTGGGCACCCGGACCACGATGCGATCCTCATCGAGGCGCTCCTGCCGGGTCGGGCGAAACCAGGTGGCGAAACTGTGCGGATTCACGCGCCGCTCAGTGTGCTGAAGTACTTTATCCCAGATATTATTCAAGACTCGAGCCTCAGTAAGATTTCCACCGATGTGGAAATAGTGTGGAAAACACATCCCCGTTACCAAAGGGAGTTGCTTGGATTTGGCCTATTGGGTTCGATGCCGTAAACGCGCCCCGCGCTTAGCGGCATCTGATGACTACCCGCTCAGGTGGCGGCGACATCAAACACGCGAGCCGGGATTCTGCCTAAAAGCGGCGTCACGGGCAAGAGAAAACTGAACGAAATATTTGCGCGGACTCCACACATAATTCACAAGATTTCCACAACCCGATTTAAATGGACATCAGAAGAGTTTTCGAAAACCGGGGGCAATGGGGAACCGGCAGGTGCACAGAAAGCAGCAGAAAGCAGCGTGTTCGTTGACTCGGCAGCCCAATCCGGTTATGCTTGCGATTGGTTTTGAAAATGTTTTCGCCTTTCTATTAGCGATTCGCCTCCTCATCCGGCCCTCGACGGTCGACTGCTCTCCCCAACAGGCAGGTTTACATTCAGTGATTGATTTGCAGCGATTGATTCGCGGCGATTTAGCAATCCGAACGGGATAATTCCATGGCTAATTTGACCTTTTTCGAAAAGCTCGACCAGGTTGAAACGCGCTACGACGAAATGACCCAGCAACTTTCCTCGGCCGAAGTGCAGGCCGACTCGGGCCGCTACCAGAAGCTCGCCAAGACGCACGCGGAAATGGCCGAAATGGTCGCCAAGTACCGCGAATGGAAGGAGATCGAGCGGGGGTTGCAGGGCGCCCGACAGTTAATCGCCGAGGCCGACGACGCCGAGATGAAGCAGATGGCTCATGACGAAGAAAAAGCCCTGGAAGCCAAACGCGAAGCGGTCGAGCGGGGATTGAAGGTGCTGCTGATTCCCAGAGATCCCCATGATGAAAAGAACGTCATCGTGGAAATTCGGGCCGGAACCGGGGGCGACGAAGCGTCGCTTTTCGCCGGCGAGCTTTTCCGCATGTACTCGCGCTACGCGGAAACGCAGGGCTGGCGGGTGGAGATTCTGGAGAGCTCGGCATCTTCGATCGGCGGAATGAAGGAAGTGGTGGCGGCCATTCAGGGCCATAAAGTGTATTCCAAGCTGAAATATGAAAGCGGAGTGCATCGCGTGCAGCGCGTTCCGGCGACCGAGCAGCAAGGGCGCATTCACACCTCCGCCGCCACGGTGGCCGTGCTGCCAGAAGCCGACGATATCGATATCAAGATCGAGGCCAAGGACCTACGCATCGACACCTTCTGTTCCTCGGGCCCGGGCGGCCAGTCGGTGAACACCACCTACTCCGCCGTGCGCATCACCCATATTCCCAGCGGCCTGGTTGTTTCCCAGCAGGACGAGAAATCGCAGATCAAGAACCGCGCCAAAGCCATGCGCGTGCTGCGCGCCCGGTTGTATGAAATGGAGCAGAACAAGCAGCATGAAGCCATCGCCGCCGAGCGCCGCGGGCAGATCAAGACCGGCGACCGCTCCGAGAAAATCCGCACCTACAACTACCCGCAGAACCGCGTGACCGATCACCGCATCAATTTCACGCTGCACCAGCTCACCGAGGTCATGGACGGCAAGCTGGGCCCGCTTGTCGACGCGCTCGTCACCCATTTTGAATCCGAGCGTCTGAAGCACGAGCTCATCGAGGCGTGAGATGCGCGGCGAAGCCTTGTCCGGACCTTCGGTTGGCGAGGCTGGCCCCGGAGCGATGGACATTCGGGAGGCGCTCAAACAGGGCATGGCGCGACTTCGCGCCGCCGAGGTTGCTTCCCATACGCTCGCCGCGGAACTGCTGCTGACCCACACCCTGGAGCGCGATCGCACCTGGCTCTATACGCACCCGGAAGCTCGGCTGGATGCCGCGGCAGTCGAAGCATATTTTGCCCTCGTCGCGCGTCGTGCCGCCGGAGAGCCCACCCAATATCTGACCGGCAAACAGGAGTTCTGGGGCCTGGAATTCGAAGTCACGCCCGCCGTGCTGATCCCGCGGCCGGAAACCGAGCACGTTGTCGAAGTGGCCCTGGAGCGTCTGGGCCCGCGGGGGATCAAGATCCAGATGGCCAACGGTAAGCCCAGCCCCCATCTTCGCGTGGCCGATATGGGCACCGGTTCGGGCTGCCTGGCCGTTGCTCTGGCCTGCGAATTACCCCACGCGGACGTTTTCGCGACCGACATCTCTGCCGACGCGCTCGAAGTCGCCCGGCGCAACGCCGCGCGCCACCAGGTCGCCGACCGCGTGCACTTGGTCCAGACCAATATGCTCGACGCCCTGCGGCCGTCCCCGCAGACCGGTTGCCCGGCCGCGCGCGCTTTCGACTTGATCGTGAGCAATCCGCCCTACGTCGCGCTCGACGATGCGGCAAGGCTGCCGCGAGAAGTTCGCGAGCATGAGCCTCACGCCGCGCTTTTCGGCGGCCGCGCCGGCTTTGAAATGTACGCGCGGCTGATCGAGCAGGCCGGACTTCTTCTTGGCGAGGGCGGCATTCTGGTGCTCGAGCTTGGCTATAATTCGGCCGGCCACGTGCTTCCGATTGTTTCTGACGAGTCGATCTGGTGCCATAGAAGGGTTACCAACGATCTTGCCGGAATTCCACGCGTGCTCGCCGCACAGAGGCTACCGTGATTAGCTATCGCACCGGAAACGACCTCGATCTTTCCGCCATGATCGAGTTGTATCAAGCGTCCGGGCTGGGAGACCGGCGTCCGCTCGGCGAACGCCAGCGCATGGCGGCCATGCTCGCGAATGCCAATCTCGTCATCACCGCCTGGGACGGCAATTTGCCGGTAGGGATTTCCCGCGCGCTGTCGGATTTCAGTTTCGTCACCTATCTTTCGGACTTGGCCGTGCGCCTCTCGCACCAACGCTCGGGGATCGGCAAGGAATTGATTCGCCGCACCAAGCAGGCCTCCGGACCGGACGCCAAGTTGATTCTGCTGGCCGCGCCTGCGGCCGCGGAGTATTACGGGCACATTGGCTTCGAGCATCAGCCGCAGGCCTGGATGCTCGACTCCGGGCAAACGCTGCGATAGCCTTTCGTCATGCCGAAACTGGCACATTTCCGCGCCAAGCACGGCGCCCCAGAAGCCGCCAGGTCCGATGCTTCGGCCTCGATTCTGCACGTCGACATGGACGCGTTTTTCGTTTCGGTCGAGCTGCTGGCGCGCCCGGAGTTGAAAGGCGTAGCGGTGGTAGTCGGCGGACAGCGCGACCAGCGCGGCGTCGTCACCTCCGCAAGCTACGAAGCGCGCAAGTCGGGCGTGCACTCGGCGATGCCGCTGCGCACGGCGGCGAAACTGTGTCCGCACGCCGTATTCCTGGAAAGCCACCACGAGCGCTACGGACAGTGGAGCGATCGCATCGCCGCGATCCTCTCCCGGTATTCGCCGGTCGTCGAAATGGCCTCGGTTGATGAGGCCTACCTTGATCTGGCTGGCACCGAGCGGCTGCACGGCCCGCCACTGGCCGCGGCGCACAAGCTCTCGCGCGAAATTACTTCTACAACCAGCCTGCCCTGCTCGATCGGTGTCGGCACCTCGCGGCTGATCGCCAAAGTGGCCAGTGAGCAGGCCAAGCCGCACGGGCTCCTATGGGTTGCGCCGGGTGGCGAGGAAGCTTTTCTCGCGCCTCTGCCGGTGCGCCGCATTCCCGGCATCGGAGAAGTGACCGAAGCGGCTCTGAAGGTTCTGGGCATCGCGACGATCGCACAGTTACAGGCGGCGCGGCTTGAGAGTCTCGAGGAAAATTTCGGGCAATGGGGCGTGGCGCTCTATCGCAAGGCGCGGGGAATCGATTCCTATGAATTTTTTGTGGATGCCCAGGCGAAATCCCTTTCGCACAACCAGACCTTTGGCGAGGACACCAACGACCGCGAGCAGCTGGAAGCTACTCTGAGCTACCTTTGCCAGAAGGCTTCGAAACGGGCGCGCGACGCGGGCCTCTATGCTCACACCGTGACCCTGACGCTGCGCTACGCCGACTTCCGCACCATTTCGCGCGGCCACACGCTGGCCGAGCCCTCCGATCTCGATACCGTGTTCCTGAAAGCGGTAGGCGAGCTCTTCCATCGCGCCTGGGATGGCCGCGCGAAATTGCGACTGGTGGGCGTGGAATTCTCCTACTTTTCGGCGGCCCCTAGCGGCCAGTTCGATCTGCTGGACCCGGGGCGCCGCGAAAAACTCGAACGCCTGGCTCGCGCGACCGACCGCCTGCGCGATAAATTCGGGTTCTCGAAGGTTCAATTCGGCGGCTCGCTTCGCCACCGGGATCGCACCGAAGAGTAAGCCCCAGCGGCCGATCGCGTCTTCGCGGCCCATCGGGCGCCGATCTGGTTTTCTCTCGCTCCAATAAGGGCTGCGGCTGCTCTAGCACCGATAGCGTTAGTCCAATGAATAGTAACGTTCCCGTAGGCTTGCCGCTGGGGATTGCTGGGAGACGGTTGAACTTGTATGTTTACTCAGTAGTGTCCCAACGTTATGCGAACAAAATCAATTGGTTATCGGGAACCGGTTGAATTTCGGCGCTCGTTGTTTGCGCAAGTAGTTGATCCAGCGGGATTTTCTCAAACATTGTCAGGCTGAGGATCTGTAGGATTTCATACAGGCTGGCCGAAAGATGCAATCGCTTTTTGACGATGGCGACCAGAACGTAGGCGGAGACGGCGATCCAGATTTGTGACCTGACCGCGTTCTCTGAAGTTCCGAAGAAAGCTTTGATTCGCAGATGCTGCTTGATCCATTTGAAGAAAAGTTCTACTTGCCAGCGGCAGCGGTACAGTTCGGTGATCGTAAATGCTGGCAAGACGAAGTTGTTGCTCAGAAAGATGAGGGTCTTGGCGGTTTCGGGGTCCTTGAAGCGGATGCGGCGCAGCGGTGCCTCGAAGCCTTGGTGAGAGTAGAAGCCAGTAAGGACGACAGTTTGGTCACAGATCAACCCCGTTGTGCGATCGACCGGATGCGAGTAGCGGCGTTGGACCTTGAGGTTCGACTTACTACGGGTCACGAAGAAGCTGCCGGCTTCGTGAAAGCGATAGAGGCGCTCGAAGTCGACGAAACCACGATCCATGATGTAGAAGGCGCCGGGCTCGGGCAGGAGTTGGTCGAGGATGTTGACCTCGTGCACCTTGCCATCACTGATGTGAATGAAGGTGGGGATGTTGCCGCGCAGATCGAGCAGCGTATGCAGTTTGATAGCGGCCTTGGCCGTGCGGAACACCGCCCACGGAAATACCGACAGACACAGATCGATCGTCGTGGTGTCGAGCGCGTAGACGGTTTCTTGCAGATCGACGCCGAAGGACTCTTGCGCATACAACGGTCGGGCAATGCCGATCAGGCTCTGGGCAAAATCGGCATAGATGCGCCAGTCGCGCACAGCGTTGGCATTGGCCAGCGTATTACGAGCCACCGCCGAACGAATCCCGAGATGATAGAGCTTGGAACTTTGTGCGCGCAGACATACTTCGATGTCTCGAAGGCTTTCCCGAAAGGTCAACTGAGCGAACGCCATGCACAGGAATTGATCCAGGCACGAAAAGGACTTCACCTTGAACGCGCCTCGATAGCGGGTGACGCAACGACGGAAGGTGGTCAACGGAAGATGTTGCATCAGCTGCGCAAACACCAGCTTGCCTCGGTTCATCGGCCCCCCCCGAAGATATGCTTCGCAGGGTCGCAGAACCCGCGTTCGGAGTTCAAATCGAGACCAAGGAAATTTGCCGATTATGCGTTTCTCATCATTAACTTACGGAAGGCAAGAGGCAAAACGTTGGGACATTACTGATGTTTACTAACAAAAGAAAAGTTTTCCTCCACTGCTCTCTTTTGCTCCTGAAAAATCACAACCATTTCTTCATCGGTTCCACCATTAAGAATCATCTGGCCGCTACTCATATAGTCATATTGTTTGTTCCCCTTCTTCACTAAATTGTCCGTGCTCGATTAGAGCTGAGAACGTCGGCGTCATTGGTCGAAGCCGCTCCACGATAAATGCGCGCTCTTTCCCTAAATTCGTTGCTTGATCGTCGAGTTTTCCCAAAACTTGCTCAGGTGCAAGATGGTATTGATGCACCAAAAACTCATCTGGGGTCTGAGCCACAAGATCGTATTGCGCTAGGCAATCGACTGGGAAATGTTTCGTGTTAGCCGTGATAATTGCGTGAGCGCCACCGCGAAGAGCTGTCGCAAGCACGTGACGATCGCTAAAATCCGGAATACCGTGGATTGCCTCGACAAGATCCTTAGGGGCCTCAATTGCAGCCTCAGGGAAGGCTTCGCGCATCTTAGAGAGACGACGCTCTCGCTGGATTGGAGACCTCTGCAACTTCTGTTCTAATGCATCGCCGACCTCTCGAAGTATCTCCTCACTCCAAAATAGGTCTGTACAATGCCGGCTCCTCTGCTAGGCGTAACAATGTGTCGCAGAGCGGCATCGGCACTAGTACACACGCGTCGAGTACTACGGCGTATTCATTGTCCTGGGTTAAAATCATCTGGGACTTGGTCGTACAGCCCTTCGGTGTACTCTGCTTTGGCCAAGTCGTCTAAGATTTTCCTGCGAGACGCATCACGCTTAGCCTTATAAGCCAGCACCTCGCGTGCATACATCCGATGATGTGTGCCGACCATATGGAATGGGATGTCACCTTTCTTTAACAGCTCGACGAGAAATTGTCGCGAAACACCAAGCAATTTCCCGGCTTCGATGGTAGTCAGCTGTGCCTTGCTTTGAAGGATTGTTACGGAGTATCCAGCCTTCAAATCCCCCAGAAGGCGGCACAAAAAAGAATAGAGATTGTTAGGTAAGATCTCGGTCTTACCGTCAGGCCCGATTAGCTTAGCTTCTACCTCTCGAAGCTTGACATACATCTCCATGATCTCCTGTTGGTCTTTCTGGGAGATCGATCCATCCATGGCTCTGGCAGCATCGGTCCGCAACATAAATTTAGTTCGTTCACCAAGGGTACGCGCTATGTGCTATAAGTGCCATATGCGCTACAAGCGCAAATATAGCTCAAGATAGTTCCAAGATGCAATAAAAATCGACCGAATCTATTCAGTGTAATAACTTGATTACAAGCCAGTTGCTATTTCGTCGGAGGGGCGTGAAACGCACCCAACGAGCCATTTGTTTTCCGCTTACTTCCGAGGAACATCGCCTCGACAGGAGCATTTCGCGTGGTCTAAGAGCATGCCGGGGCTGGACCTTATTCCATTCAATACGTCTTACAGACTGTAAAATCCGCGGTAGCGATGATCTTTAAAGACATGTACATAAGATCGGTCGCCTGCAGATGAATACCACCAACATCTCGGACAACTGTCTTCACAACAGGCAGCTTCGCTCTCTCCTATCCCTTACCCCCTATCCCTCTAAGACCTCGACCGAACCCCCAGCCAGCTGGCGTTGCGCAATGACGGTGTCGGTTGAATTTTGGTGCTTGGCGGCTGGCGGCCGCAGCCCCCAAGAACGAGGCTGAGGTCCCCGGTGCAGGCGGCGGGAGCGATTCGCGGAAGAATTTCCTTCGCCTACCGCTTTCGCTCATAATCGCTGCATGAATGCTCGCGCACTGGCGGAGCAGATTTGCCGCACGCTCAAAAATTCCGGCCATCAGGCATATCTGGTCGGTGGATGCGTGCGCGACATTCTTCTCGACCGCGGGCCGGTCGACTACGACGTAGCGACCGATGCAACTCCTGACCAGGTGCAAAAACTTTTTCCCAATAGTCTGGCAGTCGGCGCGCAGTTCGGAGTGATCATCGTGACGGGAGATCCGGGAACGCCACCCGGGACGCAGGTGGAAGTGGCGACATTCCGGTCCGACCTAGGTTACTCCGACGGCCGCCACCCGGATCAGGTGGTCTACTCGAAATCGCCTCAGGAAGATGTCCTCAGGCGGGACTTCACGATCAACGCACTGTTGCTTGATCCCGAAACCGACCAAGTGCTTGATTTCGTCGGCGGGCGGGACGACATCCAGGCCGGAATCATTCGCGCGATCGGCCGGCCCGAGCAACGCTTTGGCGAAGACAAGCTGCGCATGCTGCGAGCGGTGCGGTTTGCCGCGCGATTCGGTTACGCCATCGAGGACGCGACCTTGGCTGCCATCGTAGAACTCGCGCGGGAAATCCACCAGGTTTCCGCCGAGCGCGTCCGCGACGAATTGACCAAGCTGCTCACCGAAGGCGCCGCCCGGCGCGGCTTCGAGCTGCTCGACCGGACCGGCCTCCTGCAGGAAGTTCTGCCCGAAATTGCGCGAATGAAGGGCGTCGAACAGCCGCCGCAGTTTCATCCGGAAGGGGATGTGTGGCAGCACACGCTGATCATGCTCGACGGGCTACAGGCGGACTCATCGCCCACCTTGGCCTGGGGAGTCCTGCTGCACGATGTGGGAAAGCCTCCCACCTTTAAGCCTCCGGCGCGGCCCGGCGACCGGATCCGTTTTGACGAGCACGTAGAAGTGGGCGTCCGCATGGCGGAAACGATCTGCCGTCGGCTGCGCTTTTCAAATGAAGAGACCGAGCAGGTAGCGGCCTTGGTCGCAAATCACATGCGCTTCAAGGACGTGCAGCGGATGAAAGTTTCAACTCTTAAGCGCTTTGCGAGGCTCGAGCGCTTTCCAGAGCATCTGGAACTGCACCGGCTCGACTGCATCTCGAGCCATGGAAGTCTGGATGCTTACAACTTTGTTGAGCGGTTCCTGGAGGACACTCCCCCGGAACAGGTAAGGCCGCCGCGCCTGGTTACAGGAGACGATCTGATGGCCCTGGGCTTCAGGCCCGGTCCATCCTATAAGGCCATGCTCGACGCGGTTGAAGAGGCTCAACTCAACGGGCTGATCGATACCCGGGAGCAAGCCTTGGCTTTTGTGCAGCAATCGTTCCAGCACCCGTAGCCAATTAGTAAGCTATTCTTTGTAAACAAGTTATAGACTTTGAGCGGTGCTTTCGGTGACGATGCGGGGTAGGCTGCAAATAGACAAAGATGAGTTGCGGCGATAGATTTAGCGAGATACACTCAAATCGCCTAACAGCGCTATGCGAAACAAGGAAATCTTTTTCCTTTACGTTGCATCTAACCTTTCAGACAGCCGATAAGCCTGTCGTGGACTTTGAAGAGGTGCAAATGTCCGAGGGGGATACCGTGAATAAAATACCGAGAGTTGTTCCGCCAGAGCTGCCGATTTTGCCGGTGCGGGATACGGTTCTGTTTCCGGGAGCCGTGATGCCCCTGCCAGTTGGCCGGGAAAGCTCTCTAGCGCTGCTCGATTCTTTGGAGGGGCCAGAAAAGCTCCTCGGGGTCGTAGCGCAGCTCGACCCGCGCATCGAGTCGCCGTCCGGCGCCGACCTGCACACGGTCGGAACGCTCGCCAAGGTTCACAAGATGGTACGCATGCCCAACGGCAACGTGGTTGCGTTCCTGGAAGGCTTGGACCGCATCCGCGTGCTCGAAGTGATCGGGCTTAAGCCCTTCATGCAGGCGCGCATCGAGATGCAGCCGAATCTTGGAGATGAACCCGATCCCGAGCTGACCGCGCTTGAGCGCAACGTGCAGGAGCTGTTCCGCGATGTGGTGGCCCGTTCGCCGCAGCTTTCCGACGATTTGCAGACCGAAGTGATGAACATCGACTCGCCTTCGCGGCTGGCCGACTTCGTCGCTTCCACCCTGCCCTCGCTCAACACTTTGGTGCGGCAGGAACTGCTGGAAACCTTCAGCGTCCGCAAGCGTCTGGAAACCCTCACCAACGAGCTCTCCAAGGAAAAGGAAGTGCTCGAGCTGCGCAATAAGATTCACGAGCAGGTTCAGGAGCAGGTCAACCAGAGTCAGCGCGAATTTCTGCTGCGCGAACAGATGAAAGCCATCCAGAAGGAGTTGGGCGAATCCGACGACGGCGTCGCGGAGGTCGACGAACTCCGCAAGAAGGTCGAAGAGGCCGGCATGTCCGCCGAAGCCAAGAAGGAATGCGAGCGCGAATTGAAGCGCCTCGCGAAGATGACTCCCGCTTCGGCCGAATATATGGTCTCGCGCACCTATCTGGAATGGATGACTTCGCTGCCCTGGAACAAGACTTCCGGCATGGGCGAGGAGGCCATCGACATCGCCAAGGCGCAGGAGATCCTCGATGAGGACCACTATGACTTGGTGAAGGTCAAGCAGCGCTTGCTTGACTACTTGGCGGTTAAAAAGCTTCAGCCCGGGATGAAGGGCCCGATCCTGTGCTTTGTGGGACCTCCTGGCGTGGGTAAAACCTCGCTCGGTAAGTCGATTGCCCGCGCGATGGGACGCAAGTTCGTCCGCATTTCACTTGGTGGAATGCACGACGAGGCGGAGATCCGCGGACACCGCCGTACTTACATCGGAGCGTTGCCCGGCCAAATCATCCAGGGAATTCGTCGCGCTGAGACCATGGACCCGGTCCTGATGCTGGACGAGGTCGACAAGCTCGGCCGCGATTTCCGGGGCGATCCGTCGGCGGCGTTGATGGAAGTGCTCGATCCCGAGCAGAACTCTACCTTCCGCGATCACTATCTCGATGTGCCCTTCGATTTGTCGAAGGTGCTCTTCATCGCCACGGCCAACTGGATGGATCCCATTCCGGAACCGTTGCGGGACCGCATGGAAGTGATCGAACTTGCCGGCTACACCGAGGAGGAAAAGGTCCACATTGCGAAACGGTTCCTGATCCCCCGGCAAACCAAGGAACACGGCCTGACGCTCGGTGAGCAGATCGAATTCACCGACGAGTCCTTGCACGACCTGATTCACCACTACACGCGGGAAGCGGGGGTCCGAAATCTCGAACGCGAAATCGCCACGCTGGTGCGCAAGCAAGCGCGGCGCATGGCCGAAGGCAAGACCGACAAGCTCGTCGTCACGCCCGACGTGATTCGCGAAGCGCTCGGCATTCCCAAGTTTCGCCTGGAAAAAGAGGTGGAGGAGCGGGTCAGCAAGCCCGGCGTTTCAGTTGGACTGGTGTGGACGCCGGTGGGCGGTGACATCGTCTTCATCGAAGCCAGCAAGATGCGCGGCGGGAAAGGTTTTACCATGACCGGGCATCTGGGCGAGGTGATGCAGGAGTCCATGCGCGCGGCGCTCACCTGGGTCCGCGCCAACACCGACCGGTACGGCATCGATCCGGACTTCTTCCGCAAGCTCGATCTGCATGTCCATGTTCCTTCGGGAGCGATCCCCAAAGACGGCCCGTCGGCAGGAGTCGCGATGGTGACCGCGCTGGTGAGCCTCTTGACGGGGCGTCCGGTGCGGCCGAACGTGGCCATGACCGGGGAAATTTCGCTCTCCGGAATCGTACTGCCCATCGGGGGCGTGAAGGAAAAAGTGCTCGGCGCGAAACGGGCGGGAATCAAGGAAGTCATCCTGCCAAGCGAGAACGAACCGAACGTGAAGGAGGACCTGCAGCCGGAAATGCTCGAAGGCATTGAAATCCACTTCGTGCGCACCGCGGAGCAGGCTCTCGATATCGCGCTCGGCAAGTTCGAAAAGCCAGTCCGCCCGGTAACCGGCGGACTGCCTGGCGCGGAGAAACGCCCGCCGGTGTCGGGTCCGCTGCACTAAGAGCAAACCGCTGTGGCCCAAGCCACAGCGCCAACAATCGATCAGCTCAACCCCGGGCCCGGAGAGAAATCTCCGGGCCTTTTCTTTTGTTGCGGAGCACCTCGTATTCGCGTACAGGTAGACACCTCCGATGCCCTATCGTCCCCGAGAGCTGGTGATTCGCGCCCGCGAGGCGGCGGCAAAAATGCTGGCGACGCTTGACCGCAACGAGATGGTCGGGCGTTTCCTGGACCTGTACGCCGCGGAATTTCGCCGGCCCGGCCGCGCCGATCAGCCCGCGCAGTATCGCGACCAGCTTCAGACCATCCGCCGCGAAGCCATTTTGGCGATGGTGCTGCGCATCGAGTCCTCCCTGCCAAAGCGGTTGCAGGTGAGGGTGACCGTGCGCGGTGCAAAGCGCCCCCGGAAGCCGAAAAAAGCCAGGAAAGGCGCGAAATCCAAGCCCCCGCCAAAATCGAAGCCCAAAGTGTCCATGGAACTCGGAATCCCTTTTCTCGACTTATTCCGGGAGGAATTTTTCGTGGCGCTGGGGCAGTGGCTCGAGTGGTCTGACCAAGACGCCGAAGAATTCTGGCGCGACCTGGGTTTCTATGAGCAGCTCAGCCGTCTCGCCCCGGGCCGCTCGCCGAACGCCGGACGAGCAGCCAAGAACGCCGCCTCCGGGCCATTCGTCGATCGCGTAGGGTTGCTGCTTGATCCTTCCCTGATGGATCAGGCGCGCCGTGAAGCCGGCAAGTTTCAGACCGAGTTGAACGCCGCGGCTGACCGCGTGCTGCAGAAGGTTTTTTCCCGCCGCCGGGGCTAGTTCCGGAGCAGAAATTTACATCCGGAATCTTACGCCTGGGCCTCGAGGACAATGTTGAAAGGCGTTTCCGCAGCACGTCGCACCTGGCTGAACCCGGCTCGGTTCAAAACCTCGGTCAGCCGCTTCTGGCCGGCTTGCGCGCCCAGGCCCAACCCCACTTCCTGCGAAAGCGACGCCGGCGTGCACAGCATCGTCGAAGCCGAATAGTAAACGCGGCCGATCGGATTTAAATTGTCTTCGAGCTTGTCGTTTGCAAACGGCTCGACGATCATCCAGGTGCCGTTGGCAGCCAGCGTCTCCCGGACGTGCCGCGCCGCGCCTTCCGGGTCTCCCATATCGTGCAGGCAGTCGAAGAAGGCTACGAAATCGTAGCCCTTGCCCGGATAATCTTTGGCCCTCGCCACTTCGAACTTCACGCGCTCCGACACGCCGGCCTTGCGGGCTGCTTCCCGCGCCAGCTCGATCGACTCTGCGTGATAGTCAAAGCCCACCAGGCTCGACTTCGGATAAGCCTGCGCCATAAGGATCGTCGAAGTCCCCAGGCCGCAGCCCACGTCCGCGATGCGTGCGCCGGCCTTCAACTTCACTTCCACGCCGCTGAGCGCGGGAATCCATTCATCGATCAAGTGCGCGCGATAGTTCGGGCGGAAGAAACGCTCGGTGCCGACAAAGAGGCAGGAGTCATGCTCGTGCCATCCCACCCCGTTTCCGTTGCGGAAGGCGTCGGTGATCTTCGCCTCGTCTTTCAAGCAGGCCGAAATGATGTAATAGGCGCCGGGAAGAAACACCGGACTCATTTCGTCGGCCAGGGCAAAAGCCTGCTCCGGAGGCAGCGTGTAGCGCTGCGTAGCGGCGTCGTAGGTAACCAGGTTCCCCGCGGCTTGGGCCGCGAGCCATTCGCGCACGTAGCGTTCGGCGGTGCCGGTCTTGGCGGCCAGCTCGGCCGACGTCATAGGCCCGGCGCCGGCCATCGCTTTATAGAGTCCCAGTTTGTCGCCGATGATGATGAGCGCCGCATTCATCGCGGCTCCCATTTCGTCTACGGCCTTCATCACAAAATCGTGCAATTTCGCTTCATTGAGCGGCTGAGCAGCGGGTGTAGACATGGGCTTTCTCCAGAAAGAGGCCGTGCAGGGAATAGGCCTCCGTAATTGGGCGCAGTCTACCCGTGCTGATCTAGCAAGTCAACCGTGCCTAATAGGCTTCGCCGCGGTCCTTTCTTGTTATTCTCGGGTGAGTGATCGAGGTCTTCTACGTTCTCGTCATCGTGCAGATTGCCGTGGGCGCCTACTCGCTGTGGGACGGTTTCCAGTGGCTCGCGCTGGTTCGCCAACGGCTGGCTTCGCATGCCGGCTTCTATGCGCCACACGCGGCGGTGATTTGCCCTTGCAAGGGCAACGAGCCGGGGCTTGAGGAGAATCTCAGCGCACTTACCAATTTCGATTACCCGAATTATGAGATTTACTTTTCTCTGGCCTCGAGCCTGGACCCCGCGCTGAAATCGGTCGAACGGGTCAAATTGACGAGCCCGCACCCGGTGCACATCGTGATCGCCGGTACCGCTCAGGATTGTAGCGAAAAGGTATTCAACCTGCGGCGGGCCGTGGAATCGCTTCCTGAGAACGCCGAGGTTCTGGTTTTCACGGACTCCGACGTGCGTAACCCCCGCGGCTGGCTGCGGAAGCTCATCGCGCCGCTTCAGGACCCGCGCATCGGCGCGACCACCGGCTACCGCTGGATTGTCCCCAGCGGCAAAATGGGCGCCGGCGGATTGGCAAGTGCCATGGCCTCGGCTTGGAACGCTTCGGTGGCCACGATGCTAGGACGTCGGAGTGAAAATTTCTGTTGGGGAGGCGGCACCGCCATCCGCCGGCGCACCTTTGAAGACATCCACGTGATCGACGCCTGGACTGGCGCCGTAAGCGACGACTTCGCGATGACGCTTGCGCTCGAGGAGGCCCACCTGCCAATCATCTTCTGCGCCGAGTGCCTGGCCGCAACCCTGCATCCCTGGACCGGCGCCAGCCTGCTGGAATTCACCAATCGGCAAATCCTGATCACCCGCATTTATTCATGGAAACGCTGGGCCATGGGCGCCGCCACTCACCTCAGCTATGCCCTCACGCTGATGTACGCCGCCTTCGTTATTTTTGCGGCCTTCCTCACGGCTGCTCCGTGGCCGCAGTTGGCGCTAATCACCCTGGTCATTCCTCTGCTGGCCGCCATGAAGGGAGCCCTGCGGACGGTGGCCGTCGACGAGCTCATGCCCCAGTGGAAGGGCCCGCTGAAGAAGTGGAACTGGGTGTGGATGACCCTTGCGCCGCTGGTTTCATTTCTGTTCGCCTGGAACTTCATCGCCTCTTTGCTGAGCAAGCGCATCTGCTGGCGCGGCATCCGCTATGAGCTCGTCTCGCCCGCCACCACCCACGTCCTCAGGCGCTAGCTTCAGATGCGCCGTTCAATATTGGGGAACCCGAGCCAGACTTTTACGCCGCAGAAGTGGGAACCTTCCGTGCAGATGGGTGTGGAAATTCCCGCGCGAATGTAGCAAGGCGGCCCCAGGTAGCGCCCCAGTTCCGGAAATGCGGCGCGCACCTGCTGCACTTCTTCGAGAGAAGCCTGATAAATCTCCTCCTGTGCGTTGAAACAGGTCCGCATCGTCCACTTGTGGAGCAGATGCAGCAGCGAACCGGTCTCCAGCAAGCGAATCGATTTCGCATTCGGAAGCAGATAGAGCGCGAATTCTCGGGGCACACCGCGGTCGAGCAATTCATTCTTCGCCGACCAGGCTTCTTCCATCGCTTCCCGGTAAATTTCAAGGGCCCGGGCATTCTCACGGATCAGCAGCGGCACGATGTAATCCGGGGAACGCGTGTCGGTCAGCGTGAGCAACGGCCGCGAACCGGGCACCATGCGGTGCCGCTGGTCCTGGCTGTCGGCGGTGTGGCTGATTTTCTTGGCGAAGGTAAAATTCGCGTGCTGTAGCGCGCGCATCGTCGGCGCGTGAACGCCCACATTCAGCGTTTCGCGGCGATACCGATTGCGCGCCGGGTTGAGCAGCCGGTCAAGCGCCTCGGCATCGGGACACTCCGGCGCCGTGAGTCCCAGCACGGCCCGATACGCCTCGGCCACAGCAGCCATCGCGTTCCGAGAATAATCGGTCAGCTTGGAAGTAAGTCCGGCGAGCCGCGCATCGAACTCCCGGGCAAAGGCTTCGCCATCGTGCGGCGGCTGCTGCCACTCGGGCAGCTCCTCGATCGCTAGCGGCTCATTGTCAAAGCGATCGAAGAATTGCGGATCGACCTCGCGCACGCGCGCGGCCATCCCGGAAATAATCTGCCGCGATTCGGCCGGCGTATCGTTCGCCGCCTGCATTCGCCACAAGCGGTAGAGCACAATGCCAGAAAGGGTGTGCACCATGGTCGTGAACGCCGCGACTGGCAGAACGTAGCGGGCCACTTCGATTGCGCGCTTCCCGGATTGGCGCTCGATTTTCTGCACCCGCTTGGCGTGCGACATCGGGCCCAAGTGCCAGATGTCGGCCAGAATCGCGCGCGCATTCGGCTCGAGCAGTTGCGTCAACTGGCGATAATGTTCCCAGGCGCGCGCGATCGCTTTTTCGTAAATCGCCTGCTCGCCGGGGCCAAAATTCGCCGTTCCCGCCGGCGGCACATAGGCCTGGGCGCGATCGAGGCGCACATAGCGCTGGCTCTGCTGCTCGGAGTTGTAAAACGGATGGGCGTGCAAGAAAGACCACACGAACTGCCGGCTCACATTCTCGAGCCCAAATTCAAAATGCGCGTGCTGATAAACGGTGTGATGGCCTCCCAAGAAAGTCCCCGAACCAATGGTCACACGCTGCTTTTCGGTAATTTCTTCGGGGTTGATAATCCGAGGCGCGTAGCAGGTGCGCGCCGCCGCCATCGCGGAATCGAAAGGGTGGGCGAAGCTGTTCCGCAAAGTGACGCGAGGCGGCCCCGTTTCGATCTGCGATCCGGCAGGCGAGCCCGCTGAAGGAGACAGTTGCGTAGCCATCTGCACGCGATTGTACACCGCGAGAGGACTCCGATTCACTCCCCGGTTAGCTTTTTGCGGTCGCCCGCGGGAATTGCTTGGCAATGGTCTCTGGCGGTCATCCCCACAGAGCGCAGCGACCTGGGCCCTTTTTCCCGAATTCCAGGCCCTCCGGCGGGACGCACTCCGAGACGGCTCGTCTGGAGGCTCAGGGTCATTTGTAGAGGCGGAACTACTTCTTGGCGTTGGCGACCGAGGCAGCCTTATCCGCGTACTTTTTCTGAAAGCGCTCGACGCGGCCCGCCGTATCGACCAACTTCTGCTTGCCGGTAAAAAACGGGTGGCAGTTCGAGCAGATTTCCACGCGAATCAGTTCGCCTTTGAATGTGGAACGGGTTTGAAACGTGCTCCCGCAGGCACAATGCACCGTCACGGCGTGATAATCGGGGTGAATTCCTTCTTTCATGGCAAATACCTCTCTCTGCCGGCCGTTCTGCGCGAAAGTCCACAGACAGTGCTAGAACTTCGCGTCGCTAGGTCAGCGGGAAACCAAATTATAGCGCTTAGCCGGCGAATTTGCCAGCTAAGCGCCGGCGAATAGAAGCGGCTCGCCCAGCTTGGAGGTGTAATTGGGCCGATACCGCTCGGTGTTGTACAGCTTGGGGACATTCACCTTGCGCGGCCCGAGCGACGTATTGGGCAGATCGGTGTGGGCGTAGCGGCCTTCCTGTATGCCGATCATCCGGCCGGTAATGTTATCCCCAATCAAATCCACGGCAATGTTGGCAAACGTGGTGGCCACGATCTGGTCGATCGCGTCCGGAGCGCCGCTGCGCAGATCGTAGGTGAGGTCGCTCGCCATGGTTTCTTCGCCGGTGCGCTTCTCGATTTCGTGCGCCAGCGCGTGCCCGATGTCGACCTTCTTGCGGTGCCCGTAGGCGTCGGCTTCGCCGGTTTCCTGCACGTCTCGCTGCTCCCAGACCGCACCTTCGGAAACAATCACCAGCGAGTAGTTGCTCGGATTATTTACCTTGTCTTCCAGCAGAAGATTGATGGCCCGCTCCAAATTGAACGGATACTCGGGGATCAGGCAGCGGGCGGAGGTCACATAGGCGGTGTAAATGGCCGTAAAACCTGCGTCGCGCCCGAAAATGCGGAAAATTCCGATGCGCTCGTGCGAGCCAAGCGTGGTGCGCTGGCGGGTGATCGCCTCCTTGGCACGCGTAATCGCCGTCGAGAAGCCGATGCAGTATTCGGTGCCCTGAACGTCGTTGTCCATGGTCTTCGGGATGGCGATGACCGGAAAGCCCACCGCGGAAAGAACCGACGCGAAGCTGAGCGTATCATCTCCCCCGATGGCGATCAGGCACCCGATTCCCAGCGCTTCGAGATTTTCGATTACGATCGGCGTGAAGTCGTAGTGCTGGCCATCGAAGCGCAGTTTTTTTAGGCGCTCGGCCGACAGGTGTGCCGGCAGCTGGGATTGAGCCACCCGGCGCGGGTTTGTCCGCGAAGTGTGCAGCACCGTGCCGCCGGTGCGGTCGATGGCCCGCGTGTTTTCACGCGTCAACTCCCGGCTGAAGGTCGAATCGGTCAGATCGTCGCGGTTAAGGTTCGTCAGCCCTTTCCAGCCCCGGCGCAGTCCGGTGACCGTGCGTCCAATTTCGCTTGCGCGGTAGACCACCGACTTGATCACCGAATTCAAACCGGGTACGTCGCCGCCCCCGGTCAAAATGCCGATCTTTTTCATTGCAGCCATGGGCTCCGCCCGAGCTTCGAGAGCTGATGAAAATGTGTGCCGCCCAGCCTGGTCTGGCCCCGACGATGTTAGCAATCCGCGCTGTGAATGTGAAATGTAACCATTGAATTTGTTCCCATCACTCTGCGCGGCAAGCGCAGGGCAGGATTAGAAATTTGTAAGCCCGCCAGGGGGGTGTGAGAAGATTCAGCGGTGCGGCCTGGGCCGAGGATTCCATGTACGTAATCGCGGGCGTGACCGGCAACACCGGAAGCGCGGCGGCGGAAACATTGCTGGCGGCGGGCAAGCCAGTCACCGTGATTGTGCGTTCGGCCAAGAAGGGCGAGCCGTGGAAGGCTCGCGGCGCGCAGGTCGCCGTCTCGACCCTGCAGGACACCGCCAAGATGACTGAAATTCTCGCCGCGGCCGAGGGCGCCTACCTGCTGATCCCACCCCACTACGAGGTGGCAAATTACCTGGAGGACCGCCGTCAGCTGATCGACGCGCTCGCAAAAGCGGTCGCACAAAGCCGGGTGCCGCACATCGTGCTCATGTCTTCGGCCGGCGGCCATCTCGCCTCCGGTACCGGACTCATCCTCGTGAACCACTGGGGCGAAGAGGCCATCAGGCCCGCCGCGCGCAATCTCACCATTCTGCGGCCGGGTTCCTTTGTCGAAAATTGGGAGCCCGTGCTCGGCGCCGCCCAAGCCAACGGGGTGCTGCCTACCTTTCACTTGCCGCAGCACAAGTTGACGATGATCGCGGCCGCCGACGTCGGGCGCTTCGCCGCCGAGAGCCTGCTCGATCCCGCAGCCGGCCTGCGCATCATCGATCTGGCGGGCCCGCAGGAGTACAGCCCGGAAGACATCGCGGAAATCCTGGCAGATCTGCTCAAACGCGAGGTGCGCGTCGTAAATCCGCCCATGAGCGCCGCCGTGCCCACCTTCCTGAAGGCCGGCTTTTCAGAAGATGCCGCAGGACTCTTCGCGGAAATGTTCGCCGCCGCGAACGCCGGCAAATTGGTATTCGAGAAGACCGGGACCGAATTCCGCCGCGGCAGGGCCACGCCCCGGGAAATTTTTCAAAAGCTGCTTCTGCACTAAGTCAATCCGGCTTGTAGAGCGGAAGAAGGCAAGCGCCCAGAAGCCCCGAGTCGCCGCCGAGCTCCGCGGTCACCACGTGCGTTTTCGCGGCGTTCAACCGGTACACATAGCTGCGTTTGCGAAGCTCCTCAAAAAGCGCCGGCGCAAAAAGACTCCAGGCGTTCGCGAGTCCTCCGCCCAGAACGTAGAGCGGCAGATTGAGCGTGTTGACCAGGCTCGCCAACCCGATTCCGAGCGAGCGCCCGACCTTCTCATAGATCGCTTGGGCAGCGGCATCCCCGGCGCTCGCAAGCTCCGCCACATCGCGCGCATCAAATGCGGGATTCTTGGCATACAAGGCCGCCAGCCCTGCCGCGGTCCCGCCCGCGATCATCTCCTCGGCGCTCCTGCGCACCCCTGTAGCCGAGGCATGCGGCTCGAGGCACCCGTGGTTTCCGCAGCCGCAGGCCATGCCGCCCTCGGTCCAGATGTTCAGATGTCCCACTTCCCCTCCCATCCCGCTCATCCCGTCCCACATTTTCCCCTGCACAATAATTCCGCCGCCCACTCCGGTCCCCAGCGTGAGCATGCACAGCGAATCAACGCCCAGAGATTTACCGCGCCCCAGAACCCATTCGGCGAGTGCCGCAGCGTTCGCGTCGTTCTGCAAGGTGATTGGCAGGCCCAGCGCGCCCTCGACGGTCGCGCGCAATCTGAATCCGTCCCAACCGGGAAGATTCGGCGGTTGCCGCAAAATCCCCGCTGGCAACTCGAGCGGTCCGGGCGACCCTATGCCGATTCCAGCGAGAGTCATTTCCTGCTGGTAGCGGTCGAGCAGCCGGCGAATCGTCGCGCACATATCGTAGGCGACAGCTTCTCGCCCATCTTTCAGCCGCGTGGCCAGCTGAATGGTTTCAAGCAACCCCTCGGCGCGCGCATAGGCTCCCATTCTCAAATTGGTACCGCCAAGATCGACGCCAATCGTAAATGCAGCAGGATTCATGGAAGCGCAGCAACTCTAGCGCAGGTGCCCGGTGAGCCGAAAGGCTCGCGAAGCAGGGTGAGGATCCATGGGGAACCTTGCCGTGGCGGAACGATCGCCTGGAGCCGCCTCACCGACCGCCGCTCTGTGTTCTGACGGTCCGAGCAAAGTCGGTGCCCGCAAGCCAGGCCTGGCTAACGATAACCAAGCCCGACCGCGGTTATTGGTGCCGGGTTCGTTTCTGATCGCGGTACTCGCGCCAGGTCAACCCGATGATCAGCATGTCAAAAACCGTGATCAGGATCATGGCTATCGAGTGGGTGTACAGGAATCGATGGATCTGATAGACGCAAAACAAGCCAAAAACAAACATGGTCAGCGGGTAGGCCCACAGCGCATCGAACCACAGCGCCGCCACCAGCACCGCCTTGATGAGTCCATGCGCCAGCAGGTACACCGAGGCGAAATGCTTGCTTCCGTTGGCGTCGGCCAGCCGCTCGGTTGCGCGGTACAAATGCGTGAGGATGAATTCGTGGCGATCAAAGGGCAGGTCGAATTCAAGAAACTTGAGAGCGATCTTGTTGAGCGCATCCGGCTTGACGAAGGCCAGAAGCACGCCGCCGATGGCCTCGAGAACTCCGTCGATTCCCTTCAGCGTGATTCCGGCGCGAAAGCTTTCATGCAGCAGCGTCTGGCGCCGTTCCTTGCGCTTGTCCCCGTGCTTGTTGCGCACGATAGCGGTTGATTGAACTGTCGAGTTCATAGGAGTCGAGGCTTCTCTGTCAGGCCCGATCGGCGGAAGCTAGTTGAGTTAGAAAATGTTGGCGCAACCCTGACGGTAGTACCGGATGTTGCACCGCGCGCTCAAGAAGGGAAGTATCCTCACCGCCATTGGCAATCGCGCGGTTGATCTCCGCGACCGAAATTCGTTCCCTGTCCACTTGGACGCGCTCGACCGCGTCTCCGATAGCCACTTCTGCCTCCTGCACCACCGAAAAGTAAACTCCGGAGCGGTTGCTGGCCAGGAAGAGCTTCACGATATCGTCACGCCCAAGGCGTATCCCCAGCTTGTAGCACGGTATACGGGGCTGGGTGACCTTCACGATCGCCTGTCCGATGCGAAAAAGGTCCCCGATATAGCTATCCTCTTCCCGCAGTCCTGCGATCGTCAGGTTTTCGCCGAAGGCGCCCCAGGCAAGCTCGGTTCCCGGCAGTTCCTTTCCGCCAAGCCTCATAGTGCTCGGCGGGATAGGCATAGAGCGCCTTGTTCTTCCCCCCATGATTGTCGAGGTCCGATTGCCGGTCTCCCTCGAGATTCATCCGGTAGAGCATCACCGGCCCCGGAACCGGAGACTTGAAGATCGAGGTGATGACTTCGCGGTCCTTCCACCAGAACCTTTGCGGCAGCCCCACATTGATGGAAACGATTTTCATCGGCCTTCAGAACGCTGCCGGCAATCGAGCACCGCCGCGCCGTTGATCCGGTCGCTCTTCAAATCGTTCAGCGCGTGGTTGGCGTCGCGCAGCGGAAACATCGTCACCTGCGTGCGCATGGGAATCTCCGCCGCGATCCGCAGAAAATCCTCCCCATCCTCGCGGGTATTATTCGCCACGCTGCGGATCACGCGCTCCTGGTATAGCAGATCGTAATCAAAAGAAGGGATCGGGCTCATGTGGATTCCCCCCAGCACCAGCACCCCACCCTTTTTCAAGGCTTTCAATGCAGGCGGCACGAGCTCTCCTGCCGGAGCAAAAACAATCGCCGCATCCAGCTTCGCCGGCGGCTCGGCCGACGCCTCCCCGGCCCAAACCGCGCCGAGCGCAAGCGCCAGCTGCCGGTGCTTTTCACCGCGCGTGCAGGCATAGACTTCCACTCCCCAATAGCGCGCCACCTGAATCGCCAGGTGCGCCGCCGCGCCGAAGCCGTAGAACGCCAGCCGGCCGCCCTTGGCAACGCCGGAAAGCCGCAGCGAACGAAAGCCTATAATTCCCGCGCAAAGCAGCGGCGCCGCCTGGTTGTCGGAAAATGTCTCCGGAATAGGATAGGCGAACTGCTCGGCCGCCAGCGCGTATTGAGCGTATCCGCCATTCACGGTATATCCGGTGAAGGTCGGGTGATCGCAAAGGTTTTCCTTCCCCTCCCGGCAATACTCGCAGACCTGGTCGGTGCTGTGCAGCCACGGGATTCCGACCCGCGCCCCGATCTGGAAACGCTTCGCGCCTTCGCCAAGCTTTTCAACCACGCCCACGATCTGATGCCCCGGAATCACCGGCGATTCACGCGGCGGCAACTCGCCTTCGATCACGTGCAGATCGGTGCGGCACACCCCGCACACCCTCACCTGGACCCGCACTTCCCCGGGCCCCGGTTCGGGCTGCGGCACATCGCCATATTCCAGCGGATTGGTGGCGATGGGCGCGGGCGAGCGCAGCAGGCAGGCCTTCATCGCTATTTTAGTCCGGCGTCTTCGCGCACGCCCAGAGCTCCGGCCGACCAGTCCATATCGGCTCGGCCTTTCGCCACCGCCGAGAGGTATCGATCGCGTAGCAGGCTTGCGACCGGCATGGGTGTCGCGCTAGCGCTTGCCGTCTGCAGCGCCAGATGGACGTCTTTCAGTCCCAGCGCAAGCCGGAACCCTGCCGGTTCGAACCTCCGCTCGGCGATCTGCTTCCCATAGCCTTGATAAACCGGGCAAGCGAAGATCGTCTGGCCGAGCATTTCCGCGACGGCGCTCGCCTGCAGGCCATTTTTTTCGGCCAGCGTGAGCGCTTCTGCCAGGCATTCGATCGCCGAAGCCACCAGAAAATTCCCGCACAGCTTTACAACGTTGGCGCTTCCTGGGTCTTCTCCGAAATCAAAATGCGAGGTGCTGATGGCGGAGTAGATCGGCTCGACTCTCTTCTTGGCCTCCCCGCTCCGGAAATGCAGGCCGCGAGCTTTTTCGCCGCGGCCGCCTCGGGACGTCCGAAAACGGGCGAAGCGATATAGTCCACACCGTAGTTCGCGTGATGTTTCGCGAGAGCCCGCGCCGTGCCCGGCGAAATTGTGCTCAAGGAAACGTGAATTCCGCCCGAGCCCAGCTTCTCAACGAAGGTTCGTTCGCCCAGGCAGACGTCCTCGACCGCCTTGTCGTCGGCAAGCATCGTGAATACAATTCCCCCCGACGCCGCGACATCGGCGGGGTTGGCAACAACGGTCGCGCCTCTAGTGACCAGCGGCGCGGCCTTGGAAGCAGTGCGGTTATAGACACGCAAGGCATATCCAGCTGCGAGAAGGTTGGCGGCGATGGGTGCTCCCATGTGGCCCAGTCCGATGAAGCCAAGCGTTTCCGGCATGTGTATGTCCCCGTCCCCGATGAAAATGAATTCTTTTTCCGATTCTAACTGGCTTCTATGCTCTCCCTGAGCTCGCTCCGCGTCAGGAAGGATCGATCTCTGCCGTTAGCCTTCCTTCGGCGCGACGGCCCGCTTTGGCTGAGCATACCGCTATAATAGCGTCTTTCGTTCCGGGAGTTCGATTATGGCCAAGAGCTTCAAGGACCTGACGGAGCGCGAGATTCTCGCCCTAGCCATCCAATTGGAAGAAGAAGACAGCCGCATCTATGGCGATTTCGCCGACGGGCTGCGCGAAACCTATCCCGCCACTGCCCGGGTGTTCCTCGGGATGCAGGCCGAAGAGTCACGGCACCGTCAAGTGCTGATCGACATGCACCGCCAGCGCTTCGGCGACCACATTCCGCTGATCCGCCGCCAGGACGTGAAGGGCTTCCTCGACCGCCGCCCGGTATGGCTGGTGCGCCCGCTCGGAATCGAAGCCGTCCGCAGGCAAGTCGAGATCCTGGAGCTGGAAACCCGGCGCTTCTACGAAAAAGCGCTTTCCAAGGTGTCGGATGCCGCCACGCGGAAATTGCTCGGCGACCTGGCCGAAATCGAGCGGAAGCATTCCGAATTCGCCGAAGCGCTCGAGGAAAAGCACCTCGACCAAGGCGCTCGCGCCGAGGAGGAAAAATCGGGCAGGCGCCTTTTCATGCTGCAAGTGATTCAGCCGGGCTTGGCAGGACTGATGGATGGTTCGGTTTCAACACTGGCACCCATCTTTGCCGCCGCGTTCGCAACCCACCAAAGCCGGGATGCGTTTCTGGTAGGCGCGGCTGCTTCGCTCGGTGCGGGTATCTCCATGGCCTTCGCCGAGGCACTCTCGGACGACGGCTCGCTAACCGGCCGGGGCAGGCCCGTGATCCGCGGCCTGGTCACCGGCCTGATGACCGCTGCCGGGGGTTTTGGCCACACGCTGCCTTTCTTGATCGCCAACTTCCGCGTCGCATTTGCCGCCGCCGTAGTGGTAGTCGCGATCGAGCTGGCGATCATCAGCTGGGTGCGCCACCGCTACATGGACACTCCGCTGCTTTCTTCGGCGTTTCAGGTCGTCGTGGGCGGTGTGCTGGTCTTTGTAGTGGGAATACTGATTGGCAGTTCGTAGGATGACCGCATCCACATTAGAAATTTTCGGCTGGCGCTGTATAGTTTTCGCGATTCCCCATGGACTTGTCGCTCTCCTTTACGTATAAGGTACTCCATGCCCACGGGCAAATCTTGATAAGGGGAGCGCAGATGGCCAAGAAAGCAAAAAAAGCAGCGAAGAAGGCCAAGCCGGCAGCCAAGCCTGCGAAGTAGTGCCGTCTCCACTCGGGCTGCCGCTCGCGTCTTAAGCGGCAGCCCTATTTTTCTTCTCAAAGCCGGTCGTGCTCAAGATCAATAAACAGCGACTGCAATTGCCAAACCTCTGCCGGGAAGGGATCCAGGCGCAAACCCGGGACCGACCCGCTACGACCCCCGCTACCGCTACACCTTGGTTTGACCACCCGAGTCGCGTCGCCTAGAATTAGCACTTCGCGAATGAGCAGCTGCCGCGCTGTTATGGGACCTCATGTTTGAAAATCTCACAGACAAGCTTCAGCGCGCCTTCAAGAACCTGCGCGGCCAGGGTAAGCTGACCGAAGAGCATCTGGATGCTGCTCTCGCCGAAATTCGCGAGTCGCTGCTCGATGCGGATGTCAACCTCGGCGTCGCCGACGAGTTCATCGCCCAGGTCCGCGCGAAAGCGCTTGGCTCAGAAGTGCTGCTGCAGCTTTCGCCCGACCAGCAAGTGGTAAAAATCGTGCGCGACGAATTAGGCGAGCTGCTCGGCCGCGAAGCCCGCCCGCAATTTGCTTCGCGCCCGCCTTCGGTGTGGCTGATTTGCGGACTCAAGGATCCGGTAAGACGACCTCGACCGGCAAGCTTGGAAAATGGCTTGGGGAACACGGCCATCGCCCGATCGTGGTTTCAACCGACATTTACCGCCCCGCCGCCCGCGAACAGCTCGCCCAGGTCGCCAAAGCCACCGGCACGCCGATCTGGCCCGGCGCCGGCACCGACAAGCCGCTTGAAATCGTCCGCGGCGCCATCCGCGAAGCCAAGCTGGCCGCCTGCGACGTGATCCTGGTGGACACCGCCGGGCGTCTGCACATCGACGACGAACTGATGAACGAGCTTTCGCAACTCAAGCGCGAACTAAATCCCTCGGAGATTCTCTTCGTAGCCGACGCCATGATCGGGCAGGACGCAGTGCGCTCGGCCGGCGAATTTCACAAGCGCCTCGGCATACCGGCGTGATCCTGACCAAGCTCGATGGTGACGCCCGCGGCGGCGCGGCCCTCTCGATCCGCAAGGTAACCGGCGCGCCGGTAAAATTCGTCGGCGTAGGCGAAAAATACGACGCGCTCGAACCGTTCCTTCCCGACCGCATCGTCTCACGCATTCTGGGCATGGGCGACGTGCTCGGCCTGATCGAAAAAGCCGAGAAAACCATTGACGTCAAAAAAGCGCGCGAACTCGAGCGCAAGCTGCGCGAAAACGATTTCACGCTGCAGGATTTCCGCGATCAGCTCCAGCAGATCCGCAAAATGGGCTCGATCGAGCAGTTGATGGGCATGCTGCCGAAAATCGGCCCTTTCGCGAAAATTCCGAAGGACGTGCAGGTCGATGAAAAGCAGCTCAAGTCGATCGAAGCCATCATCAATTCCATGACCGCCGCCGAACGCTCCGATGCCAATCTCATCGACGGCAAGCGCCGCAAGCGCATCGCGCGCGGCAGCGGCACCTCCGTGCAGGAAGTGAACCAGGTGCTCAAGCAGTACGCCGACATGCGCCGCATGATGAAGCAGTATGGCAATCTCGCCCGAACCAAGATGCGCGGCCTTGGCAAGTTCGCCGGACTGAAGGGTAGTTGAAGCAGGCGCAATCGTGCCCATCATTGTCGACAACACGCTCAACCAGGTCCGCTTGATCGCCATGGGCGGCGACGGCCGCGCCGTAAAAGCCAAGCGCCTGGCCGAGTTGATCCGCAAGCTCGGCAACTACCGCTGGGTCGGCATCTACGACGTAGGATCGGAAAATGTGTCGATCATCGCCTGGGCTGGTGCCGCTGCTCCCGCACATCCGAGGTTTCCCGCAAACCAGGGTTTAACGCAGCCGCAATCGAGCAAAAGCAAGCCGTCATCGTAGGAGACGTTCGCACCGACCCACGCTACCTGTCGACTTTCACCAACACCCTTTCAGAAATCATCGTCCCGGTCCTTTTACCGGGGGGAGCCGCCGTAATCGGCACCGTCGACGTCGAAAGCGACCAGCTCAACGCCTTCTCCTCCCGCGACCACCGCATGATCGATCAATGCGCCCAAGCCGCCCTTCCCCTGTGGCTGCTCCGCTGACGCAAAATGAGGCAGCTGCCAACCGGCCACGCCAGCTGTCGCAGATACCAATAGGTGAATCGCCCAAGCTTCGGTATAATCCGGTGGATTCGACCTGGGAGGAATTTCGAAGTGTTAATGATTCGTCTCTCGCGCTTTGGCAAGAAGAAGCACCCATTTTATCGCGTAGTGGTCACCGAGAAGACGCGCCCGCGAAACGGCCGCTTCGTCGAGATCGTCGGCACCTACGACCCGCAAAAGAATCCCGCGCTGGTCGAGCTGGACAGCGAACGCGTGCAATACTGGCTCAGCAAGGGCGCACAGCCGAGCGACACGGTTCGCAGCATCATTGCCAAGCCCAAAGCGGTCTCGGCGCAACCCTAAGCCTTCCTGCGGCGTCCTACCACAGTGGGATTAAGTTCATAGCTCTTGTACACGCTCGAGCGAATTTCTCCGCTGGGCAGGTCAAGCTGTGGGGGAAACGCAATGAAGGAACTCGTAGAGGAAATTGCCAAGGCACTGGTGGATCATCCCGAACAAGTACAGGTAAATTCGGTGGAAGGCGAACAGGTAACCGTACTTGAATTAAGAGTAGCACCCGACGACTTGGGCAAGGTGATCGGACGGCAAGGACGCACCGCAAAGTCCATCCGCACGCTGCTAGGCGCCGCCGGGATGAAGTTGAAAAAGCGCTTCACGCTCGAAATCCTCGAATAAACTCGAATCGAGTGACGACACGACAATCCGCGCATGTCACCGTGGCTCGCCTGGTGCGGCCCCGCGGCCTACGCGGAGAAGTCGCCGCTGAAATCCTCACCGATTTTCCCGAGCGCCTGAAAAAGCTTACTTCCGTTTTCCTCTGGGATGGCGTATCCGAGCCGCGTCGGACCGCCGTGCGCAACTGCTGGTTGAGCCTAAGCCGCGGCGGCCAAGCCATTTTCCATTTCGAAGGCTGCGACTCCATTCCGGACGCCGAGAAACTCGTCGGCCTCGAAGTGCAAATCCCGTTCGCCGACCGCATGCGGTTGCCCCCGGCCACCTACTACGTCACAGACCTCATCGGCTGCGAAGTCTTCGAAACAAACGGCGCCGCGATTGGCACCGTCAGCGACGTCCAATTCACCGGCGAAGAAATATCCGGTACTCCGATTCTCGAACTGGACACGCCATCGGGAGAATTGCTGATCCCCTTGGCCCAGGATATTTGCGTCCGCGTCGACACAGCTGCCCGCCGCATCGAAGTCTCCCTTCCCGAAGGTCTCCGGGACCTAAATCTGTAGCGCCGGCGGTGGTGTCGTTTCCGCAGGGCTTCGGGTCTGCTGCTTTGGTCGAACATCTCCACGCCGTCCAGGCGGTTGCGCTACTATCACAGCGATGCGTTTTGAGCTCATCACCATTTTCCCCGAATTTTTCACCGGACCCCTCGACTACGGAATCCTCCGCCGCGCCCGCGAAGAGGCGCTGATCGAAACCCATATCCACGACCTGCGCAGTTTCACCCACGACCGCCACCGCACCGTCGACGACCGCCCCTTTGGCGGTGGCGAAGGCATGGTGCTCAAGCCCGAGCCGCTGTTCGCCGCAGTCGAGTCGCTTCTAGGCGGAGAAGGCGCGCCAAGGCCTCCCCGCTCCGCCATCGTCCTGCTCTCCGCCGCAGGCAAACTCTTCGATCAGGAATCCGCGCGTCGCTTCGCCGAACTTGACCGCCTGGTACTTATTTGCGGCCGCTACGAAGGCGTCGACGAGCGCGTAGCCGAGCATCTGGCCACCGACGAAATCTCGGTCGGAGATTTCGTCCTCTCTGGCGGCGAGCTACCCGCCGCCATGATCATCGACGCGGTGACGCGCCTGATCCCCGGCGCCCTAGGCAACCAGGACTCCGCGGTAAATGAATCCTTCGGCGGAGCAATTTTGACTGGGGCTGAGGTTCCCGAGAGAAGACCTTCTTTGTCAGAGTGCCAATCTCCCAGGGTCGGTTTGGAGGTCGAGAAGAACAGCCCTGGTCATTCCTTGTTTGCTCCGATTCTGGATTGTCCGCACTATACGCGCCCTGCTTGCTTCCGCGGCTGGGATGTACCCGAAGTTCTGCTGAGCGGTAATCACGAGGCCATTCGCCGCTGGCGCCGCGAAAAGGCGCTAGAAAAGACTCTCCGCAACCGCCCCGACCTGTTGAATGGGTTCGCCGGCACTCGCGAGTAAATGTCGCGACGCCTGCCGGCGCGGCTTTCCATCCGACGACTCAGTTTTGCCTAGGCACGCGCTGCGAATTCGGCTATAATTTTCGTTTGTTCGTTGCGTGCGCGCTGGCCCCACCTAAGCGGGTCTGCCTGGAATAATGAAATGAAACCGATTATCAGAAAGATCCAGGAGTCACAACTCCGCAAGGACCACCCTGCGTTCCGTCCCGGAGACACCATTCGTGTGAACGTCCGTCTGAAAGAAGGCGAAGGCGACAAGGAACGCATTCAGGCCTTTGAAGGTGTAGTGATGGGCCGGCGCGGCGAGTTACTGGGCGAGAGCTTTACGGTGCGCCGGGTAAGCTTTGGCATTGGTGTCGAGCGCATTTTTCCAACTCATTCGCCGATGATCAGCTCGATTGAAATGGTTCGCGAAGGAAGGGTTCGTCGCGCCAAACTCAACTACCTTCGTGGACGCAAAGGCAAGGCCGCTCGCATCAAGCGCGTCGAGAAGTTTGAAGCTGCTCCGGCGCCCGCCTCGGTGTCTTAAACTTTTCCGCGAGACCCAGGTACCCTGGACGCCCGCCCGCTTCACTCCCAATGGCCTAAGCACACTCTCTGGTCGCCTAGGCGCGGTTTTCTGCCTTCGAGTATCCTTGGACCAGCCAAGTCGCGGTGCAAGGGTTGCTCATGTTTCAACAGGCGTTTTTTCTTGTCCGCGCATCCCTTGCCGTCCGCGAGACGTGCACAGTGTGCTAGAATTTCGCGCGATGGGACGGCTCTGTTGTTCTCGATACGAGCGCGAAGCACGCCAAAAAGGCTGGTTGCGCATCGCGGGACTCGATGAAGCTGGCCGCGGTTCTCTGTTTGGTCCCGTCGTCGCGAGCGCAGTCATTCTCAACCCCAAGCGCCGGATTGTCGGCCTGGACGATTCGAAAAAGCTCCCTGCCGAACGCCGCCGCGAACTTGCCGAACGCATCTGCGAACACGCCCTTGCCTGGGCCACCGCCGAAATCGATTCCAGCCGCATCGACGCCTGGAACATTTACCAAGCCAGCCGCCAGGCAATGGTCGCTGCGCTTTCCTGCCTGAACCCGCTTCCTGATTACCTGCTGCTTGACGCCGTCGAGATCGATCTTCCCATCGAGCAAAAGGCCCTGATTCACGGCGACGCCCGCTCGGTCTCCATCGCCGCCGCTTCAATCCTCGCCAAGGTCGAGCGCGACCGCCGCATGGAAGAATTCGACCAACTTTATCCCCAGTACGGTTTGGCCCAGCACAAAGGCTATGGCACCCCCGAGCACTTGGACGCACTGCGCCGCCATGGCCCCTCTCCGTTGCACCGCTTCTCCTATGCCCCCGTGCGCGAAGCCCGCTGCTGGGCCACCGGAGCGGTCCAAAATCCTTTGCCTCTGGAAATTCCCGTTTCGCTCGAACGCCCTCATTAGGGTCCGCGCCCGCCACGTCAGGGCCGGCTCACTGGCCTCTCCTGTCCGAGCAAGCTCATGGCCCGATCAAATGTCGGTCGCCGGAATGGATTCTGTAAGACTTGCGCTGGCCCCTGGGGGCGGTATAGAACGAACAGGCTCGTTGCATGGTCGGGAACGACAGGTCGCCGCTTATTGCAAGGCACCGCTTTTTTCTATAGCAACGGTCGACTCTCGTTGATTCGAGCCACCAAAGTTGCCATTGCTCTATGAAGGAGTAGGGAATGAACTCAGCCAGGGATTTTCAATTTGCGAAGCGGCTGCCGCATGCGAGAAGAGCCGCGGGCTTTCTGATCGTGGCGCTCGCCGCGGCAGTCGCATTTCTCGCCGCCTTCCCGGCGTCCGCGCAGTCGCTTGACGACCTCAAGAATGACGGCAACAACACCGACAATGTGCTCACTTACGGCCTGGGCTACTCGTTGCAGCGCTACAGCCCGCTCAAGCAGATTGACAAGGTGAGCGTGAAGCGCCTGGTCCCGGTGTGGAGCCTGAGCCTCGATAATCCATGGGGCGAACAGGCACAGCCTCTGGTCTACAACGGCGTCATGTATGTCACCGACGCCAAAGCCACCGTCGCGATCGATGTCGCCACCGGCAAGCAGCTCTGGAAGACTCCGGTCGACTGGCCGGCCGACATGGTGCGCGTCGTCTGTTGCGGCGTTTCCAACAAAGGCGCCGCGATTTATGACGGCAAAGTCTTCCGCACCACGCTTGACGCCTTCGTCGTTGGCCTGGACATGAAAACTGGCAAGGAACTCTGGCGTCAGAAAGCCGCCGAATGGAAGGATGGATACTCGATGACGGCTGCGCCCCTGGTCGCTAACGGCGTGCTCATCACCGGGATGTCGGGCGCCGAATTCGGCACCCGCGGTTTTCTTGACGGCTGGGACCGGGCACCGGCAAGCATCTCTGGCGCCATTACACCATCCCCGCCCCCGGTGAAAAGGGAAGCGCTAGCTGGCCCGCAGGCGACGCCTACCAGCGCGGCGGCGGCTCCACATGGATCACCGGCTCCTACGATCCCGATCTGGATCTCGTTTATTGGGGTACTGGCAACGCCGGACCGTGGAACGCGCAAAAGCGCCCGGGTGACAATCTGTATACCGCCGCCCTGCTGGCGCTCAAGCCCCAGACCGGCGAAGTCGCCTGGTATTACCAATTCACTCCGAACGATATGTATGACTACGACGCCGTGTGGGAGCCGATCCTCGCCGACATCACCTTTGAAGGACAGCCGCGCAAGGTGGTCATGCAGCTCAACCGCAACGGTTTTCTCTATGTCCTTGACCGCCTCAACGGACAGCTTCTTGCCGCCAATCCCTACGAAAAAGTGAACTGGGCCAGCCGTATCGATTTGAAAACCGGACGCCCGGTCGAAACCGACGTCGCCAAGCGCTTGCTGGCGGGCGAGCAGGTCGAGCTCTGGCCGCAAACGCGCGGCGGAAAAAATTGGCCCCATGCCGCCTTCAATCCTGAAACCGGCCTGCTGTATGCCAACACCATGCACTACGCCAGCATGTATAAGTTTGTTCCGCAGCAGCCGTTTGTGGCCGGCACGCGCTACCAATTCATCGAGAATAAAAACGTCCCCGAACCAGGCCAGCCCCTCGCGCACATGGACGCGATCGATCCCCTCACCGCGCAACAGCGCTGGCGGGCGCCTATTCTCGATCATCCGCAGTGGTCTGCGATGCTCGCCACCGGCAGCGGCTTGCTCTTCACCGGCAAGGAAACCGGTGAGTTCATCGCCGTCGACGCCGAAACCGGCAAAATCATCTGGCAGTTTCAGACCGGCTCCGGCATCAACGCGCAGCCCATCACCTACACCCACGACGGCCAGCAATACGTCACCGTTCTGTCTGGCGTCGGTGGCCTGTACTGGAACCAGGCCCACGAAGCCCTGAAGAATGTGCCGCAGGGCGGCTCGGTCTGGACCTTCGCCCTGTTCCCGCAGTAGAAGCGGGTTTTGCCCCTTGGTTGTCATCGAAGGTTTAGTCGCGCCGCAGGAGCGGGCGTGGTTAAGGCATGGCGAGCGCAGCGACGGGGGGATCTCTCTTGGTTCGGATGCCTGGCGCAGCCTGTGGAATCGCGCGGTGACTCGGTTGGTTTTTCATGCCGCTCTGCTAAATTGAAACCATGAAAAACCCTGCCGCCCTGTTCGGAATCAGCACGGCTCTACCCTGCGCGCTGCTATTCTGGTGCGCTATGGCATCGGCCCAATCCGCAAAACCGCCTCTGAAATTCAGCAAGAAGCAGATCGCTCAAGGTGCCGACATCTTTGCCCGCAACTGCTCGCCCTGCCACGGCGCCCACATGGACGACCCCAACGGAGCCTTCGATCTTCGCACTTTTCCCGCCGACCAGCACGAGCGCTTCCTAAACTCGGTCACCAATGGGAAGAACAGCATGCCGCCCTGGGGCGGCCTGCTGAAGCCCGCGGACATCGAGGCGCTCTGGGCCTATGTCATGGCCGGAGAAAAGCGCCAGCCGTCGAAGCCGAAGTAATCTCAAAGGGAAGGCAACTGTGTTGCGAGGCCAAGGCAGAAAGCCTTGTGAATCGTCGGTTTCCGCTCGCTTAGTTAGACGCCCGCCCGTATCCGCTGTGCCTATTGTGTGCAGGGGGCCTGCAGCCTGGGATCGGTTGACCGAGTACTGCTTGCACACGCTCCATGTAAATTAGAATGTACATATATAATTAACGTAGGTTAATATGCATCGGTAGCCATGGTTAACGTTTAAGCCGATGCCAATGAGATACCGGAATGCGTTCATGGGGGCCGCGCTTTTGCTCGCCGCCACAACTCCCCTGTTCCCGCAAGGAGAAACCACCAGCGCCATCGTTGGCCAGGTGAGTGACCCGGCGCACGCCGCCGTGGCCAATGCTGCGGTGACCATTACGGGCCGCGATACGGGCATGAAGCGCAGCGCGAACACGAACGATGCCGGGCGCTTTGACTTCCCGCAGCTAAAGCCCGGCACCTATTCGGTCAAGGTGGAAGCAGATGGTTTCGAAGCGCAGCAGAACGCCGCGGTAATCGCAGGCCTCGGCCAAACGCAAACCGTAGATTTCATCCTGCGCCTCGCGCGGTTCAAACAGACCGTCGAGGTCACTGCCGCGACGGCGATACTCGATGTGCAAAATGCCAACACCACCAGCAACCTCAGCGCCCCAGCCCTTGAAAATCTCCCCAACCCCGGCGGCGATTTGACCTACCCGCTGCAGTTCGCCGCCGGTGCGCTCATCAACACCGCCGGCAGCGGCAATGACTTCGTCGGCGGCAGCAACGGTTACGGCAACGTGGAATTCAACGGCCTGTCGGCGCTCTCAAACGGCTACATCGTCGACGGCCTGGAAACCAACGATCCGCTCACCAACCTCAACAGCGGCCTTGCCACAAATCTGGTCCTGGGCCTGAATTCCATATCCGAAGTGAGCGTCAACACGCTTTCCTACTCGGTCGACCAGGGACGCTACGGCGCCTCGCAAGTGAACTACGTGACCAAATCCGGCTCGAATCAGTTCCATGGGAATTTATACGAGCTCTGGAACGGCTCTCTGCTGAACGCCGCGGACTATTTCACCAACGCCACTCCCGGCAATCACCAGCCGCGTTCCACGGTGAATCACTTCGGAGGAAGTCTCGGCGGGCCGATCGGGCACGACAAATTGTTTTTCTTTTTCGACAGCGAATGGGTGCGTATCGCCCTGCCGATTGTGACCGCCATCACCGTGCCCACGCCCGCCTTCCAGAATTATGTGTTGCGCCAGCTCCCGGTGGGCGGCGCCGACTCGGTCACGGGCTCGGTTTATCAGCCCAGCCCGCAATCGGTGCCCTTCTACCGGAAGCTCTTCTCGCTGTACGGAAACACCAACGGTACGCCGCTGGCTGTCCTCGGCTGTCCTTTGATGCCTCTGGCGAGTGCCGCGCCCGGAAATCCGTCCAATGGAAACGGTTGTGCCAACCGCCAAAGCATCTCGCACTCAAGCGACGACCACGAACAGGTTCAAACCGTTCGCCTCGACTACAACATCAACGCACAGGACACCTACTGGCTGCGCTTGCAGGCCGACACCGGCGTGCAGGCTGCCTACACCGACCCCATCAATCCGCTCTTTGACGCCGTCTCTTCGCAGCCGCTCTACTCCTTGGCCGCCGGATACACGCACGTGTTCTCGCAAAATCTCGTGAACTATTTCAATCCGGCATTTTCCTGGTACCAGAGCCTGTTCGGCCCGCACAATTTGCAGCAGACCCTCGCCGCATTTCCCATCGTGTTGCAAGGCTCCGGTGTAAATGCCCCCTTCACGACTCTTGGCGGCCTCGACAATACCTGGGTCCAAGGCCGCCGCGCCGCCCGCTTCTTTCTGAACGACAATCTGGCCTGGAGCCACGGCGCGCACGAATTGCGCTTCGGCACCAACACCAGAATTTTCCGCCTGAACGATTTCGACTTCGGAGAAGGAACCGTGCCCACGGTCGGCTACACAACTCTGCCGCAATTTATCTACGGCGTCGCCTCCACCGCCACACAGACTTTCCCTCTCAACGCCAACGAGCCCTTTAATTTTCTGAATCTTGATCTCTACGCGCAGGATACCTGGAAGCTCACCCAGAAAATCACTTGGACCTTCGGCCTGCGGGACACTCTCAATTCCAATCCCGCCAACCCGCACCATGAAGTCGCGCGCCTGGGGGGCTCATTCGACTCCATCCCCCGGGACCTCAACCAGCCGCTCAATGCCGCGATCCAAACCAACCTGAAGCACTTGTTTCCCTCGACGCCGCTCGCCATCCTGCAGCCCCGAACGGCCATTGCCTGGCAGCTCAAACCGCAGACGGTGGTACGCGCCGGCTTCGGCATTTTCAGCGACATCCTGCCTGGCAGCGTTGCCGACCTGATCGGGGTCAATCCCCCTTACGTCGAAACGTTCCAGGGCGGCCTGCTCGGCACGGTCGGCGGTACGGCCATCGCCCCCGGAGTTCCCAACAGCGCCGTCGACGCCCTCTCCTGCGGCCCAAGTCTTCGGCTCCGGATTTCGCGCGGCGAACTTTCCTGCGCTCTCTGCAAGCGGCGCCCTCAGCCTGCCTTCCGCCGGTGGCGATTACCGCCGTGCCCGACGGGCGAACTCCACGCCCCATACTTCATGGAATGGAGCTTCGCGCTCGAGCACAGTTCAGCCCCAGCAGCAGTCTGCGCGCGCAATACGTAGGCACCACGGCCGTAAACCAGCCCTACCTCACCCAAGTGAACGGCTACCAAACGGTTTGCCAAGGCTGCTTTGCGCCCTTCCCCTACGCGCAGCCCACCGATGCAAGATTCGCCGCCGTCACCCAGCTTTCGACCGGCGCCAATAGCCACTACCATGGGCTGCAGGTCACGGCAATGCAGCGCATGTCGCACGGACTGCAAGCCCAACTGAACTACACCTGGAGCCACTGCCTCGACACGGTCTCTAACGGCGGCTTCCTGCAATTCTCCGCCGGGGCAGTCCTCAGCCCGCTTCCCGGAAAGCTGGGCGCGACTACGGCCCGTGTGATTACGACATTCGCCACAATCTAGACGCGCAATATGTTTATAGATTTCCCGCCAAGGCCAAGCGCCGCGGCACCGGCGCGCTGCTCAATGGATGGCAAATTTCCGGCACAGTCTTCTGGCACAGCGGAATCCCGTTCTCTGTTTTGAGCACTCCGTATTCGGCCAACGGACATGGAATCGTCAACGGCAGCGGCCCCCAATTCGCCAGCGCCATCCCCGGCCTCCCGCTGTATCGCCACACGCCAATCCCTGGTGTAACGCAGCCCGGCACTCTGCAGTGGCTCAATCCCAACGCCTTTGTCTCGGCCGTCGACCCTAGCACCGGCGCCTGCACCTCTGCCGACGCCGCGCAATCCTGCCAGTTCGGTAGCCTGGGCCGCAATGCCCTCCGCGGACCCGAGTTCAGCTGGAGCGATTTCTACCTCACCAAATTCTTCCCGCTAAGCGAACACCTCACCCTGCGTTTCGAAGCCCAATTCTTCAACCTCTTTAATCACCCCAACTTCGGCCTCCCCAGCATGGTGTTGGCCGGCACGCCCGGGAAGCCCTCGACGCAAACCGGATTCGGCGCCCTGACCTACACGACCTCCCCGCCCACGGGCCTGCTAGGCGTTGGCCTCGGCGGCGACAGCTCTCCGCGCATGATCGCCTTTGAATCCCGCCTCGAATTCTGAGTTGGAAAGCAAGCGAATCGTCCAAAGACAGCCTACCCAAGAGGGTTCACTGCCGCGACCGAACGCGAGCGATCGGCAGCAGGCGGCTGATGGCAAGGCCCTGATGGGGATCGCTCGGAACCGAGGTCAAGCGATCGGGGACTATCGGCTAACGCAGGCGACTCGCAGGGCTCGCTTCTTCCCTAGGAATCACAGGCTGCCGGCCAGGGATCGGAGATAAATCTCCTTCTAGAGAAATCTTGGATGGCTCCCACAGAAAGAGGAGAGCTGACTTAATCCACAGGGGGAGAAAAACGGGCGACTTGCTTCTGAGGCGGCATTTCCCGTATGGTGTGGTCGAAACTAAAAAAGAGAGACTATGCGACGCATTCTTGTGGTGGAAGACGACAAAGACATCGTCGAGCTCGTGAAGTACAACCTGGAGAAGGACGGATACCAAGTTACCTCTGCTGTGGATGGCGCTGCGGGCCTGGCCCAGCTTCGTAAATCTCCTCCGGATCTTTTGGTTCTCGATTTGATGCTCCCGAAACTTTCGGGGCTGGATATTTGCAAGGAAGTTCGAAGAGACGTAAGCCTGAATCGGCTGCCGATTTTGATTCTTACCGCCAAAGGCGAGGAAGCCGATCGCGTGGTGGGGCTCGAATTGGGGGCGGACGATTATGTGACCAAACCTTTCAGCCCGCGCGAGCTGGTGGCTCGAGTGAAGGCGCTGCTGCGACGCGCCGATCCTGGAACTCCTGCAGACAAGCCGCTCGAGATTGGACCGCTGCGAATCGATCCGGCGGCGTACCGCGTGACGCGTGCAGGCAAAGCGGTGGCCATGAGCACGCTGGAATTCCGGCTGCTCTATTTCCTGGCCACGCGGCCCAATCGCGTTTTTACCCGCGATCAATTGCTCGACGGCGTGTGGGGAACGGAGCGGTTCGTGACCCCCCGGAGCGTCGATGTGTACGTGCGGCGGCTGCGCGAGAAGATCGAAGCCGACCCGCAGCATCCGGCGTACATGAAGACAATTCGCGGGGCGGGATACCTGTTCGAAACCCGTGCGAGCTAGGCTCTTCTGGAATCTCGGGCTGACCTATCTGACCCTGATCCTTGCGGCATTCCTGGCCATTAATTTTTATTCCTCGCGCGCACTTCGGCAGGACTACATCGACGCCGCCTATAGCCAGCTGGAATCGCTTTCCCATCTTGCAAAATCAAAACCGCCGCGGGTGGATGATGCGGCCGAGCTGCGCGCCTGGACGCAGTGGATGGCGCAAAGCGGCGCGCGCGTCACGGTCATCGACGCGACCGGGCGGGTGCTTTCTGAATCGGCGCGCGATGCGGCAGGCATGGAGGACCATTCGAACCGGCCGGAATTTTTGCAAGCGCTGGCCGCCGGAGAAGGCGAAGCGGTGCGGCACAGCGCTACCCTCGACCGGGATTTGATGTACAAGGCTGTGCGGATCGAGCGCCCCGGTGGGCCGCCTGGTACGCCGCCGGTGGTTATCCGCATGGCGCTGCCTCTGGCGCAGGTGGATGCTTCGCTCTCGGCCTGGCGGCGGAAACTGCTTGCCGCCTCGCTGGTGATTCTGATTTTCGGGGCCATCGCGCTGTCGGTTTTCTTTCGATCCTTTGCGGCGCGCGTCGACCAGTTAAACCGGTTCTCGCTCCGGCTCGCGCAGGGCGACTTTCGTCCCTTGGCGGTCGCGCGCAGCAATGATGAGCTGGCCGAGCTCACCGAGTCGATGAATCGGGCGGCGGCCTGGATGGACCGCACCATTCACTCGCTAAGCGGGGAGCGAAACCGCTCGAGCGCGATTCTGCGAAGCATGGTGGAGGGCGTGGCGGTAATTGATGCGCAGGAGAAGCTGGTATTTTCCAACCACGCTTTCTCGCAAATCTTGAACCTCGATTCGGCGAGCAGCGAGGGCAAGCCGATGATCGAGGTGTTGCGTAACTCCGAGCTGCTAGGGCTGATTCGCCGGGCGCTGAAAGGAGAAGAGGGGCTGCAGAGCGATATCGCTACGGGAATCGTGCAGCCGCGAAGCTTCTCGGTTACGGCTGCCCCGGTGAAGGCGCTTGACAACAAGTCGGCACTGCCGGCGGGTCCGCCGCGAACCGGCAGTGACTACCTGAGCAGCGGGGAAGCGTCCGGCGCGGTGGTGGTACTGCACGATGTAACCGAACTGCGGCGGCTCGAACGCGTGCGCCAGGATTTCGTGGCGAACGTATCGCACGAGTTCAAGACTCCGCTCACCGCCATCCAAGGCTTTTCAGAGACCCTGCTTTCGGGCGCGATCGACGACGCACAGAACAACCGGCGCTTCCTCGGCATCATTCGCGATCATGCCACGCGGCTGGCGCGGTTGACCGACGATTTGTTGAAGCTGGCCCGGATCGAGGCCGGAAAACTCGAAGTGCAGCTTTTGCCGGTGAGCGTGCTGGAACTGGTGGAGGGCTGCGTGGACACCGCTCTTCTCGGGTCGAGCCAAAAACAAATCGCCCTCGAGGTGGAGGTGCCAGCCGAATCTCCCTGCGGTGCGCGGCGATGGCGGCCTGTTGCGCGAAGTGCTGCAGAACCTGATCGACAATGCCGTTCAATACACACCGGCCGGAGGGCGGATTCATGTAAGCGCCGAGGCCAAAGCGCGCGAAGTGGTTATCGCGGTGGCCGATACCGGCATCGGCATCCCGCTTTCGGATCAGGAACGGATTTTCGAGCGCTTTTATCGCGTCGACGCGGCGCGCTCGCGCGAGGCCGGCGGCACCGGCCTGGGATTATCCATCGCCAAGCACATCGTGGAAGTGCACGGCGGGCGCTTATGGGTGGAAAGTGAAGTCGGCGCCGGCTCGAAATTCTCCTTTTCGGTGCCCATCGCAAGCTGAACCGCAGCTGTTTCCGAGAATTTACGTCTCCTTCACCTGCTGGCAATGCGTAGTCGGCAGTGTGTACAAGGCGGCATTCAGGGGGTAGTGCGGAGAACCAACATGGTGAACAAGGCCAAGACGGACGGGATCCTTCAGAACGTCCTCGTGAACTATCTCGTGTCTCAAGCGCGCACCGTGGAGGCTTCCGATGAACCGCGCGCTTTGGGCGGTGCTCGAAAGAAACCAGCGCGTGGCGAGCGAGGTATTTCTCACTGAGCCGCGGATCAACGAGATGGAAATCCTGATCGATGAACATGCCATTCGCCTGCTGCGGCAGGGAAACCTGACCGATGCGGACGTCCGCATGGTGGTAGCGACGCTCAAAATCAACAACGACCTCGAACGCATGGGCGACCTGGCGGTGAATCTGAGCGAGCGGGCTATTTCCCTTGCCGAATGGGGACCGATCGAGCCGCCCGCCGATCTTGAGCCCATGACGACCGCAGTGCGGGCGATGGTCTCAAAGTGCCTCGGCGCGCTCATCTACCAAAACCTTGATCTGGCGGCGCAGGTCTTGGAAAGCGACGATCTGGTGGACCAATACCGCGACCGGATCTTCGAAGCGCTGCTCTCGTCGACGACAACCGAGCCCCGCCAAGCAGGACCGAATTTGCATTTCGTGCTGGCCTCGCGGCACCTGGAACGGATTGCCGATCATGCGACCAATATCGCGGAGGACGTTTTGTTCTGGGTCCGGGGACTGGAAGTTCGCCACGGTCGGGGCAAGCAGGTCGAAACGGCCGACGGCGCGAAGATCCCAACCGGAGCGTAATCGTTTGCGGGAAAAGCGCCCCCGTCATGTCGCGGTCCAAGCGATTGCGACGACCCTTCCTCGGGGGTTAAAGCCCCGCTGAACCGATGAGCGCGTCGTGTCGGAGGTCAGGCTGTTCTCTCCTGTCAATCGTGGTCGGTGGTCTAGCAGCCGAACCAAGATGACGCCAAAGGGCCCGAGTCCTTGAAGTCGAAGTCACAAAGTTTTCACATGGCAATCATCGCGAATTCATTGAAGTTGGCATATTGTGCGTCGCCAAGGGCTTGAGTCATGCCAGGCCTGTCTCCAGCAACTAACCAATTGCGGCAAGTCACTATCGCACAGCAAGTTAGCTACACCGAACATTGGCGCGTCCGGGTTGGAACGATTTTGAGCCATGTAACATGACTGTAACAATCCTGGCGAATAATACTTAGGAGAATCCCGAAATGAAGAAAATGCTTTGGATGGCAGCGTTTTTCCTGGGCCTGGCAGCCAACACCCCAGCCCAATCGGGCACGGTGCTGCTCAACGCTGCAGGCGCTACGTTCCCCTACCCGATTTACTCCAAATGGTTTGACGTTTACCACAACGCGCATCCGAATGTGCAGATCAACTACCAGTCGATCGGGTCAGGCGGTGGGATCCGGCAGCTGCTGGCTGGGACGGTCGATTTCGGCGCCTCCGATGGTCCGATGACCGACGAGCAATTGGCACAGTCGAAGGTGAAAATCCTGCACTTTCCAACCGTGCTCGGGGCCGTCGTGCCTACCTATAACGTTGCGGGGGTCACCGGTGATCTCAACTTCACCCAGAAAGCGCTGGCCGGAATCTACCTGGGGCAGATCACCAAGTGGAATGACCAGGAGATTGCCAAGGCCAATCCGGGCGTCAAGCTTCCGGGCGACGATATCGTCGTCGTGCACCGCTCCGATGGCAGCGGCACCTCCTACATCTTCACCGATTTTCTTTCCAAGGCCAGCTCCGATTGGAAGAGCAAGGTCGGCACGAACACCTCGGTGAACTGGCCGGTTGGTTTAGGCGGCAAGGGCAACGAAGGGGTATCCGGACTGGTGAAGCAAACCCCTGATTCGATCGGCTACATCGAGTTGATCTACGCCGTTCAGAACAACATCCCGTATGGAAAAGTTCAGAACCCGGCAGGCAAGCTTGTGAAGGCGGACCTTGCGGGTGTGACGGCCGCTGCAGCCGGCGCGGCCAAAGACATGCCGGACGATTTCCGGGTTTCGATCACGAACGCTCCCGGGGAGGCCGCCTATCCCATTTCGAGCTTCACCTGGCTGCTGATTCCCGAGAAAATTCCGGACGCCGCCAAGAAGACTGCGGTGACCGACTTTCTGAAGTGGATGCTCGCCGACGGGCAAAACTACAACGAAGGATTGTCCTACGCGAAGCTTCCCAAGCCAATCGTGGCCAAGGAAATCAAGGCGATTGCTTTGCTTCAGTGAATCTGTGGTGTAGTAACTTATGGCTACCCCAAGCGCCACGATGGACAACGCAGCTCCGCCTTCGGCGGGGCTGCGTTCTTTCGCCCAGCGATTCCGGGACGGCGACCAGGTGGCGCATATCATTACGCTTATTTTCGCCGCCACCATTCTGCTGATTACTTCCCTGCTGGTGTATGAGCTGTGGGTCAATTCCAGCCTCTCGCGCTCGAAGTTCGGGCTGCTGTTTTTCTGGACGCGCGTGTGGGATCCTGTTTCCGGAGATTTCGGAGCCGCGCCGTTTATCTACGGGACCCTGGTGACGTCGGTGGTTTCGCTCGCGATTGCCGTGCCGCTCGGCTTGGCCGCGGCCATTTTTCTGGCCGAACTCGCCCCGCGAAGATTGAGTGATCGCATCGCGTTTTTGATCGACTTGCTGGCCGCGGTGCCCAGCGTGATCTATGGTCTGCTGGGAATTTTTATCGTTGTGCCGCTGATGCGCACCGTACGTCGGGCCGGTGCTTAAGTCGACGCTCGGGTTTCTTCCGCTTTTCAAGGGTCCCAACTATGGCGTGGGATTTCTGACCGCCGGGATTGTGCTGGCGATCATGGTGGTGCCGTTCATCATTTCGGTTTCCCGCGAAGTGCTGCTGACCGTGCCGCGCGAGCAGCGCGAAGCAGCCTTGGGGCTGGGCGCCACGCGCTGGGAATCGACTTGGAAAGTGGTAGTGCCGTGGGCTCGGACCGGGATCATGGGCTCGGTGTTTCTGGCGCTGGCCCGCGCGCTGGGCGAGACCATGGCCGTGACCATGGTGATCGGCAACGACCCCAAAATCGCCGCCTCGCTGTTTGCTCCCGGCTATACGATTGCAGCCGTGATTGCCAACGAATTTACCGAGGCCACCGGCAACCTGTACCTGAGCGCGCTGATCGAGCTGGGTCTGGTTCTGTTCCTGATGACCTTCATCCTGAACGGCTTGGCCCGCTTGTTGATCGTCGCCACCGAGCGCGGAGGAGGCCATCCCTCATGAGCGACCTCCGCTTGCTGTGGCGCAAGTCGCTGAACATCGTGATGCTGACGCTCACCGGCGTGGCTGCGTTTGCCGTGGTCTCCGTGCTGTTTTTAATTCTCGGATATCTGATCTGGAACGGCGGCAAGTCTCTCAACTGGGATTTCTTCACGAAGCTGCCCAAACCCGTCGGTGAAACGGGCGGGGGCATGGCGAATGCGATCGTTGGCAGCCTGAAGCTTCTGTTTCTGGCGGCCCTGATGGGTCTCCCGGTAGGGTTGATGGCCGGCGTGTATCTCGCGGAATTCGGCGGAAAGACGTTCTCCTTTATCATTCGCTACACCACCGATCTGCTGAATGGCGTTCCTTCGATCGTGATCGGAATTTTCGCCGTATTCGCTGGTGGTGTTGCCGGTGAAGCATTTTTCGGCGCTGGCCGGCGGCGTGGCCTTGGCGGTCATGGTGATTCCGATTACCGTCCGCAGCACCGAAGAGTTCCTGCGAGCGGTGCCCGGACAGCATGCGCGAGGCCGCCATGGCGCTCGGGGCCAGCAAGTGGCGGACGATTGCCACCGTGATCGTTCCCGCGGCGAGCGGCGGCATCGTCACCGGGATGTTGCTTTCTCTGGCTCGTGTTGCGGGGGAAACCGCGCCGCTTCTGTTCACCGCTTTCAGCAATCGTTACTGGAGCCCGGGATGGAGCCAGCCGATTGCTTCGCTGCCCGTGATGATTTACACCTATGCCATTGCGCCTTACGATGACTGGCATCGCCAGGCCTGGGCTGCCGGATTGGTTCTGCTGGGCATTGGTTCTGATCGCGAATCTGGGTTGCCGGCTGGTATTGAATCGCCGGGGGGTCCTACCGGAGTGTCTGATATGGCTTCAGCCGCGCAAGGAAAAGACGCTCAGCCGCGAGACTCACGCCCAAAGTGCGCGCCAGCGAGCCGGCTACTTCGACGGCATCCGCCGAAGGAGGCGTCGCGTGCGCTTTCAGATTGCACAATCTCGACTTCTTCTATGGCCCCAAGCAGGCCGTCTTCGGATTGAATCTGCAAGATTCCCGAGAACAAAGTGACTGCGCTCATCGGGCCTTCCGGATGCGGGAAGTCCACTTTTCTGCGGACCCTGAATCGCATGAATGAGACCATCCGCAATAGCGCGCGTTGTGGGGCAAATTTTGCTCGATGGCCAGGACATTTTGCAATGGACGTGGTGAAGCTGCGGCGGCGCGTCGGGATGGTGTTCCAGCGGCCCAATCCGTTTCCGAAATCGATTTACGACAACGTCGCATACGGCCTGCGCATCAAGGGTTACAAGGGCCGTCTGGACGATCTCGTGGAGCACAGCTTGCGCCGCGCCGCGCTGTGGGACGAAGTGAAGGACTACCTGCAAAAATCGGCGTTCGCTCTTTCCGGCGGACAGCAGCAGCGGCTGTGCATCGCGCGGGCTCTGGCGGTCGATCCGGAAGTTCTGCTTCTCGATGAGCCGTGCTCGGCTCTCGATCCGGTGACGACCGCGAAGATCGAAGAATTGATGTTTCATCTGAAAGACAGCTGCACGATGGCCATCGTCACGCACAACATGCAGCAGGCCGCCCGCGCCAGCGATTACACCGCTTTCATGCTCGATGGCAAGCTGATCGAGCACAGCGAGACTCCCAAGCTTTTCACTACGCCCACCGATGCCCAGGACCGAGGCGTACATTACGGGCCGCTTCGGATGAGATCGCGCGGTTGCAGGCAGTGAACCGGCCCCGGGGAACGCAAGCTAGCTACCGGCAGCGAGGAATCATGGAACGTCATTTCGAACGCGATCTGGAAGAACTGAAACAGCGGCTGCTGTGGATGGGCGGGCTGGCGGAACGCGCCGTGCATCAGGCGGTGCATGCGGTGCTGGATGCCGACGAGCAATTGGCGGAAGCAGTGCTGAGCGAAGAAGATGCCATCAATGAAATGCAAATCGAGATTGACGAGCGCATCCAGCGATTGCTCGCCCTGCAGGCGCCCATGGCGGCCGACCTGCGATTTCTGCTGGCGGTTTCGCGGATCAACGGCGATCTCGAGCGCATCGGCGACCAGGCTGTGAACATCGCGCAGTCCGCGATGCGGGTTCTGCGGCATCCGCAAGTGAAGCCTTACGTGGATCTGCCCCGGATGAGCGAACTCGCCGAAGGCATGGTTCGCGACAGCCTGAATGCGCTGGTGCGCGGGGATCAGGAACTGGCGCAGAGCGTGCTGCAGCGGGACGATCAGGTCGATCGCTTGCGCGATCAAATGTTCCGCGAACTTCTCACCTATATGATGGAAAACTCCTCGGTTGTTTTCTCGGCGTTCGAACTGGTGCTGGTGGCCAAAAACCTCGAACGCATCGGCGATCACGCAACCAATATCGCCGAGGATGTGATCTATTTCGTTGCCGGGCGCGACGTCCGTCATCCGGCGCTGGATCGCCGGTAGATCCCGAATCGATTCGGCCGCAGCAGTCGACCAGGCCATCTTGAATCCCCTCCGCCACTAGACCTGCCGCCCGCTAACTCGCTACAGTCTGGCCAGACAACGGCATCTAGCGGAGGTTATCATGCCGACGGCAAAGGTAGCCTGGACCGGCGCTCTGAAGAATTTGTCGCGACGACGCCATCGGGGCACGAGGTGCCATTTGACGGCGACCGTGCGCATAATGCTGCGCCCGGCCCGATGGAGATGCTTCTGGCGGCACTGGGCGCCTGCAGCCTGGTGGACGTGGTGCTCGATCCTGGGAAAAAAGCGGCAGAAGCTTCGCTCGCTTGAGGTGGATGTGTCGGGCGAACGAGCCGACGCCGTTCCCGCGGTGTGGGCGAAGATCGAAATGGTCTATCGTCTGGCGGGCGACCTGGATGAAAAGGCGGTGCGTGACTCGATCGAGCTCAGCCAGAACAAATATTGTTCCGTTGCTGCAATGCTGGGAAAAACCGCTAAAATCACCTATCGCTACGAAATTGCCAAGAGCAAACGCTTAATCACCCGTCGCCACCGTCGCCAGTGTTGCCTTGTCAGTGCCGCAGCGATTGCATACAATCGTGCGTCTGTTCTTGAAATCACGGAGAGATCGATGGGCAAACGTATCGCCGCAAAAATCACGGGAGTGGCCGGGTACGTTCCGCCGCGAGTCGTCACGAATTTTGATCTCGAGAAAATTGTGAATACCACCGACGAATGGATTCGGACACGCACAGGCATTCGCGAGCGGCACTATGCCGATAGCGGCGTGGCCTCGTCGCATTTGGGAACCGAAGCGGCGAAGAAGCTGCTGGCCGCCAAGGGCCTTTCCGCCGAAGAGATTGAAATGATTGTCGTCGCCACGGTTACACCGGACATGCTTTTTCCCGCCACGGCCTGCTTGATTCAGGACCGTCTCGGAGCGTCGCACGCCTGGGGATTCGATCTTTCAGGCGCCTGTTCGGGATTTATCTACGCGCTGACAACCGGTGCGCAATTCGTGGGGGCGGGGACGCACAAGAAGGTGCTGGTGATCGGAAGCGATGTGATGACCTCGATCCTGGATTACACCGATCGCGCCACCTGCGTGCTTTTTGGCGATGGCGCGGGCGCCGTGCTGCTCGAGCCGGCCACGTCTGATGCCGAGGAGGGAATCGTCGATTTCGCCAATGACGTGGATGGATCGGGCGGCTGCAATCTTTATATGCCAGCTGGGGGTTCGCTGCACCCGGCGTCCGCTGAAACGGTGGAGAAGCGCATGCATTACGTTCACCAGGAAGGGCAGCAGGTATTCAAGTATGCGGTGCGGCGCAATGGCCGAGCTCGCCTGCCAATTGCTCGAGCGCAATGGAGTGAGAGTCGCGATCTGGCGCTGGTGGTGCCGCATCAGGCGAATCTGCGGATCATACGCGCCATGCAGGAGCGGCTGGGCGTGGACGATTCAAAGGTCCTGGTCAACATCGACCGCTTCGGCAATACCACCGCGGCGACGATTCCGCTGGGGCTGATGGATGCGGTGGAGCAGAAAAGGCTGCGCAAGGGCGATCTGGTTTTGCTGATTGCGGTGGGCGCAGGCTATACCACCGGCGCCGTGCTGATGCGCTGGTCCTACTGATCGAGTGGCGGATAGTTCGCGCAAGCTTCGCCGGAGTATTTTGGCGATCAGTGGCCAGCAAAAATCAAAATCGGGTCGGCGTCGCCGGTGGTCGTTGAAACCAGCACAAATTGGGTGGGCGATACGACGAAGAAGGCAGCGGTAAACGGAGCCGGCAAGGTAAGCGTCAGGATGCCGCTGCCGGCAGCGGTGCTCGTGATCGTGTAGCTCCCGGCAACACTTTGCGCGGCGCTGTTTGCGAGCGACGTGCTCACGTCCTCGGTCCCGGTGACTGCCTGAACGCCGTCGAGAACGAGGACGCCTGAAAAATCCCTGACAGGCATGACCGAGGGACTCGAAGTTCCCTCTGCAAAACTTCCCTTGATCGTCGCCGCCGTGAAGGGGCCGTTTGATTGGGGCTGGAAGATTCCGAAAAACGGATTGTTGTTGATCTCCCCAATGGCAAAAGCCTGGTTCTGATTGATCATGTAGAAGACCGGGGCAATCGGAGTCAGCAGATCGGTTTGAGCTCGCCCGAAGATATCGGCGTTCTGGAAATTTGCCGTTCCGCTGAAATTCATCACCGTTCCGGCGCGGTTCTCAACCACGATCATCGAGAAGCTCGCCAGCCCGGTCGCGGTCAGCGACGCAACCGCCACGTCCGGCAGGTAGGCACTGCCAGAAAGAAATTGACCGCTCAAACCGGCCACGCTCGTGGCGGTGAATGATCCCGCCGGTCCGGAGAACGGGAAACCCACCTGCTGCAGAAGCGTGCCGATCGTAAGGAAGGGCGTGTTCGCGCTGACCGTGTCGGTTTCGACCAAAAAGAATTCCGCGGCGGAAACAGGATACACGCTGAACGTCATGCTCGGCAGGCTGGCTGGCAAAATTGTTGCCAGGCAGCGGGCGGTCTGTGAAGTGCTTTGATAGGTGCCGGCGACGGTCTCTTGTGTAGGAGCCACAAAGCCGGGCGTGTTACCGTCCATTTCACCATTCCCGATGCTTCCTTGGCCCGAGGCGCCTGCCGGCGGCGAGGCCGTAAATCTTCCCGCGATTGCCACCGGACCGCTGCTAAAGCCTCCCAACGCGGCGGAGTTCCCGGTGATTCCGATGGCGTATTCGCCGCTGATGGTGTTGAAAGCGCAGGCGGTGACGCTTTGCTTTTCGAGCTGGCCGGAGCCGCGATTTGCGCTGGAGTCAAATTCGATCAGGCGGCCGTGCGCCCCGGTCGTGTCGATTGCCAAGGCGTAGGTGGCCGATCCTGCCAGGCTGCTGAAAACAAGAGTGCCGCGATTGTCGGAGCCAAGTGTGTAGGTGCCGGTGAAGGTCTGGTTGCTGTGCGCGGCCGTCGTGGTGACATCTTCTACGCCGGCCGTAATGTTGCCAGCGCCGTCGGCGTGGAAACTTCCACCGGCAACCAGCGCTCCCGAGGAATTAAATCCACTGAACTCGAATGCATAATCCCCATTCAAGACGGCCAAGCCGGTCGCCCCGGTAATTGTGAGGGTGAAGCTCTTGGTCAGGGAGGCAGCTCCGCTATCGGTTATCGTCAGGTCGAATGTGGTTGTGCCTTGCGTGGTGGGCGTTCCCGAAAGAAGTCCTGAAGAACTGAGCGTGAGCCCCGCGGGCAAAGTCGAGCCCGAGGCGATCGACCACTGATAGGGCGGCGTCCCCCCCGTGGCTGCGAATTGCTGTGTATACGCCATCCCCGCGCTGCCTGCTGGCAGAGGGGAGGGAGTGGTGATCGCGAGGTTGCTGATTTGAACGGTCAATGACGAAGACGTTGCGGACGCTCCTGCAGAGTCTGTCACCTTGATCGTGAAAGTGAATGTACCGACCGCGAGGGGCGTCCCGCTAATGGTGTCCGAATTCGTGGTGCTGGTCCCGAGGGACAAGCCGCTCGGTAGACTGCCAGAGGCGACCGACCAGGTATATGGTCCTGAACCCCCGCTGGCGTTCACCGTTGTACTGTAACTGCTGCTGGTGCTGCCCGAGGGCAAAGAGGTGGTGGTGATGGACACGGCGCTGAGACTTCCCGGCTTCCCGCTGCAGCCCTGGTACAGCAGGCTGCAAAAAGCGAGCATAGATACAAGGAAGGACGATGTGGCGCGCCTAGCCATCTGCAATCACCCGATCCAATTTACCCGATAAACCTGCTGGCAATTCATCGGGAATGACGGGGGATAGCCTATTGAGTAACTATTTATAACGTTATGATTATTAAGCAGTTAGAATGAGCTTGCTTGGACCGCAAGCGCTTGGTTGCTTTGCACCTGTTGCATCAAAACCGCGGCGGCGTAGCGAGCACAAAGGTCCATTTCGCTTTTGGCCCACTGCGCGGCTCCGAGTGAGCTGAACAGTTGTAGGAAACTGTGGTACAGGCGGACAGAATGCAGCTTGGGAGCGCTGCTGCCCATCGTGGGACACAGCTTCTGCAGCGCCGCCACGTCAGAAAAGGCCTTATTTTTAAATAGGTTATAGGCCGTTTCGAGGTTCCCGCTGGCGTCCTCGGCAAAGGGGGTCGATGCCAGCCGGACCAAGCCCGCTCGCCACTGAAGCGCCACGAACTGAATCAGGGCCGCGAAGGAGAGCACGAAGATAAACGCTGCAATTAGCATTTTTCCGTCCTGCGACCATCTTGCCGCCAGGCTGTGTGCGTCACAATAGAACCAACGTACTGTAATTCACAATCAGTGCATAGAACCCCCTCGGGGAGGTTGTTGTAGGCCCGGCCGCGTCTCACGACGTGAATCTAAAGCGCACGGCCTTGCGGATTTCCCGGTTGCCGCCAGGTTTTTCGGTGATAATACTTTTACCGGAAAGCAGAGTTTCTGGGAAAAAGAGGTGCTATTTGCGTGCTGTTATAACGGGCGGCGCCGGGTTTCTAGGTTCGCATCTGTGCGACTACTTCATTGAGAAGGGCTGGGAAGTTTTCTGCCTGGACAACCTGGTGACCGGGTCGGAGGCGAATATCGCTCATCTGCGTTCGAACCCGCGCTTCCAATTCAAAGTGCACGACGTAACGCGCTTCATCGACGTTTCCGGACCGGTCGACGCGGTGCTGAATTTCGCCTCTCCCGCCAGCCCGCCAGACTATTTGAAAATCCCGATCCAGACGATGAAGGTGGGGTCGCTTGGCACGCACAATTGCCTGGGGCTCGCGCTTGCTAAAAAGGCGAAATTCCTGATGGCGTCGACCTCGGAATGCTATGGCGATCCCGATGTGAGTCCGCAGCCGGAAAGCTACTGGGGGCACGTGAATCCGATCGGCCCGCGGGGAGTATATGACGAAGCGAAGCGCTTCTCAGAAGCCATTACCATGGCCTATCACCGCTTCCATGGCGTGAACACACGCATCGTGCGAATCTTCAATACCTATGGACCGCGCATGCGTCTGAATGATGGGCGCGCCCTTCCGAACTTTCTCTACCAGGCATTGGTCGGCGAACCCATAACCGTCTACGGCGAGGGAAGTCAGACGCGAAGCTTCTGCTACGTTTCCGACCTGATCGAGGGCATCTACCGCCTGTTTGAATCCGACGAACATGAGCCCGTAAACATTGGCAATCCGCACGAAATCACGATTCTGGAATTCGCGGAACGCGTGAAGGCCCTTGTCGGCGCCAACGTGCCAATCATCTTTCATCCGCTTCCCCAGGACGATCCCAAGCAGCGCTGTCCGGACATCTCCAAAGCGCGGCGCATTCTTCGATGGGAGCCCAAGGTGAAGCTGGAAGACGGGCTGCGCACCACCTACGAGTACTTTCGGCGGCAAGTCGTGGCCGGCTAACCGCTCGGCTGAGGGGCGGAGCAGCCCTCAGTGATTCCGTGACTCTAAACTGCGCAAAACCACTCCGGTTTCTCCGACTAAACCTGTATGGCTAACTGGGGCTGCTTTAGGGCAATCTTTCCCCGGTGGACAGCCTCAGGGAGCCCTGGAAATGAAATCAAGAATTTACGCGCTGGTTGCTATTCTGATTCTTACCGTTGGCGTCTCTCGAGCCGAACAGACAAAGACCGACACCGTAGAGCGTCTTCAAAGCGCCACGAAAGTGCTGCACCAAATCGTGAATGCTCCGGACAAAGGCATTCCCGATGAGGTTCTGAAAGGCGCCAAATGCATCGCGGTAGTTCCCGGCCTCATCAAGGGTGGGTTCATCATCGCCGGAAAACACGGCCGGGGCGTCGCTACCTGCCGGCTGCCGAGCGGAAGCTGGAGTGCACCTGCGTTCTTTGTCATCAGCGGCGGAAGCTGGGCGCACAGATCGGTGTGGAATCAATCGACTTGGTGTTAATGGTAATGAACAATGAAGGCATGAGGCATCTGATGGCCGACAAGTTCCAGATCGGTGGCGAAGCCGCCGCCGCCGCAGGTCCTGTGGGGCGCCATGCCGAGGCTGGCACGGACTGGAAAGTCGAGGCGCAAATGCTCACCTACTCCCGGGCCAAAGGGCTCTTTGCGGGCATCGACCTGGGCGGCTCCATTGTCGAGCGGGACAAGGATTCCACCGTCGCGTTCTATGGCAAGGATTTGACAACCCGCCTGGTACTTGACGGAAAGATTCCCACGCCGCCAGAAGCGCGACCTTTTGTTGCGGAAGTCCGGCGGGTACGAATCAACTCCGCCAGCAAGTAATCGAACTAAAATCCTCTGCTACCCCGGCGGGCGCGTCTTTCATAAATGACGCACCGCCGGTGACGAGAACCCTCTTCCCGATTGCAGATGGCGCCCTCCAGAGCGCCAACGCCACCCGCACCCATCCAAGAACAGGGGCCCCAGCAAGGGTCTGCTCCAGATCGTTTAGTCTCTATCGACCGGAGTTTGAGCCCGTCCGCTCAGGAGGCGGAGTTCGCCGCGGACTTCGGCATCGCTGATTGCTCGATCGCGGGAACATCGCCAACTGCCTTGCGCAGAATCGCGATCAGCGAGAGGGGGGGAAGCGGAAGCAGCGGATCGAGCAGCCGGAACAGCGGCGTGAGGAAGTTCAGTATTCGAATCTGACCCAGCGCGAACGTTTTCTTGTGAAGAACGCGGCCGTTGAGCCACCACGCAAGGACTCCGATGCGGTTGAATTTCAGCATCTCGTCAACCTGGAACCCGGCCTGCTGAGCGATTTCCACGAGCCGCGGGCGCGTGTAGCGGCGGAAATGCCCCAGCACTCGGTCGAGCGTTCCGTAAAGCCAGGGCCCGCACGGCACCAGAATGATGGCCCGGCCGCCTGCGTCGAGCGCGTCATAGATGTTGCGAAGCGCGCTGACGTCATCCTCGATATGCTCGACGACGTTCAGGCAAACCACCGTGTCGAAAGTCTGCCCGGCGGGGAATGATCCCGCCTCCATGGCATTCGCGTAACCGACCCGCATGTAAGGGCGCGTGGCGCGCAGCGTCGCGAGATACTGGAGGTAGTGCGGGTTCACGTCGGTTGCCCAATAGCACCAGCGCGGCATGAGGTGTATGGATACGTTGCCGGTTCCGGCACCCACTTCCAGAACGCGATTGCCGACGTAGGGCCTGATCACGTCGGTCATCCAAGCGGTAAAGCGGGGCGCGCGATTCATGCGCTCGAGGATTTCTCCGCCGCTTTGGTCCTCGGTGTAGATCCGGTCGGAAATCGCGTATCGCGCGATCGCCCAAAGAGCTCGCGCGCCGTCCTTCCAGTCGATTTTTTTCCCTTCCAGATAGGTCCGGCCGGAATAATTGATGGGCACTTCGAAAATCCGGCTGCCGCGCTTGGCAAGCTTGATCGCGAGCTCGGGCTCAACATCGAAGGTGAAGCTTTCAAGCGGAATGCTCTTGAGCAGGTCCGCACGGACCATCTTGTAGCAGGTTTCCATGTCGGTGAGGTTCAGATCGCAGACCAGATCGCAGAGAAAAGTCAGCAGCTTGTTTCCCAGGGCATGGCGGAAAAACAGGGCCCGCTTGTAGCCGCCAGACATGAAGCGCGAACCGAAGACGGCGTCGGCGTCCTCGAACAAAAACACTTCAATCATCTTCAGCAGATCGCCAGGGTGATATTCGAGATCGGCGTCGTGAATCACCACCAGTTCGGTATCAACCTGCGCAAGAGCCGTGCGGATGGCCGCGCCCTTGCCGCTGTTGTTTTCGTGGCGCAGCCAAACCCAGGAAAATTTGGCCTGGGCCTTGGGCGCTGCGAGGGATTCGCGGAAATGGTCCAAGGCCGCGGCCGTTCCGTCCGAGGAACCGTCGTCGACCACAACGACTTTGATGGCATCGAGCAGGCGCGATTCTCCGAGCACCTTGAGGCGCTCGAGACTGGCTTCAACGAGATACTGTTCGTTGTATACCGGCACTATCACCGAAAGGGTCGTGCTGGTGCGCTTCCCATGGAGTTCATCGTTTTCTAAGCGGGCCTCTGGAGGGTTCGTTCGCGAGGCACTCGCGCCTGCCGCCAATCTGGTTGTCCCGGAGGTACTCAGTTTGCTTGTCCGTCCAGCCCGCGCCAAACCTACGCAACAGCGCCGCTTGCTAATAGTGTTCCATTCTTTGCCGAAATTCCAGACAGAAGGCCAGCCAAACCGAATGCCCAGCAAACCGCCGCGACCAGGCCGTCGGCAAGCGGCGTACGCAGCCGCGTATTCATTGGGAAATGCGCGGAACAGGGTGGCGCAGAGACGCGCAAGCCGGATCAAAGGGCGGCAGCGTGTGCGTTGACAGGCACCCACGCCTGCGATTCACGCAGGTGCACGCGGCGGTGAGGTTTTGAATCGCCCGCCGGGCAAACATCACGGCGAACATACCTATCAGGCCACCGAACATGAACAAGCCAAGCTGTGGGGGCTGCGGCATGTCGAGAACAGTTCGGCGTCGCCGTCGCGATGAGCGAGCTTTTCGCTCTTGGCAACATTGTTTCATTCCGTTCGTGCAACTTGGCGGAAGTCTGTCTAGAATGGCCCTTCTTTCTAATAAAAAGGACATTTACCATGCCTAAGCTACTTGCCACTGTCGGCGGACTCATCATGTGTGCCGGGATCGACCTGCTATGGCAGTCCCGCTCGCAGTTTGGCTACTGGGTCGAGACTTTCCTGAAATACGTTTCGATGCTTGGGCAGCGCCCGTTGCCTGCCCGGGTGCTGGCTTCAGGCGCGGCGTTTTTAAAGCGTCAGGGTGCCCTGCAAGTGGCGCTCGGATTGAGCTTCGTGCTGTTTGTGGGGCCGCTTCTGCTGGTGCTGAGCCTTACGCTGATGCTGTATCCTCAGTAGTCCCGGCGAAGCATCTCTTGTTCGATTGGCCGGCCAGCAGACCCTCGACTGCTTTCGCAAACGCCGGCGCGCGCGATGAATCATTCAAGAGCTAGCAATTCTGCCAGGCGGGAGTCCGCTCGTGCCACTTAGGTGGCGGCACCGGGGGTCCCTTTGCTTCTGGAGGCGGGTCCGGCCTAGACTTCTGCAATGCGGTTGAAACCGGCACTTATCGTGCATGGCGGGGCTGGAAATATTCCTGCGGAGGGGATCGAGACATCGCGGGAGGGAATCCGGCGGGCCCTCGATGCGGGATGGAGGATTCTGTGCGATGGCGGCGGGGCGCTCGATGCGGTCGAGGCGGCCATCGTTGTGTTGGAGGATGATCCGGCGTTTGATGCGGGCCTCGGGTCGCATTTGAATCTCGAGGGACGCGCGCAGCTCGATGCGATCATCATGGACGGCGGGACGCTCAAGGCTGGCGCGGTGGCGGCAGTCGAGCGGGTGCGAAATCCGATCCGGCTGGCGCGGCGGATTCTGGAAGGAAGCGAGCATATGATGCTCGTCGGCGCGGGCGCCGAAAAATTCGCGTCCGAGAATGGCATGGCGCTTTGCGCGCCTGAAGAACTGGTCAGCGAACACGCACGGGAAGTCTGGCGGCGCAACCTGGCAACGTCGCAAGTCACAGGGGGCGGCACGGTAGGTGCGGTCGCACGCGACTCCATGGGGAATCTTTTTGCGGGCACCTCGACCGGTGGCACCTGCTGCAAATATCCCGGCCGCGTCGGGGATTCTCCGCTGATCGGGTGCGGATGTTACGCCGATATTGACGCAGGCGGCGTCTCCTGCACGGGGCATGGCGAGGGGATCATGAAAATCGTGATGGCCAAGACCGCGGTTGATCTGCTGCGGGATCCCCAAGCGCTCAAGGTCTACCGCAGAAGCGCCGCTGCCTGTGGTCCGCTGCGCGAGATCGCGGCGGCGCCACCGCAACAGGACCTCATTTCCGTTACCCCAGTTCCTGGCGCCGCAGAGCCAGCCGATGCCAGCACAACCATTGCGCAGGCGGTCGCCGATGCGGCCGTCTTCAAGCTTGCGCATCGGGCCCACAGCAGGGGCGGGCTGATTCTTCTTGACTCCGACGGGCGTCCGGCTGCTGCTTTTAATACCCCGGGCATGTCCTACGGCTACGTCGAAGCAGACGCTTCCTTCCGCATTTTCCCCTAAACATGAATCTCTTCACGCTGCAATATCACTTGCATTTTGCAAGTTAGAGCGGGTAGTCTCTTGGGCTTGTGGCTGGAAATTCCAAGCCGCCGCGGAGGTCGGGGTGTCCGCTGAGCATCTCGCTAGAGGTGCTGGGGGACCGCTGGTCGCTGTTGATCGTGCGTGATCTGATGGTGCGGGGCTATCACACCTTCAAGGAATTTGAAGCATCAGGGGAAGGCATCGCGACGAACATTCTGGCGAACCGGCTGCAGAGGCTTGCAGCGACGGGAATCATCTGCCTAGAGGCCGACGAAAAGGATAGACGAAGGCTGAACTACTGGCTGACGGAAAAAGGCATCGATCTGGCGCCGGTGTTGCTCGAAATGTTCCTCTGGGGGGGACGGCACCAGGATACGGGCGCACCCTGCGCTTTGCTGGCGGAAATGGAAAACAACCGCGAGCAGCTGCTCACGGAAACGCGGCGGCGCTGGCGAGAACGTGACCCGACTCCGCTGCTGCCACCGTTTGTAGACGACCGTAGGCCGGGTGCTGCCAAGCGCAAGAAAAAACGCGGATGAGGGCGCCCGTGCGTGCCGCTGGTATCGACGCGAGGGTTCTCGGATTCCGTGGATGATCAACTGCGAGAAGGCGGCGGCGTAGTAGAAGGTCTGGAGCGGAAGGCTCGTGGGCGTAAAAAAATCGTCCGGGGATGTCGATTCCGCCCTGGCTGGTTCGTCTGTTAATCAGAAGACGGTCTCCCAGGCGCGCGGAGAGACTGAACAGATTCCCGTAGGGGAATGTAAGGGGCGGGCACGCGGCGCGGGGATTGATCGAAGAGGATCACGGCGTATCGAAGCGGTGCCCTCCAATAACGCAGTACCATAACCGCGGGGCATCGCCGCGACCCTAGGGAACCGATGCCAAGGGAGGCGAGCATGAGTGAGGTGCGGGTTCTGGTGGGCACGCGCAAGGGCGCGTTCATTCTTACCTCCGACGGCCAGCGGGAGAACTGGGACGTCAGCGGGCCGCACTTTGCGGGTTGGGAAATTTATCACCTCAAGGGGTCGCCCGCCGATCCGAACCGGCTCTACGCGTCGCAATCGAGCGGATGGTTCGGGCAGGTGATGCAGCGCTCAGGCGACGGCGGGAAGACCTGGGAAACCATCGGGAACAAGTTTGTGTATGACGGCGTGCCGGGCACGCATCAGTGGTATGACGGAACGCCGCATCCGTGGGAGTTCAAACGGGTGTGGCACTTAGAACCCTCGCTGAGCGATCCGGAACGGTGTATGCGGGCATCGAAGACGCGGCTATTTTTCGGTCCACTGACGGTGGGCAGAATTGGCAGGAGCTTTCCGGATTGCGCGGGCACGGGACCGGGCCGAAGTGGCAGCCGGGCGCGGGTGGCATGTGTTTACATACGATCGTTCTCGATCAGAGCAATCCGGAGCGCATGTTTATCGCCATCTCCGCGGCCGGGGCGTTTCGCACTGACGACGGCGGGAAGAGCTGGAAGCCGATCAATCAAGGACTGCGATCGCAATACATTCCCGATCCCACGGCAGAGGTGGGGCACTGTGTTCATCGCATCGCGATGCACCGGTCGCGGCCGGGCGTGCTGTTCATGCAGAAGCATTGGGACGTGATGCGCAGCGACAATGCCGGCGATTCTTGGCACGAGGTCAGCGGAAACCTGCCAACCGATTTCGGGTTCGTGATCGATGTGCACGCCCACGAGCCGGAGACGATTTATGTGGTTCCCATCAAGAGCGATTCAGAACATTTTCCGATGGACGGCAAGCTGTGCGTCTATCGCAGCCGCACCGGCGGCAATCAATGGGAGCCGCTCACGAAAGGACTGCCGCAGAGCAACTGCTATGTGAACGTGCTGCGCGATGCGATGGCGGTGGATTCGCTTGATTCGTGCGGGATTTATTTTGGAACCACCGGCGGACAGGTGTATGCATCGCCCGACGGCGGAGACCATTGGGCTGCTATTGTGCGCGATCTCCCGGCCGTGCTATCTATCGAGGTGCAGACATTATCATGACCGAAAACAGCGCTCCAGCAAAACGCCAGACCGTGATTCGGGTCGTGCTTCCAGTGCATTTGCGTACGCTTGCCCGCGTGGGCAGCGAGATGGGCGTTGCGGTCGGAGGCGAGGTGACCCAGCGCTCGGTCGTGGACGCCATTGAGGCCCGCTATCCGATGCTGCGCGGGACGATTCGCGATTACCTTACCCAACAGCGGCATCCGTTTCTGAGATTTTTCGCCTGCCAGGAGGATTTGTCGCTGCAATCACCCGACGCGCCCTTGCCTGATGCGGTGGCCTGTGGCTCAGAACCGCTGTTGATCATCGGGGCGATCGCTGGCGGATAGCAGGAAATCGACGGGGGAAAATTTTCGTGGAGAGAGGGATCGAATCGCGGCGCCGGTTTCTGCAGTCGGCCGGGCTGGCAGCCGGGGCGCTGTGGTTTTATCCCCAGTCGAGTGCCGAGGCGCAAACCAATGCGGCGCCCGATTATGCGCTGCATATCAAGGCTTCTCCGGTCGAGATCGCGCATAACCGCATCGTTTCAACCATCACTTACAACGGTCAGTTCCCAGGGCCGCTGCTGCGATTCAAGCAGGGGCGGCAAGTCACCGTCGACGTTTTCAACGAAACGGAAACGCCAGAGCAGTTGCACTGGCACGGCCAGAAGGTTGGCACCGACGTCGATGGCGCGGCCGAAGAAGGGACTCCTTTCATTCCGGCGTTCGGGAAGCGCCGGATTACGTTCACGCCCAATCCATCCGGATTTCGCTTCTATCATACGCACAATCGCGCGGGCGCCAATCTCTACGCCGGGCAGTATTCGGGGCAGGTGGGGCCGGTTTACATCGAGCCCAAAAACGATCCCGGGCGCTACGACCGCGAAGTTTTTCTGGTTCTGAAAGAATTCGAGCCCACGCTCAGCAAGGGCGGGGACATGGCTCAGGATTTTCTTTCGCCGTCCGCTGCGGATCAGACCCTGAAACATACCGGCGAGACCGCCATGAAGGCTTCTCTTGCCAAGGGGATGGCTCACGGCTACGAAGTCGGCTACCAATCGTTTACGATCAATGGCCGAATGCTCGGACATGGCGAGCCGCTTCGCGTGAAGCCAGGCGAGCGCCTGCTGCTGCATATCCTGAATGGCAGCGCGACCGAGATTCGCAGCTTGGCTTTGCCGGGGCATACATTTCAGGTTGTCGCGCTCGATGGCAACCCGGTTCCCACGCCGGCCCGGGTGCCCGTTCTGTGGGTCGGGACAGCGGAGCGGATTTCGGCGATCGTGGAAATGAATCATCCCGGCGTGTGGATCCTGGGCGATCTCGACAATGACGATCGCCGGCATGGTATGGGGATTGTGGTGGAGTATTCGGGCCGCTCTGGAAAGCCCCAGTGGCTCGCTCCTGCGCCTTTTGGTTGGAGCTACGCGCGCTTTGGACGAGCAAGAGCGCCGGCCGCGGCGCCCGATCAGACCTTTGAGATGACCTTCGCCAAAGACAACGCCGCCGCGGAGGGCTTCAATCGCTGGACGATCAACGGTGTTGCGTTTCCGATGGAGGGCATGGCGGGCGAAGTTGTGCCGGCGGCGTTTCATCTGAAGCAAGGGAGGCGCTACCGGCTGCGCCTGCGCAACGCGAGCGACGATATTCATCCCATTCATTTGCATCGCCACAGTTTTGAGCTGACCAATCTTGCCGGAACGTCGAGCGCGGGCGTGATGAAGGATGTCGTCATGCTGAATGGCTATCAGCAGACCGAGGTCGATTTCGTGGCCGACAATCCGGGGTTGACGCTTTTTCGATTGCCACCAACAGCTGCACATGGACTACGGATTCATGACCCTTTTCGATTACGTGTAGAGATGTTTGTGTTGAGTAAATCTATTTTCTGCTGGAGGAAACATGGCCCTTCGCGATTCCATACTTCCTGAATTCGACCACGAAATGGCAGTCACCCGGAAGACACTCACGTGTTCCGGAGGACAAGCCCGACTGGAAACCACACGACAAATCGATGACCATGGGGCGTCTGGCCGGGCACCTGGCGGAGCTGCCGGGTTTCGTGACCATGTGCCTGCAGCAGGACTCCTTCAACGTGCGGCCCCCCGGGGGCGGGTCGTCGCGTCAGCCGCTGGTGATGACTTCGCGGAAGCAGTTGCTGGAGGATTTCGATAAGAACGTCGCCGGCTTGCGCAGCACCTTGTCGAGTGCGAGCGACGAAAGCTTGATGAAATCCTGGTCGCTGCTGGCAGGAGAGAAGACGATTTTCACGGCGCCGAAGATCGGCGTGGTTCGTAGCTTTTGTCTGAACCACGTGATCCATCACCGCGCGCAGCTTGGTGTATACCTACGGCTCAACAACGTTCCGGTGCCCTCGATCTATGGGCCTTCGGCAGATGAAAACCCCTTTTGTCTAGTTGAACCGAGCCGTCCCCGCGGATTGGACGCCGCGGCCTGTTCGCGCGGCCAGTCCCTGGCGCGTTTGCCGCGGAGCGTTTCAGGCAAGCATCGATCCTGTCCCCACCCGAGCGATCCTGGGACCCGTTAGGAAAACGACCCCGGCCCGGGGCAGGTATTCTTGTGCCGCACAGACATCGCCATCGGCTCAAAACATTGCCAGCAATCGCTTCAGGCCTTCCGCAAATTCGTCTTCCGGGATGATCAGACTCGCTATGAGCTGACCGTCCGCGGGGAAATTATAGAAATGGCCGGGATGCACGTAGACGCCTTGGTCTTCGAGCAAGGCGATGGCGAGATCTTCGTCGGAGCGCGTGGCTGGCACGCGAAGCACGGCGTACCAGCCGCCTTCGACGCGCAGGCGGCCGATGGAGCCGTGCAGCGACAGTTGCCGGTCAAGTTCATGCAAGTTGTGTCCTACGCGGGTCATTAGTTGCCGTTGGAAGGAGTGGCGCTGGTCCAGAAGGGCGGGTATCGCCAACTGTAAGGGCGTGCTCATCGATAGGTAGGTATCCGCGATGACTTCAAGGTGCTCGAGGGCTTGGGCCTTTGCTTGTTCTGGTCCGCTGGCCACAAGCCACGCCACTTTCATCTGGGGCAAGCCCGAGATTTTTGACAGTCCGCTCAGCGTGAAGGTGAGCGCGCCCTGGTTTGCAGCGAACGTGGCAGGTCGCTGTCCTTCGGAGGCAAAATCCAGGAACACTTCGTCGGCGATGAGCGCCATTTCGCGCGCCGAGCAGAGAGCGTTCAGTTTTGTGAATTCCGCAGGCTTGGTGAAGTGTCCGGTGGGGTTGTTAGGATGCACCACGATCACGCCGCGGGTGCGCGGCGTGATGGCCTTTTCAAGCGTATGGAAGTCAATTTGCCAGCCGTGATCGTAGAGCAACAGATAGGGCAAGAGTTTTACATCCTGAATCTCCGCGAGAAAATCGAATAAGGGATAGCTCGGTGCGGGAATCAGGAGTTCGTCTCCTGGATTGCACAAGGTGCGAAAAATAAAGGAGTAGGCCTCGCTGGTGCTGGTGGTGAGAACGATGCCGTGGATAGGAACTTCGACGCCCAGACCGCGATAGTAATCCGCGACGGCGCGGCGAGCTGATTCGAGGCCCCGGGGATCTGGATGGTAGGAGAGGGCCGCCGGGTTCGTCAGGGCCTGCAAAATGGACCGAGCCTGGTATTGGAATCCGCAGCCGGTGGGATTGGAAGCGGTCAAATCGATGAGCGGTTTTTCCTGCTTGCGATGCCGCGCAAGCGCTTCACTCAAACGGTTGGGAGACAGATTCCAATTCGTGCGGTCGGCAAACATGCCCAGGGTTGCCCGGCTTCTAGAATCTGAAGAAGCGAATTAGAAAATCGAAGCAAGCTTATCTCTGGCGCTTGCGCACGAACGGCGTGTGCTCATTGTCAAGCTCGCGGGGTACGCGCTTCGGGCCGGGCTTGGCGGCCACGAATTTAATTTCACGGACCAGATTTCCACCCCAAGCCTGGTTGACCCGGGCGCAGAATTCTTTCTTCATGCACTCCAGCTGCTTGCGCCAGCCTTTCCCATCGGCGGCGACCTCCAGGCATCCGCTTTGGCAGCGAACCGGCCGCGTATGAGCGGCGAGAGTTTTCCCGACGACGGTGCTCCAGGAGCTTGCGAGCCACGCAAGAGCGGCTTCGGGCCGGTCGATCCGGCGTACAACTTTTCCTAGGATTTCCCCAGCGCGGTCCATTGAAATCGCGCGATTGTAACATAGAGCGCGACGCGTCAAAAATTTCTGTGCACACTTGTTTTGTGGAAAAATTGAAAACCATTTTTAAACCGCGGCAGCCCCGGCCAAGCCCAGCTCCTGCGCGCTTCCCCGCAGCGCTTGGATGCAGAAAGAAATGTGTTCTTCCACAGGAACACCCATTTCTTCGGCGCCTTGGTAGACATCGTCGCGATTCACGCCCCGCGCGAAAGCTTTGTCCTTTAACTTTTTCTTAACCGACGCGGCCTCCACCTCGTGAATGCTCTTGCTGGGCTTGATCAGAGCGCAGGCAGTGAGAAAGCCGGACAGCTCGTCGCACGCAAACAGAGCATGGTCGAGCGGAGAAACGCGTGCCACACCCGAATAATGCGCGTGCCCGAGGATGGCGTGGATCACCTCCTCGGGGTAGCCGCGCTCGCGGAGGATTCGCGAGCCTTCGTAGGGATGTTCTTTGCTGGGATGATGCTCGGCGTTGGGCCAGCGTTCATAGTCAAAGTCGTGCAGCAGGCCGGCGACGCCCCAAAGCTCTTCGTCCGCGCCCAACTTTCTGGCATAGGCGCGCAGGCAAGCTTCGACCGCCAGCGCGTGTTTACGCAAACTTTCGCTCTGCGTGTACTCGCAGAGCAGCTTCCAGGCTTCTGCTCGATCCGCTGTCATGGGTTCCCGTTGTCCCCCGGCTGGAACAGCGCACAATCTTAGCATTTCAAATGGCAATTCACGCGCTTGGTAGAGAAAGCGACGGCGTTTTTGACGGGCCTATGCGCTTTTCGCCATGGCAGAATCTGAAAGGGGCAGCGTGATTAGGAAAATTCAACATTCGCGCACAACCTTGGCGAAGGGTAAGCAAAAACACTCCGGAATGTTTTAGAGACTTGGACCATGCCCGTCAGTTGCAACCTGAAAAAAAGCGCTGCGAAGGGGACCGGGGGAGCGAAACGTACTATTTGCAACACTATCCGTGTAGCGGTACAATGGCCAGCCCTCGGACGGAGGTAAAAAGGGCTTGACAAGAATTGGCACCCTGTACACAATCTCTCCCGCGCCAGTTCCTGCCTTCCCTTACGTTGTCACGTTCCTCCCCTTCGCATCGCCGGAATAGTCTGCGAGGAGACCCGGTGGCGGAAAAAGAAGCCGTAGAAGTAAGTATAGATATGGATAGAGAAGTCATTCGTTGCCAAGTGTGCGGACTGGTGCAATACCGCACGAGAACAGGTAATTGCCGTCGCTGTCTGCGTCTGCTGCCCCCGAAGGTGACGTTCGTCATTCCGACGCCGTCCCCTCAAGATCTGCCGGGGGACGACCGCCAATTGTTCGAGAACTGGCCGAATCGAGATACCGTCGAGAATATCGGCCAGCGCATTCGGCAATTGCGGGAGTCGCGCGGTATGACACAGAGCCAGCTACAGGCACGCTCGCGCGTGTCCCGTTCCTACTTGTCCCGGATCGAAAGCGGACAGATGACTCCCAGCCTCGGCACGCTTGAGAAAATTGCCGAAGCCTTGGGCGTCGGATTGAATCGCTTCTTCGTGCCGGAAACGAACGGCGAAACGGTGCTCGAAGACCCGTTCATTCAAGGGCTTCGGCCGTTCCTGCGGCAACTCGATTTCACCCAGTGGCAGGGCATTTTGAAGCGGCTGCAGGCGATCAGCGATCACGTCAATACCAGCCAGATTCGACCGCTGCCTCCGCAGAGCTCCGAGAGAATGCCAAGCAACCTGCCACGCCGCCAGCAAGCCGGCGCACCACATCCGGCGGCGTCAATCCACCGTTAGCCCATACAACGTAGCGGCGCGGTAAGCGCCAAAACGAAACGCGAACACTAAAGATGGCCCGGAACGCTCGCTGTCGCGAGCCAACGGGCCTTCGCAGTTCGCGCACGGGCACATCTGCACTGCCGGGTTGGCACCATCTCGATGTTTTCAGGATTGTGCCGATGCTGCTGCGCCACGTTCGCAACCGACCTTGAGCACGCAGATGATTCTGGCAGTGCCGCGGGGGGAAGGTTTTCCAAAATCAGGCGAAACGAACCTTCACGTCCGGACGCCGCTCGAGGTGAACGGTGTCGACGAAGCGCACCTGCGGCTCTTCGTGGGTGAGAATCAGCGAATGGGTCCGGACGCCTTCACCGAAGAACCGGACGCCACCCAACAGGTTCCCGCCCGTCACACCGGTGCATGCAAAAATGATTCGCTTCCCGGGCGCCAGATCGGCGGTCTCATAGATGCGGTTCGGATCGGTGATGCCCATTTTTTCAAGGCGTTCGTGGTGCTCGGGCTTGGAAACGACCAGACGACCGAGGACTTGGCCGTTTAAGCAGCGGAGAGCTGCCGCCGTCAGGACGCCTTCGGGCGCGCCGCCGGTTCCCATCACGGCGTGCACCCCGGTTCCGATTACCGCGGCGCTGATGCCCGCCGAAAGATCGCCGTCTGAAATCAGGCGAATGCGCGCGCCCGCTTTACGAATGTCTTGGATCAGCTTTTGGTGACGAGGACGGTCAAGAACGATGACCACCAAGTCTTCGATGTCGCGGTCGAGGCGCTTGGCAATCGCGCGCAGATTGTGCGCGACCGGCGCGTCCAGCTCGACCGCTCCCTTGCAGGACGGTCCCACGATAATTTTCTCCATGTAAAGGTCGGGCGCGTGGAGCAATCCGCCGCGGTCGCTGGCGGCCAGGACCACAATGGCGTTCGGCTCACCGGTGGCGCAGAGATTGGTTCCTTCGAGCGGGTCTACGGCGATGTCCACCTCCGGATACTTGCGGGACTTGTCGCGCACCGCCGCCCCTACTTTTTCGCCGATGTAGAGCATCGGCGCTTCGTCGCGTTCGCCCTCGCCGATCACGATCGTGCCGTCCATGCCCACAGCATCCATCGCACTCCGCAGGGTCTCGACAGCGACTTGGTCGGATTTGTGCCCGTCGCCAAGGCCCATCGTGCGGGCCGACGCGATCGCGGCCGCCTCTACCACGCGCAAGAATTCCAGGCTGAGTGCCTTCTCCATAAAACTCCTTTGTAAGTATTGAGGCTGATCCCGGACCAGATTACAGACCAGCGGGAACGGTCTGCTGGCTATGATAATCCAAGTGCGCCCCAGAAATCGCCGCGGGAAACAAATCGGCTAGACGTATGCGGCAATGCCTGTAATGCGCTCCCCGATGACCAACTTGTGAATATCGTGGGTGCCTTCATAGGTGAAGACCGATTCGAGGTTCGCCATGTGACGCATGATGCAGTAATCATCCACCACGCCATTGGCGCCGAGTATTTCGCGGGCGGTGCGAGCGGTTTCGCGGGCCATCCAGACGTTGTTCATTTTCGCCATGGAAATGTGCGAGGGATGGAGGCGATCGGCGTCCTTCAGACGGCCTACCTGCAGCATGAGAAACTGCGCCTTGGTGATTTCGGTGATCATCCAGACCAGCTTTTCCTGAACGAGCTGGTGAGAGGCGATGGGGCGGTTGTCGAATTGTTTGCGCTGCTTGGCATAGTTGAGCGCCGTGTCGTAGCAGGCCATCGCGGCGCCAATCACCCCCCAGCAGATCCCGTAACGCGCCTGGTTGAGGCAGGAAAGAGGGCCTCGCAGGCCTTCGGCGCCGGGCAGCACATTTTCAGCCGGGATCTGGCAGTCGCTCATGGTGAGGCTGGATGTCACCGAAGCCCGGAGCGAATATTTGCCGTGAATGTCCTGGGTTTTGAATCCGGGCGTGCCTTTTTCAATCAGGAAACCACGGATCTTTCCGTCTTCGCATTTCGCCCAGACCAGGGCGAGGTCCGCGATCGAGCCGTTGGTGATCCACATCTTCTCGCCGTTGAGGATGTAGCTGGAGCCCTGCTTGACAGCGCGCGTCAGCATTCCGCCGGGATTCGATCCGAATTGTGGCTCGGTCAGCCCGAAACAGCCGATGGCTTTGCCTTGTTGCATCGCCGCCAGCCACTTCTGTTTCTGTGCGTCGGAGCCGTAGGTGTAGATCGGATACATCACCAGGGCCGATTGAACCAAGGCGAAGCTGCGGATGGCGGAATCGCCGCGTTCGATTTCCTGCATGACCAGGCCATACTCGACGTTTGACATTCCGGCGCAGCCGTAGTCTTTGAGAGTTGCGCCGAACAGGCCTAGCTCGGCCATTTTGGCAACGAGCGGGACGGGAAATCTTCCTTCACGGTTCTGGAGCTCGATGATCGGCAGGATCTCTTCGTCGGTGAACCGGCGGGCGGTCTGCCGGGCGAGCCTTTCCTCAGGGCTTAACAAGGAATCGAAGTCGAGGTAATCGACTCCCGGGAATGAGGGCATTCGGTCTCTCCTTTGAATTGTGCGCTAAAGCCTGGTCGCGTTCTGCTGCCGCGCGGAAAATGCGAAACAACGATTCTACCGAACAAGCGGACCCGGTTGCTACACACAGGCACGGGGGTTAGCGGGGGTTGGCTCGGGGCCGGACGCAGGTGCAGGCGGGCCTCTGTTGGTGGACGCCCGTCGCGGAGCTAATTTGCGGGGCAAACAGGAGACTTCGAAGCGGACGTTTTGGTGTAGATTAGTCGGTTCGTATATACTGAATGTCGCGCGTACACCTTCAAAGAGGGTGCAATGAATCTGCCCAAAACAGGAACAGTCATGAACGGTGAGACTTCGACGGAGACCCGCCGCGACACCCTAACCATTACCGACAACCGGACCGGCAAGCAGATTGAAGTGCCGATTAACAACGATACGATTCGGCCCATCGAGCTGCGGAAACTGAAAGTCCACGACGCCGATTTCGGGATGATGACCTACGACCCGTCTTTTGCGAACACGGCGTCCTGCGCGAGCAAGATCACCTATATTGACGGCGATCAGGGAATCCTGCGCTACCGTGGCTATTCGATCGAAGAACTCGCGGAAAAGAGCACCTATCTGGAAACGGCGTACCTGATCCTGCACGGCGAGCTGCCCACGCAAGCGCAATTGGCGGACTGGACCTACCACATCACGCATCACACCTTCGTTCACGAAAATTTCAAAAAATTTCTCGAAGGATTTCATTACGACGCCCATCCCATGGCCATGCTGATGTCCATGGTGGCCGCGATGTCGACGTTTTATCCCGAATCGAAGGACATTTTTAATGCCGACAATCGCCGCAGGCAGACCTACCGGCTGATCGGCAAGATGCCCACGCTTGCGGCTTTCTCCTACCGGCACAGCCTGGGCATGCCATTCGCATATCCGGACAACGATCTGAGCTATACCGGCAATTTCCTGAACATGCTGTTCCGCACGACCGAACTGAAATACAAGCCGAACCCCACGCTCGAGCGGACGCTCGACATTCTGTTTATTCTGCACGCCGACCACGAGCAAAACTGTTCCTCGACCGCCATGCGCGGCGTGGGCAGCGCGCACGCAGACCCCTATTGCTCGACCGCTGCGGCCATTGCGGCGCTCTATGGCCCGCTGCATGGGGGCGCGAACGAGCAGGTGCTGCGCATGTTGATGGAAATTGGCTCGGTCAGCAACGTGCCGGCCTACGTGAAGCAGGTGAAAGCGGGCGAAAAGCTGCTCATGGGGTTTGGCCACCGGGTGTACAAGAACTACGATCCGCGCGCGAAAATTGTGAAGCGCATGGCCTACGAAGTGTTCGACATTATGGGACGCAACCCGCTGATCGACATCGCGCTGGAATGCGAGCGAATCGCGCTCGAAGATGAATACTTCATCAAGCGCAAGCTCTATCCCAACGTGGATTTCTACACGGGGCTGATCTATCAGTCCATGGGTTTCCCGGTGACGATGTTCCCGGTACTTTTCGCCGATTCCGCGCACTTCGGGATGGATCGCGCAGTGGGAAGAAATGTTACTCGATTCCGAGCAGAAGATCGCGCGGCCGCGGCAGATCTACCTGGGATACGATTTGCGCAGCTATACGCCGTCGGATCGCCGAAGCTAGATCGCTTGCTTCGGTGGGTTCCTCTCCAACGGCTCACATTTTGACCGGGTTCCATAGGGAGCCAGGGGCAGATGAATTCTGTCGCCACGGGAGCTCTGGCAAGAAGCGTTCGGTTGAAAATGAATAACTTCCTATGGACGTCTCCACACGCCAGGTAGGGAACGCCACCATTGTCGACGTCGTCGGCGACATTACCTTATACAATTCGCCGGAGGTTCGCCGGGTGCTGCTCGGATTGTTGAAGGAAAAGCACGCTCAGCGGGTGATCGTCAATCTCCAGAAAGTGAAATACATCGACAGCGCCGGAGTTGCTTCACTGGTCGAAGGCCTGAAGACTTCGCGCGATTTGAAGAGCAGCTTCGCGCTGTTTGGATTGAGCCGGACGACCCGGGAAGTTCTGGAACTCACCCGGTTGATCAAAGTTTTTGAAGTGTACGACACCGAAGAGGCCGCGCTGCGAGCCGGCGGAGATGGCAGCTCGGCATAGAGCCGGCGCCGTGCCGGCCAGGATTCGGTCCCTTCCACAAGTGTGTTCCCCAGGTGCGGCATGGCGCTGACAACCGCGATTGGCGAAGCCACGGTGGAAGGACTGGCCTATGTTGGCAACCTCGCGCGGCTGACGGGCGGTGCGGCCCGAGCCGTTTTCATCGAACCCTTCCGCGGCGGAAAGCTGCGCCTGGGCCCCGCGATGCACCAGGCGATGTCCGTGGGTGTCGAAGCGGTCCCCATCGTTTCGCTCATTTCTTTTTTCGTGGGCACGATTCTCGCGCTGCAAGGTGCCTATCAGTTGCGCAAGCTCGGCGCGATGCAGCTGGTGGCGGATGCCGTGGCGATCGTGCTGACGCGGGAATTGGGGCCGTTGATGACGGCGATCATAGTAATCGGCCGCTCGGGTTCGGCTTTTGCCGCGGAAATCGGCACGATGAAAGTGAACGAAGAAATCGATGCCCTGGAAACCATGGCGCTCGAGCCGGTGCACTTTCTGGTAGCTCCGAAATTTCTGGCCATGATTCTCATGCTGCCGTGCCTGACCACCTGGGCCGATTTGATGGGCGTGCTGGGCGGGGGATTTTTCGCAGTGACGAGCGCGGGATTCACGTGGGCTAGCTATTTCCGCGCCACCTTCGATGCTCTGGTGCTACGGGACGTGGTCACGGGGCTCATCAAAAGCGTGATGTTCGGGCTGGTGATTACCGCCGTGGGCTGCCAGGAGGGCTTTGAGACCGGGCTGGGCTCAGAAGAGGTGGGCCGCTCGACCACCTCCGCGGTGGTGAAGTCGATTTTCTTCGTGATTGTCGTGGACCTGATTTTTACTGCGATTTTTTACTTTACCGCACCTCAATAGGCAGATGCCGGACGCGCGAAGCACAAGTGACGAAGTTTTTGAGGTGCCCGGCGGCCCGCCGATCTCGGTGAGAAACTTGCGCGTCAACTACGGCGAGCGGGAAATTCTACACGGCATCAACTTCGAAGCTCCCGGCGGCAAAACGATGGTCATTCTCGGAGGTTCGGGGTCCGGAAAGAGCACCCTGCTGCGCACCCTGGTGGGTCTTGAACGGCCGAGCGGGGGAGAAATATGGATTCGCGACCGCAATTTTGCGGCGTTGCGGGAATCCGAACGTGACGAGCTGCGCAAGAGGATGGGCATGTCATTTCAAGGCGGGGCGCTGTTTGGCTCGATGACCGTCGGAGAAAATGTGGCGCTGCCGCTGCGTGAGCACACGCAGCTTGACGCTTCCACAATTGAGATCATCGTGCGTTTGAAACTCGACCAGGTGGGCCTTTCGGGGTTCGAGAATTACATGCCGGCGCAGTTGAGCGGGGGGATGAAAAAGCGAGCGGCGATTGCGCGGGCGCTGGCGATGGATCCGGAAATTCTGTTTTTTGACGAGCCTTCGGCCGGCCTTGATCCGATTATCGCCGCGGGCATCGATGAGCTCATTCTGAAATTGAAGAAGGCCTTCCGGATGACGGTGGTGGTGGTCACACACGAACTGGCCAGCGCATTCTTGATCGCCGATCACATGATCTTGATCGACAAAGGCAACATCGTTGCGGCCGGCACGCCCGGCGAAATGAAATCCAGTGTGCAGCCTCGCGTGCGGCAATTCCTTGACCGCGTCCCGGAGCCTGAGTTGACCGATGAGATCGATTATCTGCAGATGCTGACCGGCGAAAATCTGCCGGAGAAGCGCTAGATGCGAGCGTCACCGGGCCTCGGGGGACCTCATGTTATACTCCCACGATTCCGCTGACCGGGGCATGCCGGAAGCCGGCCGGGTCATCGAGCGAGCCAATGGATTCTAAGCGGGAACAGGCACTGGTGGGACTGTTTGTGCTGGTGGCAGCGGCCCTGCTCATCGCCACGGTTTTTTTGCTTTCTGGAAGGCTCACTCACGGCGACATTCCCTATCGCGCCTACGTCAGGAACGCGGGAGGGCTGGGGCCGGGATCGCAGGTTCGCTATGCAGGCGGGCCGCCGGTGGGGCGAGTGCAAAAAGTGGGCCCCGATCCGCAAGACCCTGCGCGAATGGAAATCGACTTTTCGGTCGCGCCGGATGTGCCGGTGAAGACCGATAGCATCGCCACGATTACCAGCACCAGCCCGCTGGGTGACAATTTTCTGGGCATCATTCCCGGCACGGCTGCGGCGCCCAAAGCCGCCGCCGGGGCGACGCTCAAATCGAACGAATACGTCAGCTTTGCTGATCTGGCGGCGATCATCAGCGGTCTTGGCCCCAATGCCAATGATCTGATTGCGAATTTGGACGCACGAGCCGTGTCGCTAAAGGATACGCTTGACCGCGTGAATGATCTGCTCAACGACAAGAACCGCGCCAATATCTCGGCGAGTCTGGCCACTGTGCGCGGAATGCTCGAGGAGGATCGGCCAGAGCTTCATGCGACGATCGCCAACCTGAACAACGTGACCACCAAGGTGACTCCGTTGCTGGGCGATTTTCGCAAGACGGCGACCCAAGCCGATGAGGCGCTGGCACATCTGGACGCCGCGATTTCCGAAGATCGTCCCGATCTGCGCGCGGCGCTGGCAAATCTTCGGCAGGTGCTCGCTTCCGCCAACCTACTGACCGATCAGCTGAATCAGACCTTGAATACGAACGCCGAGAATCTGGACGAGATCCTCGACAATCTGCGGCATGTGAGCGAGAACCTCAATGCGTTCACCGAGACAATCAAGACGCGGCCCTACACGCTGATCCGCTCCTCGGGAATCAAGCCGCGGATTCCGGGCGAGGCCCCGCCGAGATGACCGCCGGAAGAAAATCCGGAACAGCAGGGATGCGCCGTGCCCGCCGCGCTCTGCTGTTGGGTACGCTGGGCGTAATCGCGGCGGGGTGCGGGGTCTCGCGGCCGGTAAAATATTACGTCCTCGATCCCCCCGCGCAGCCCGGACCTGCGGCGGCCCCAGCCGCGCCGGAGCGCTTTCCGATCGCCCTGCTTGTTGCTCGGGTGGCCGCTTCGCATCTCTATCGTGACGATCGCCTGGTGTACGGCGCCGGGCCCGTGCAACTGGGAACCTATGAATACCAGCGCTGGGCCGAGCCGCCGGTTGAAATGGTGCAGGATTCGCTGGTCGCCGCCTTGCGCGCCACCGGCGAATACCGCTCGGTCTCGGCAATCGGCAGCAACCTGCGCGGGGAATACATCCTGCGCGGTCGGCTCAATGCTCTTGAGGAGGTGGACAAGCCGGAAATTGCGGCGCGATTTTCAATGGGCCTGGAGCTGTTTGATTCCAGGTCCGGAGCCACGGTGTGGGCCGACTCCTACTCGCACGATGAGCCGGTCATGGGCAAAACGGTTCCGGACGTAATCGAAGCCCTCGACCGCAACGTGCGCTCGGGACTCCAGCAACTCACCGCAAATTTGGGACAGTATTTTGCGAATCACCCGCCGTCAACGGTCTCGCCGCGGTAGAGCCGAAAGTCAAACCGCCGGCGGCGCCGGCCCCTTCAGACCGGCAGCTCGGCCATCCCGATCACGCGACCGCAGTGTCGATGGTCGCACCGAAATTGGCAGATTGGCGAACGCGGGGTTTGCTGCGAAGCGAGGCGTCGGCTAAAATAACCGTTTTGCATACAACCCCAAGATGACGCCCATACTACTTCACAACACAATGAGCAACCGCCTGGAGCCGCTCGAACCGCTCCACCAAGGCGAAGTGCGAATCTATACCTGCGGGCCGACGGTGTACGCCTTCGCGCACATCGGAAACTTCCGCACCTTTGTATTTCAGGACATTCTGCGCCGCTTCCTGCGTTCGCAGGGCTATCGGGTGCTGCAGGTGATGAACGTTACCGATGTGGATGACCGGATCATCCAAAGCGCGGCGCACGCCGGCGTGACCATCCGCGAATACACCGAGAAATACATTCGAGCGTTTCTCGAAGACATTGGCGCGCTGAACATTGAAATGCCGGAAGAGTTGGTTCGCGCGACCGACCACATCGACGACATGGTCGCGCTGATCGAGCGGCTGCAGCAGAAGGGCCTGACCTATAACAGCGATGGCTCGATTTATTATCGCATCGCCAAATTTCCCGCGTATGGAAAGCTTTCGAAGATCGATGCGCGGGGGATGAAGGCAGGCGCCCGCGTCGATGTCGACCAGTACGAAAAAGATGACGCCCGCGATTTCGCGCTGTGGAAGGCGCCGAAGTCCGGCGAGCATTTCTGGGAAACCCGCATTGGGCCCGGGCGCCCGGGCTGGCACGTGGAATGCTCGGCCATGGCCATGAAGTATCTAGGGGACACGCTCGATATCCATACCGGAGGCGTGGATCTGGCGTTTCCGCACCACGAGAACGAGATCGCGCAGAGCGAAGCAGCTACCGGGCATGTCTTTGTAAAACTGTGGCTGCACGCCGAGCACCTGATTATTGACGGGCAGAAGATGTCCAAATCGCTCGGCAATTTCTTTACCTTGCGTGATCTCTTCGCCCGGGGACAGAAGCCTTCGACAATTCGCTTCCTTCTGCTGTCGGTTCCCTACCGGCGGCAGCTCAATTTCACCGAAGACGGGTTGAAGCAGGCCCAAAACTCCATCGAGCGGCTGCGCAACTTCGTGGCGCGACTGAAGATTGCGAAATTCGGGCCGGGATCAAACCCTGAAATCGTAAAGCGTGTTGAACGGGCCGAAGACGACTTCACCGCCGGCCTGGCGGACGATGTGAACACGGCCATGGCGTTGGCCGCGGTCTTCGATTTGGTGCGCGACGTTAACACCGCCATGGACCGCGCCACCTTCCTTCAGCAGGATGCGCCGCGCGTGCTAGCCGCGATGGAGAAGTTCGACCAGATTCTCGCCGTGTTGAACGATGACGATGGGGAGAAGCTGCGCAAGCTGGGGCTAGGCGCCGAGGCCCCCCGCATGGGAGCCGACCAGATTGAAGCCCTCGTCGCCGAGCGCCTAGCAGCCAAGAAGCGCCGGGACTTCCAGCGTTCGGATGAAATTCGCCAGCAACTCGCTGATTTTGGTATAGTTATAGAGGACACCAAGGACGGCAGTATCCGGTGGAAGTACAAGTGAGTGTGCTTGAAAAACTCGCGACCGCGTTGTATCGACGGCCCTGCCAGGCCCGCCCGAACCTGTTTGGCGACTAGGCTTTCCCGCGCTTTCAGGAACTGATTTATAGTTGCGGCACCTACGTCCGCGAACCCTTCGGAAATCATCCAAGAAACGTGAGATTCTGGGAGCCGTCATGCCGGTTACAACCACGCTGAATCATCCCAAATTGCCGCAGATCGTGACCAAGCTGCCGGGTCCGAAGGCTAAGGAAGTCGTCGAGCGCGACCATAACGTTGTGTCAGCCTCCTATACGCGCGACTATCCGTTGGTGGCAAGCGTGGGCCGTGGGGCGATGGTCGAGGACGTCGACGGTAACACCTTCCTAGACTTTGCGGCGGGTATTGCCGTTGTCTCTACCGGGCATTGCCATCCCGATGTGGTGGCCGCGATACAGAAGCAAGCGGCCCGGCTGATCCATATGTCCTGCACGGATTTTTACTACGAGGGCATGGTCGATCTTGCTGAAAAGCTCGCTGCCATCACCCCTGGCCCGGACAAGAAGCATGTTTACTTTGGCAACTCGGGAACCGAAGCCATCGAGGCGGCCATAAAGCTGGCGCGCTATCACACCCGGCGCGAGAAGTTCATCTCCTTCTATGGTTCGTTTCACGGGCGCACGATGGGTTCGCTGTCGTTGACCGCCAGCAAATCGGTGCAGCGGAAGGGCTTTGGATCGCTGATCCCCGGCGTATTTCACGCCCATTATCCGAATACCTACCGCGGCTCGGCGTGCATCCGCCCGGAGTATGCGGCCGACGATGCGATTGCCTACATTGAGGGCGAACTTTTCCAGCGCGTCGTGGACCCTCACGACGTGGCCGGCATTTTCATTGAGCCCATTCAAGGCGAGGGCGGATACATTCAGGCACCCGACGAGTTCATGATCCGGCTGCAACGTCTTTGCCGCGAGTACGAGATCCTGCTGATCGTTGACGAAGTGCAATCCGGGATCGGGCGAACCGGCAAGTGGTGGGCCTGCGAATACTCGGGCATCGAGCCGGACATTATTTGCGCGGCAAAGGGGATTGCCTCAGGCATGCCTCTTGGCGCGATGATCGCGCGATCGAACATCATGGACTGGGAACCGGGCGCGCATGCCTCGACGTTTGGCGGAAACCCCGTTTCGGTGGCTGCGGCGCTGGTCACTTTGGGGCTGATAGAACGAAACTACATGTCGAACGCCTTGCGCATGGGCGCCTACATTATTCGTCACACCGCGGACTGGCGGAAACGGCATCGGATTGTCGGCGACATTCGCGGGCGGGGCCTGATGATCGGAGTAGAATTCGTGCACGATCAGGAGACCAAAGAGAAGGCGCCCGATCTACGCAATCGCATCGTGCAGATGGCTTTTCAAAAAGGACTGCTGCTTCTCGGTGCCGGCGAAAATTCGATCCGCCTGGCGCCCCCTCTGATGCTCGAAGAAGAACAGGCGGAGTTCGCCGTGGCCACGCTGGACGCCTGCATTTCCGCTGTCGAAGGCAAAGGCAGGGGATAATTCCCGCACGGTAAGCGCACCGCTTTGCTACGATGGCAGGCCCGCGAAAGCGGGCCGGTGCTATTTTTGTTTGTTCATTCACCGCTCCAATTTAGTTTGAACCGCTTCGGCATGGGGCTTGCGGAGGAAGATTTGCCGCGCATTTTGGACGTCGGGTGCGGCCCGACAAAATATCCCGGTTCGATCGGGCTGGACATGAACCCCTCAACCGCTGCTGATGTAATCTGCCACCTCGATCGCGGGGGACTTCCCTTCAAGGACAATTCCTTCGATCAGGTGCGGGCCGAGCACGTGATCGAACACGTCGACAACATTATTGCCACCATGGAAGAGTTCCACCGCGTCACCAAGCCTGGCGGCACTATTTTTCTGGCCACGCCGCACTACACCGATTACAGCTCCTTCCGTGATCCCACGCACCGCTGGCACCTGAACACCTATTCGTTTCTGTATTTTTATCCCGGAGGAATGCACGGCCGCGACATGTGGTACACGACGGTCCGCATGCGCGAGGTGAAGCTGAATCTGAGCCTGCTGAAGCTGTGGCGCGCGTTCGGCTTTCAATTCCTGGTGAACCACAGCCGCGTGTTCCGCCAATTCTGGGAGCATTACCTGAGCTTTATCATCCGCGGCAAGCTGATGGAGTTTACCTTCGAGGTCATCAAGTAAGCGCGATGCCGCGCATCCTCGATATCGGCTGCGGACGAAAGAAATATCCGGGTTCGATCGGCATCGACATGAGCCCAGCGGGCCAGGCGGACGTGCTGTGTGACTGGGAGAAGACGCTGCCGTTCGCCGACAGCAGTTTCGATGGAGTGCGGCTCGTGCACATCATCGAGGAAGTCGACAATATTTTTCGGGTGCTCGGCGAAGTCCATCGCGTGGCGAAGCCGGGAGCGCGCGTGGTGATCATCACGCCACACTACACCGATCACGCCTCCTACTGCAGCCCGGCGCATCGCTGGCATCTCTCGAGCTTTTCGCTTTGGTTCTTCAGCGAGCATCCCGGCGAATACGACTACTACGCACCGGCCAATTTCCGCGAGCGGCGGGTGCACGTGGAACTGCTGCGCGTTTGGCGCACGCTCGGTTTTCAGGCCTTGGTCAACAGGTTTCGCTGGTACCGCAAATTTTGGGAGTATTATCTCTGCTTTGTGATCCGGGGCAAGACCGTCGAGTGGGAACTCGAAGTGGTGAAGTAGCAGCGGATCGCATTTCGGCGGGGACAAAACCCTGCGCTCCTGGGATGTTCGCTTGGGTTAGCTTCGGCGCTCGCCAAAGGCTCGGCCGAAGCCCGCCGGAAGATTCCAAAGCCTCGGCCTTGGTCGCAGAGAAAGCCGCGCGAGGAAGGGGGGTAGACTTACCCCTGTGGATGTCTTGGTCGCCTGGCTACACGCTCGCTGCGGGAAATTACGCGTTTCCGGGCGTCACGCCGGGCCACCGTCGCAAATACGCCTGCAGAAAGGCGCGTTTCGTGCGTAAGATGGACGCCACCAGCCGGTCAATGACATTCCTGTTGCGCGTGTTTTGCCGTTGTCAGCGCCAGGATGAGTGGGCGGTTGGTCAGACGGCATCTAAGCAATTTGAGACGAACAGCTAGTTTTCAGAGGAGGAGCATTGCCGGAACTTCGCAAGGATCCGATCACTGGGCGATGGGTCATAGCCCACCGATCGCGCGCGGCGGCCGATGGATTTTGTACGCGAAAGCGTGCAGATCAAAGGAGGACAATTTTGTCCGTTCTGCCCCGGCAATGAGGGCAAGACCCCGCCCGAGGTCCTGGCTTACGGCCGCAATGGCGCCGGCAGGGACATGCCTGGGTGGTCGCTTCGAGCGGTGCCAAACAAATTTCCCGCGCTGGGAATTGAAGGTAGCCTGGATCGTGAAGGCGAAGGGTTGTTTGATCGGATGAACGGCGTTGGCGCCCACGAAGTGATCATCGAATCGTCCGACCACCTGAGCACGCTGGCGACGCTGCCCCAGAAATCGGTCGAGGAACTGCTCTGGGCCTGTCGCGACCGCATGCTCGATTTGAAAAACGATCGGCGGTTCCGCTACATCTTGCTCTTCAAGAATCATGGCGAACCGGCCGGTGCGTCGCTTGAACACACGCATTCCCAGCTAATCGCTTTGCCGATCGTGCCGCGGCGGGTTCGCGAAGAGGTTGACTACTCGAAGCGCTACTACGAGGAGAAAGAGCGCTGCATCTTCTGCGACATGATCCGCCAGGAAATCGATATTGGCGATCGCATGATATTCGGCAACGATTATTTTCTGGCGCTCGCGCCCTATGCCCCGCGCTTCCCTTTCGAGACCTGGATTCTGCCGCGCCAGCACAGCTCGGCTTTCGAAAATATGCCCGGGCCCTACTATGGAAGCCTCGCCCACGTGTTGCGCGAGTTTCTGCAGCGGCTCGACCTGGCGCTCTCGTTTCCTTCGTATAATTTCGTCGTGCACACTTCGCCCATCGGCGAGGAGATCAATGATCATTACCATTGGCACATCGAGATGATGCCGAAGCTGACCAAGGTGGCTGGATTCGAGTGGGGCACAGGGTTCTACATCAATCCTACGCCACCGGAAGAGTCGGCGCGGTTTTTGCGCGAAGCGAAGTGACCACCCGGAGAGGAACCTCATCCCGAACGGGGCCAGTCGAGCGAGGGATTTCTCCGGGGGGTTCTTTCCCACGGCGCCGCGTCAACTCAAATAGCGAATCTAGTCTAGAATCCCGCCGTGGGACCCGCGTTCCGAAGCTGCTCGCACGCGAAGATGGTTTCCGCTGCGCGCCCGCCGGTTGGCGTGCCGCTGATCGACGCCCGAACTTCGTTGAGCCACATGCTCACTCCATCTGAGGCCAATCGCTCCTTCATTCCTCGCCTTTGTCTCGGTGTTTCTTCATAGCGAGGGCTTCTGCGCGAATCCTGACTCGGCATGTCTCGCAGATCGTTTCCTCTGAAGGCTTGGCACAGACGTTGCAAACATGTCTCGAATGTTCACTGCGGAGGATAGGATGTTGCATATAAGTCATGGTCCTGTCTTCTTTCCCCTCCGGACCACCTCTGTCTGATTTCCCAATCCTACCTGTTTGATGCCATGCGCCTCCCCATGGAATCGGTAATTTCTGAATTCGAGCACCTCACTCGGGATAGCCGGCATCTAACAGAACAGGGCGGTGTATAGAGGTGTTGCACACCTTTCACCCGTCTATTGGGAGGTGCTTTCATAATGAAGGGCACGATGTTTGATATTTTTTCTGGAGTTCCCCAAAGCGATCCTGTGTGGCTAGAAAGCGTCGTAGGGCTTCTAAACGCTAGGGAACGCATGAAACATATTGCAGCGAAAAAGCCCGGCCGATACTTTATCTCTTCCATCGGAACACACTCGCCCGTTGCTGAAATGGAAACCTTCGGGCTCTTGGAGGCGTCCACCCAAGACAATCCCCAGAGCGCCGCAAAGGAAAGATTCGGAGTACCCGCCAAGTAATCGGCTTACTACAACTGCTCCGATGGAACGGCTTGGGATAGAAAGCGACTCTGAGAATCGACCTGCCGATAGATGAGTTGTGTCCAGAGCTGCAATGTACGCCTGACACGTTCCGCGATGTCACTGCAATTGCTATTCCGCCACACAGGAAATAGCAGTGAATGTCCCAGCCGTTCCCGTTCCCAAACAAGAGTTAACTCTTCTAAGAGGCCTTGCTCTCATTTCTCCGAGATGTGATCGGGAATGGGGAAACCCATTTTCTTCCCAAAGTCAGCATGGACGACATTTCGGGCAATGGGGGTGTGGCTGCCTGTCCCCGCGCAGGATGTGTCGCAGGCGCTTCCCCAACTACCGAGCTGCAATTTCGAGGCTGACTTCGGGGAACCGGGAACCCCCTGTGGTCCACGGCTGGGTCGGTGCGCTGAATCGACGTCCAAACCCTGATCGCCATACACCGCATATTGGAAATAGTTGAGGAGTAGATCTGAAGAAGGGAACTACTTCGCCTTTTTTGACTTCTCCGCTTTGATCTTCGCCCAACGTGCTTTCGCAGCCCGAACTATGTTGGCCCGCCCAGCAGCCGAAAGTGTTCTCTTTCCGCTAGATCCATTTGAACTGCTGGTGTGGTTTGGAGACACAGCCGCCTTGCTGGTCCCGTTCAGAGCTGCGATAGCACCCTTGATTGCCACCAACTGTCGTTCTAACTTGGTTTCTTCCTTGCGCAATGCTTCTACGATGTTGTTCATAACACCTCCGATTGAGATTAGACACTACCGCTCTTCAGAGTGCAAGGAGATAGCAACGCTGTTACTTGCCACTCAGGGTAGAGCAAACAGCAGGACTGAGTTGACGCCCGCCATCGGTTAACGGTTTTTTGACTTACCGATTGAACTGGATCGCTTCCGTGCGTCCACCAAATTGAACCCGAGTGACCTGATTATTATCGGCTTGAACTTCTGAGTACTCAGCCTTGTTCGGGAGCTTTGTCCAAGTGCAGGGTACCGTAGCGATAACCTTGCCATTCTCGATCACTTCTAGATTCGACTGACCTTCTTCGGCCCGCAACTCATAACGCCCCGGCATAACTTGGGCTGTTCCGATTGTCATGGCCTGGTTTGTCTCCCACGACATCGAATCCGTATGAGCCGCCCAGACGGGTAATGTGACCAGAGAAAAAGCAAAAACGATGAGATATTTCTTTCCATTTGAAAGCATCGAAAAGGCTCCTGATAGGAAGGGATACCCAGAAAACACGGGATGCGGGTTTCCTGTGGTGAGCGATATAAAAACATCTCCCGCTCAACTAATTGGACGCTTCTATGCAGGGCTCGTTGCGGGCTTTACAGATATTTTACATTGCAGCGCCCAGCAGGCCGCGGAGAAAGCGATGGTGCGATTTAGATTTTCTCTAGGTTTCGCGATCTTGTCACTCAGATAGGAGGTTTGACCGCATCCACTGGTGAGCCGGCGCGATCTTTTTTCGGCCAGCGGACACCCTGCAGCTTTTTCTTACGCCGAAGAAGGCTTCGGCAATGTCTCGGTCGAGTTGACGCTCCCGGTTCTTGGTGAAAACGGTCAGGTCCCAGATGGGGTCATCCATGTTCAACGCCACGAACCACCGGAACGACAGGTTGTAATCTAACGGTTCGATTAGCATTCCGTTCGCTGCGCACCGAGTACAGCGCTTGCAGCAGCAGCGCTGGCAACAACTTCTCCGGTGCTATCGACGGTCGCCCAGTCTGTGGCGTACAGCTTGTTGAACCGTGGTTGCAGTTCCCTTAACGCCAAATCGGTCATGACGCGAAGGGGAGACAAGGGATGATCTTGGGGTACCCGCTGTCTACCTAGCGGAACACATCCAACTGTTGCTCATCTTTTCCGTGCATGCCTTCTTCTTATCACTTTGAGGTGTGGAAACAAGCGAGAGAGTTCTATGGCGCCCCCAACTGTCCACTTGTTTAGCAGCTGTGACAAAATGTGCCTTTAGGGAGGACCGATTGGCCCAGCCTATATGAACAAGCTGATCCCTTGTGCCTTGCTCATTTTCCTCGTGGTACTGCCTACGGTTGCCACTGACCAGGAGGACGCTGTTGCTGACGCCGTTGCGGCAGCATTCGTGCAAGCCCGTCAGGCAGCGCACCGATCGAAATTGGAGAGCATGGGTAGGAACACGTTTCGCGAAAAGGTATGCAAGCAGGACATGCGCTTTGCTTCCGGATTGATCAGTGACGTCCTTTACCAAACATCTGATCCGGCGCACATCCCTGAGTCAGCTCGGCGACTGGCAACGGCGCCAGATACAAGTAAGACTGCGGCTCGCTTTGGACTTGGTCTCTGCTCCTTGAACAATAGTTCTGTTGGGCAGCCGAAATACTCAGTCCTAATAGCAACCTACGAATCTCTCTCGGCTAGCTTCTGGCGAATCTTCTGGGACTAGCCACACTCCCTGTTTAGCAATTCCCGACGCCTTCAGGCAGGCTCGACGCATTGCCTCTGTGCAAAGCTGAGCCAGAAATGAGTTTTTCCGCATCCTGCTAGGGAAGCGATTGCCCGCCGAAGTCATGGGATGCGTGTGGGGCTCTCGAAGAGCCAATCGCCATGCTAAACAGGTTCAGCCCCTTGACTCGAATGATCGAATCGGGTAGCTATACAAAGAGACTCCATCCTTGGTAGTTGAAACGCCGGCTTTGGTTTGTTAGTTGCGAGAGGTCTCTTCAAGGATCAACGTCGCGGAGAGTTCGGATTCAAATGAAACAAGCAATCAAACGATTTTCGCCGGCCCTCTATAGGTACTTAGTTTCCCTATATTTCTCGAATCGTACGATGAAATTGCTCAGATTTCCGTTTCGCATGCGGAATTTGCTTATGCAACATAGAAACGGGAATGTTTTTTCCATAGATATACGATCTGATTTTGGATTTTTCGGAGTAATGCAAACCTATTTGTACATCTTGCTGCACTGCGAACGGAATCATCTGATACCAGTTATACGGTTCTCAGGAAAGAATTATTCATGCGAACAAAGAAATCGGAACTGGTTCGAGAATTATTTTTATTGCAAGGTTCCCCCTCCCCATGAGGCGAGCGGGATAGCGCCTGTGCGTACAATTCATACATCGGTGATCATGAATATCCATGACCTGGGCTTGCGAGAAAAATATGACCGTGTGATTACGGTCGATATTGCTAGCGGGCTCTTGGAGAAATATATGGGTGTGAAGGAGGAGATTCTTTCGGAAGTAGATGGATTCATAAAGGAAGCCTTTGGTGGGGAAACCCTTGGTGTGCATTACAGGGGAACCGACAAGGCAGGCGAGGCGCCCAGAGTGGAGTGGGCGACGGTGAGAAGTGAAGTCCTGTCATTCCTTGGAAAGGTCAGGACCGTCAAAACAATCCTCCTTGCCAGCGATGAACCTGAATTTATCGAATATTTTATGGCCTGCAGCTGGCCCGTGAAAGTGGTCCAGTATAATTGTGCAGAAATCTATCGCGGTGGTGTACCGACGCACAAAACGGCCGGAGATGGGTATCAGAAGGGAAAGGAGGCGCTGATCACGTGCTTATTATTATCGAGATGCGAATATTGTATCAAAACGTCATCCTATCTTTCGGCGTGGTCAAAAATATTCAATCCCCAACTAAAGGTCATGATGTTGAATAGACCGGACGAGCATGCGAATTGGTTTCCTGACAGAGAAATATGGAACCATCAATACAAACTCGCAGGCTGACCAGAAGCCAGTCGCTATAGATGGTCGGAGACGATCTCAGAAACAAAGTCGAAGGGCCTGCACACATCTTTGATATGGCTGTCGGCTCCTAAGTTTCTGGGTGTTTTTTTCTGTTTCCGTCCGCATCGGCTACTCCGCTACTTTATTCCCACCACCAGCGAATCGGGGTCCCGCCACATACTCGGCGCTCGTGCTCTAGGTTTGCGGCAGATGCGGGCGTCTGGCGGCCATCTCGCAGATGAGCGCCATCGCGGCCAGAATTCCGGCGGTGTAAAATGCCGCCTCGTAATTACGATACCGATCGAAAAGGACGCCCCCGATCGTCGGTCCGATGATCCCCGCGACTCCCCAGGCGCTGAACAATAGACCATAATTCACGCCCGCGTGCCGGGTGCCCCAGAAATCGGAAACCGTGGCGGGATTGACCGACGCTTGCGCCCCGTAACAGAAGTACACCACGAACACGCCCAGGTATAGCGCGGCCACTTGTGGCCCCACGCGATAGAGCGTTGGCATCGCCAGCATCGAAATCGCGAGAATGACTCGCAGCGTATTCAGGCGCCCCAGCGCATCGGAAAGCCAACCCGAAACGATGCGTCCGGATACGTTCCCGGCCGCTCCTACCACCAGTCCCATCGTCGCCAGCGCGGCGCTCGGAACGCCCTGGCTTTTGGCGAAGGGAACGAGCTGGCTGATAACCAGCAGCCCCGCCGACGATCCCAGGCCAAATCCCAGCCACATCAGATAGAACGTGGGCGTGCGCAGCATGTCGCTAGGCAAGAAATGATCTTCGCTCGCGGCGCCGTGAGGGTTCCCAGCCGCTTTGGCATTCGCGGATTTTGCCTCCAGCATGGCGTGATCGCTGGCCAGGGGATTCTTTAGCAACAACGACGCCACCATGGTCATCACGAAAAAAATTCCGCCGAAAATCATGCAGGTGTTGCGCCAGCCGAAATGCGGGAACATTTCCAGGTCGGCGATCGGACCAAAAATCGCGGAGCCTCCGCCATAGCCCGCCAGCGCGAGTCCAATCGCCAGCCCGCGCTTGTCGGGGAACCATTTGGCCATTACCGGAACGACTGTTGCGTAGCCGAATCCGTTGCCAATGCCGCCCAAAACGCCGTAACAGAAGAACAGGTAGTAAAGGCTGGTGGTGTAAGCACAGAGAAAAAAGCCCAGGCTGACGAGCAATCCGCCGGCAATTGCGATCCAGAACGGGCCAAAGCGGTCCTGCAGGCGCCCGGCGAACACGAAGGAGACCGCGAACATGACAACCGCAATCGTAAAAACGGTGGATGTCTGGGCCCTCTTCCACCCGAACTCGTGCTCGAGCGGCGCGACGAAGACGCTCCACGCATAAAGCGTGCCGAGCGCCAGCGTCATCAACAGTCCTCCGACCAGGCGCCACCACCGACTCGTTCGGCCCAGAGCCCATGGCCATCGCCGCGGGGCCGCCCGCTATGTCCACCAAGGGTCTTGGCTGAGATGTAGCCACGGGAATCGGTATGCTGCGCTTGCGAGTTTCGGGCCTGCGGTAAGATACACGCGCCAGTCGCCGGGCACAATTCCTTCTCGGACAATACCGGGAAGGAAGCACGCGCCTACAGCGGGCCCTACGGCACTTCGCTAGGGTCGGCCGGCCGCCGGTGCTTTTTGACCCCCACGGGGGCTGTGGCGAGCTTCGGTGAGTGGAGTTTTGCGCGGGCGGGTGCTACTTTTGTCCGATGGCGCTAGCATTTCAGTCAGGCGCCCATGGCGGCAGGCACTCAAGAGGAAGGGCAATGAGCTGGGGCAAGCGGCGAGCGATCGTAATCGTGGTGCTGATTCTTTTCGTAGTGGCCATGTTCTGGACGGCGTGGAAGCCCGAGCGTCTCGCGTCGAATTCGGTTCTGGTGATCGACGCCGAGGGCTCGATTGAGGAGCAGCCGCCGGCCAGCTTGCTCGGTTCGCTGACCGGCAATTCCGTGCCCGTACTGCATGACTATTTGGACGCGATTGATTCTGCGCGCACCGACTCGCGCATCACCGGCATCGTCATTCGCGTCGCGCCCCTTTCGACGGGCTGGGCGAAGCTCGAGGAAATCCGCGCACATCTTTTGGCCTTTCACGCAAGCCACAAGCCCAGCATTTGTTACCTGGGTTACGACGGCATCGGCAATCCCGAGTATTACCTCGCCAGTGCTTGCGAGCAGATCTGGCTGGTGCCCTCGAACTCGATAAGCATTCGCGGCATGATGGCCGAAGCAACGTTCTTTCGCGGCACTCTCGACAAGCTGAAAATCGTCCCCCAGTTTTATCACATCGCCGAGTTTAAAACTGCCTACAACATGTTCACGGAGAAGAAGTTTACGCCGCCGCACCGCGAGGAAGTCGAGTCGGTTTTGCGCAGTGTTTACGACCGTTACCTCACAGAATCCGCCATGGCCCGCGGGATCGACCGCGCCAGATTCGAATCCTTCGTGAATGCCGGTCCGTTGCTGCCCGGCGCTGCGGTCGAGGACAAACTTGTCGACCGGCTCGGCTATTGGGATCAGGTGCAGGATTATTTCAAGTCCGAGCATCATGGATGGAATCCCGTCCCGCTCGATCGGTACCGTAGTTTTCTGAAAGATGACCGCATCGGCGCACCGGAGATCGCGGTCGTGCAGGCAACGGGCCTAATCATATCCGGGCAGTCGCAAACAACTCCGGGCGGCGGATTCGTGATGGGCGGCGATTCCGTCGCCTCCGACCTTCGCGACGCGCGCAACGATTCAAGCATTCGCTCTATTGTGCTGCGGGTCGATTCGGGCGGCGGATCGGTTGTTGGCAGCGAAGTGATACGCCGCGAAGTCGAACTGGCGCAGGGGCAGAAGCCGGTGGTGGTTTCGATGTCGGATGTCGCTGCCTCGGGCGGATATTGGATCGCCACCCCGGCGGCGAGGATTATTGCCGATGCCAACACCATTACCGGATCGATCGGCGTGCTCACCGGCAAGCTGAATCTCTCCGGCCTGTACAATCTTCTCGGCATCAGCACCGATTACGTCGCAACCAGCGACAATGCCACTCTGTTTTCCGATCAACAGAACTTCACGCCCGCGCAAGAGGCCTACATCAAGAAGTCGCTCGATGACACCTACGCGCAATTCACGCAAGGTGTTGCCAAGGGCCGCAAGATGAGCGTCGAGGCGGTCGACAAAATCGCCCAGGGCCGCGAGTGGTCGGGCGCGCAAGGGAAAAATATTGGCCTGGTGGATGAAATTGGCGGATTCGACCGCGCGATCGCCGTCGCCAAACAGCTCGCGAACATTCCCGCGAACCAATCGGTTCACATCGTGCGGTTCCCCGAGGAGAAGAGTTTGCTTCAGCAGCTGCTCGAGCGCGAGCAGGATCAGTTGACGCAATCGCGGTCCCTCGAAGAGACCGTGCGGCGCATCCTCGGTGTGATGGGCCCGGTGCAGGCGCGCGTCCCCTACGAGCTGCACATCCGGTAAAGAGAATGAGTGATTCAACGCATACCGGCGCAGCTGCGGCAATAGGGAGGCGGCGTGGCTGACTCGATCTCGCCCGACACACGCTCGGCGACCAATCCCCTTTTCCACGCGAACAAACTCAAAGTCGGCGTGTTCGCTTTTAATGGAACCGCCGGCTGCAACATGACCACGGTGCCGGAACAGTACCGCGCTACTTGGGCCAATTCGCTCGACGTAGCGCAACAGGCCGACAACGCCGGATTCGAGGTGATCGTCCCGTACGCGCGATGGCGGCCTTTTGGGGACGCCCACCATCCCAGCGCGCACGTGTTTGAGAACTTTACCTGGGCGTCGGCGATCGCCGCGAGCACACGCTACAGCGGCATTATGAGCACCTGCCACGTTCCGCTGATGCATCCGGTACTGGTCGCCAAGGCCGCGGCCACGATCGATCATGTCTCCAACGGCCGCTTCGGCATCAACATCGTGTGCGGATGGTTTCGTCCGGAGTTCGAAATGTTCGGTGCTCCGCTGCTTGAGCACGATGAACGCTACGACTACGCCGAAGAATGGATCACGATCATCAAGCGGCTGTGGACCGAGGACCAGGAGTTCAATTTCGAAGGCAAATATTTCCGCGTGATCCGGGGCCTCTCCCAGCCCAAGCCGATTCAGAAACCGCGCCCGGCGCTGATGAATGCCGGCGCTTCCGATCGCGGACGCCGCTTCGTCGCGCAGCACTCCGACATGGCTTTCGTTTTCCTGCAATCGCACGACGATGAGCACGTGCGAAATCACGTCGACACCTATCGCCAGCTGGCCCGCGAAGTTTCCGGGCGCGAGATTCAGGTGTGGTGCATCTGTTATGTGGTGCAGCGGGATTCTTACGAGGAGGCGGTGAAGTACGTCGATTACTACGCGGTCGAGCACGGCGATGAAACCTACGCGGATATCTGGGTGGACGAAAACCTGGCGCGCTCCAAAGGTCTGCCACCCGAAGTGCAGAAGCGTTTGCGCCGCTCGCTCAAGGCCGGCTACGGCGGGGTGCCACTGCTCGGCAATCCGAACGATGTAGCCGCGCGGCTGGAAAGACTATCAGCCTGCGGGATCGATGGTGTCTTGCTGACCTGGGTGGACTTCCAGGGCGGCATCCGCGATTTCATCAGCGGTGTGCTTCCGCGGCTCGAACAATCCGGATTGCGCCAGCGGGCTCGCATGGACGCCGCGGTCAGCAAGTAAGGTTACATTCAGGAGGAATTTACAAATGAAGCGCCCCGCGCCGGTCAAATATCCCATTCACGATTTATTGCAACACCGCTGGAGTCCTCGCGCTTTTGCTGACCGCGACGTGGAGCCCGCGAAACTGCAAAGCCTGTTCGAGGCGGCGCGTTGGGCGCCGTCTTCCTACAACGCGCAACCATGGCATTTCGTGATGGCCGCGCGCAACGAGCCAGAAGCCTTTCAGCGCCTGCTGAGCTGCTTGGTGGAATTCAATCAAGGATGGGCGAAGGCCGCGCCCGTGATCGGAATCTCGGTCGCCAAGTTGAACCTCGACGACGGCAATCCGAATCGCCACGCCTACCACGACCTCGGCCAGGCCGCCGCGAATCTGGCAATCGAAGCCGCCGCCGAAGGATTGCAGCTGCATCAAATGGCCGGAATCCTAATCGACCAAGCGCGCGAAGTTCTTTCCATCCCGGCGGGTTATGATCCTGTCGCGGGCTTCGCACTGGGATATCCCGGCGATGCCCAGGTCCTGCCGGAGAAGTTGCGTGAGCGCGAGCTCGCGGCGCGGCAACGAAAAGAGGCCAGCTCATTTGTGCACGACGGAACCTGGAGCAAGCAAGCTCCCTTCCTGAAGTAGGCACGGCCCCCTGCGCCCTGCGCGCATCAATCGTCCCGTTTTTTGCGCCCCCCAGCGCCGATAGGCACCCGAATTGCCATGGCGTCGCGGGCGGTTCCCCGGCCCTTTGGCAGCTCCTCTTAAGGCAATGCCTCAGCCCAAGCGGCCACTTCTTGAGCCAGTCCCCGCAGGACTTCTGCGTCATTCTGGCCCGAACGCCTCGGCACGTGAAAAGAGTGATCCGCCGAGTCGATCACGCGCAGCCTCGCTCGCGATCCCAATTCCGTGCAGATCGGCCGCAAAAGCTCCAAGTCAGCCAGTGTGTCGCGTGTCCCTTGCAAAAAAAGCATCGGTACGGTAACGCGCTTCAGATGCTCGGCGCGCCCCACACCCGGCCGCTTCGGCGGGTGTAGGGGAAACCCAAAAAACACAATCCCGCGTACCTTCGCGAGCGCCTCTTCGGCAGCGGCAGTCGAAGTCATCCTCCCGCCCATGGATTTTCCTCCCGCGAGCAGCGCCAGTTCGGGCGCCAGTTCGGCGGCCTTGCTGACGGCGGCCCGCGCCGTGGCCGTTAAGATGCGTGGTGAATCCGGCACGCGCCGGCGCTGCTCCATGTAGGGAAACTGATACCGCAGAGTCGCAATTCGAGCGGCGCCCAATTCCTGGGAGAGGGATTCAAGAAAAGGATGAGTCATGCCCGCGCCGGCGCCATGAGCGAGTACCAGCAGCCAGGAAGGGTCGCGCGGGCGATCCCACACCGCCGAAACCTCGCCGGCGCCCGGCACGGCGAAGCGCAGTTGTTTGCTCGGGCTCACCCTCGGATCACCGTCAGCAGACTAGTTGCGGGTCCCAGGAACTTTTCCCGGAAGCCCGATCAAAGTCGCGGGATCGGCGCCCTTCTTCGGAATGAACTTCTGCGTACGCCCGCCGAAAGTTTCGGCTGCGTACAAATTCCCCTCCGAATCGACCGAGAACTGATGAACGCCCCAGAACGCGCCAGGGAAAGAGCCGTAGGTGCCCCACGAATAGAGAAGCTTTCCATTCAAATCGTACTTGAGGAATTTATTGGTCACCCCGTCGGCCACCCATAAATACTGATCCGCGGTAATCATGATGTGGTAGGGCGAGCGGATGTGGTCAAATTCGGAAATATATTTTCCGTTTTCGTCGAAAATCTGAATGCGGCTGTTGGACCGGTCGGCGACATACAGGCGACGCTTCGCGTCGATATCGATGGCATGCGGCAAATTGAATTCTCCGGGGCCGCTTCCTTTTTGGCCCCAGGTCATCAGGAACTTGCCGTCTTTGTCGAACTTGACGACGCGGGTGTTCACGTAGCCGTCGGTGATGAAGAAAGTGCCGTCCGGCAGCCAGGCAATGTCGGTCGGCCGCGCAAAGTGCTTGTCGTCGGCAGCCTGCACGCCTTTTTCGCCCAGGGTCATGACGAGCTCCTTGCCGTCATGCGTAAACTCGAAAATCTGGTCGAGCATGTCGTCCACGATCCAGACGTGCTTCTCCGGATCGTAGGGGTTGATTTTCACGTGATGCGGGCCACGCCCCCCGGCAAAAAGATGGTCCCACTGCGTCCAATCTTCCACCAGCTTGCCATTGCCATCGACCACCAGAACGCAGTGCTCCATGCGCGGATGGCCTTGCGTCGCCGGCTGCCCGAATGAGCCGTAACCGCCCGTATATCCTGGGGGTGCTTTCTCGGGAAGCGGCAGTTCGCCGCGCTGCAAGATATAGATTCGGTTGGGCGTTTCAGCGAAGACTCCGCCTTGCGATCCCCAAGTCCAGCCCGGATGCCCCAGCGATTGCGGCCAGCCTTCGGCCACCTCGTAGGGACCCGTCTCATTCTCGCCGCCCTTTTCCTGGGCGAACGCGACCACGCTCAGCACCGTCGCCGCCAAAAGAACAACAACGCCCACTCCCTTGCGAACCCGCCGACACTGATTCATTGCCGCCTCCTCGCCCCAAAATGAGTTCGGGCGAACTTTACCATGCGCCGTGCCTGGCGATCGCCCTCAGTCGTAATATTCCGGCGCGTGCCGCATCTTGTCGCTCTGCGACTTTTCGTGGTTGATCCAAAGCTGTGCGTGATAGAAGGCCATCAGGTCGGCCAGCCGCTGCATGGACAATTGCGTCTGTATCTTCTGCTCCGCCGGCATGGTGCTGAAGTACGGAATGCGCCGGTCGTCCCAATTCTCCTGTAGGTGGACCGCGTCGCCACTCAGGATCACCCAGCCGGTTTTCGGCAGATGCACCAGGCAGGACTGATGTCCTGGCGTATGCCCGGGAGTGTAGACGATCATGACGGAGTGATCGCCGAAAACGTCGAGATCCTCTTGCACCGGCTCTACTGGATGCTCGCGGGAGAAAGTGGGGACCGTGTCTGCCGGCGGTTTTGCAATGCCAGCTTTGCCCGGCGCGAAATAAGAATCGTATTCCGCTTTCTGGATCAGAACCGGCACGCTCGGAAATCGCTCGATGTTGCCGATGTGGTCGGGATGGGTGTGGGAAATTCCAATGTAGCGGATGTCCAGCGGTTTTACGTGGATGGTCTCAAGTTGCGATTCAAGCGTCTTGGCGCGCGTCCAGTGAATGTCGGTAGCGGGATTATTTGCCGGATACCATCCGTCCGGCATCGACGCGACCTGGTCGGAAATTCCCGTGTCCCACAAGAAATATCCTTGCGCGTGATGGATCAGGTAGCAGTTGACGGAGATGTCGATCGGCTTGCCGACATTGACGCCAACTGTCCATCGAGATTCGTCCGGCGCGTGCCCCTGGCCGCAATCGAGAACGTACAGCCGATCAACCCCAGTCGTTTTCGCTTGCGGCCAACTGGCGACCGCCAGCAGGAGCGCCGCGATGACCGCTAGAAAGATGTTCGCTCGCTTCACGGGATTCTCCTAGGCATGATCGTGTCGGTGCCGAGAATCCTACTTGTCGGGACCGCCGGGACATCCCTGGTTCTCGCCGTTGCAATCGGCTCCGACGTGTTCCGGCATGCCCTTTCCAGCGACTTCGACCCGCATGCCCGCGGGATCGCGAATCGTCCACGCATATTTGGAATCGGGCTCCGGTTTGTACCCGCGCCTCTCCAGTTCGGCTTTCACCGCGGCGCGGTCGAAATTCTCGACCGCCAGCGCGAAATGAGCCACATAGGGCTTGTTCTGCGGGTGCAGGCTCTTGCGCAGATAAAGAGTGTTCTCACCGAAGCGCAAAAAACACACTGGGCCACCGCTGCGATCGACGCCCGGTGCGTCGCCGGGCCGATAATAAATCAGCCTCATACCCAGCAGACCGGTATAGAAGTCGCGCGCAGCGTCCACATCGGGCACCATCAAAACGCAGTGACTAACGGCGTAAGCTTTGAACCCTTTGCCGTCAGGGCCTGGGAGGCGGCCTAAATCGTTCGTGCCGTCTGATTGTTTCGCCGTAGGCGAAGCCTGCCCCGGGAAAACCCCGCGGGTTGCGCAGATCTGCAGCAGAAATCCGCTGGGGTCAAAGATGCTCCAGGCATAAGGACCATCCGGCTGCGGCCGCAAGCCGCGCCGCTCGAGTTCCGCCTTCACCTGGTCGAGCTGAAAATTTTCGATCGAGACCGCCAGGTGGCCCACGTTGCCCTGTCCCATTTGTTCGGTCCAGTGGGCGCTGGGTCCTTCCCCTGGCGGCCGGTCGAGCGCCTGGGTGAGCGGCCGGATGTAAATCGCGTTCGGCGGATCGCCAAATTCCACCGAGCACTGCTTGCCATCGTCCCACACTGTCTTCACGCTGAACAAATTGACGTAGAAATCGCGCACTTTCGCATAATCAGCCACGCGGTAATCGATGTGGTTGAACGCGACAGCCTGGAAGGGGGTCTGAGGCCAAGTCCCATCGGGCCTGGCATAGGCCGCAACATCAGCCAGCTCGCCCAGAGCCAAGGCGGCTGTGGTGGCAAAACCCATTTGCATCAGCTGGCGCCGATTCAGGTCCAAGTTTCTGAGCTTTTTGAAACCGCGAGGTTCCATCGCCGACCTCCCGTGCGCACATCGAGGGCGGGGGCGTGCGGCGCCGCGGTGCGAACGATTTGCTTCAGCCGGCTCGACGGCCAGCCCCCGGAACAACGGGCGGATTCTAGCATACAGGTACGAGTGACTTCGTGGTGCTTTCGCCGGGCCCGAGACGATTTCGCGAAGCAAGGAACGCCTTGCACAGCCGCGACCGCCGGTCTTCATCCGATCAAAGCGCGCGGATTCTCGACCGTCATCCGCCGGATTTGCGCGACGCTGAAGCCATGATCGAGAAGCTGCTGCGCAAACATGGCGAATCCTGCAGCAACCGGGGGATTGATCGTCTGTCCCAAGTCGGTAGAAAGTACGCAGCACTCGACGCCGACCTGGCGAATCGACTCGAGCGCGGTTTCCCACGGCGCTTTGCCTGTGTGCATGGTCGTAAAACAATGCTCGATGAACGCCCCCCTTTGCGCGAGATCCTTTTGTTCGTCGGCTGAAAGATTCTGCGAGGGAAATTCGGCGTGAGTGACCACCATTCGCCGCGCACCCATTTCGCGCGCCGTTTTCACCAGTTCAAAAATTTCCACGCGCCCGAGATGTCCCGTCGCGAGAATCATATTGTGCTTGACGATCAGCTCCAGGCAGCGCCGCGCCGCCTCTGAAACTTTGCCGTCCGCACCAAGCACGCTGAGCGGCGGAGGCGCAATTCCGGTCGCCGCTAGCTCGCGCTGAATTTTTGCCCAGAAGGGAAGCTTCGCTTTCGCACCGTCGGAACGCCCGGCGGTTTCGTTGGCTGCGTCGACTGTCGGCATCCACACGATTTTGCATCCCGAGCGCCCGGCAAGCTCGACCGCCACGGGATTGAGCCCACCCACCGAGTGGTTTAATGTGACCGCCCCATAGGCCGCAATTCCGGGCACGGCGCGAGAAACGACCTGGGCGCGTTCCGCCGTGGGAAAATAATGCGACTTCAGCACAAAACCTTTTAGGCCCCTGGCAAGAAACTCCTTCGAGAGGTCCAGGTCGTCGATGCGCCGCTCGATCACGTCGGGCGCCACGTGCACTTGCAGGTCGTAGGCGCCTTGCAGGCAATCCCAGGCAGCTTCTGAGACCGGGGCTGCCGCAACCGGCGGGACCGCATTTTCATTCATCCAGTGTCTCCCGATTAAGCAATGGCCCCCGCATCAGAGGGGCGATTAAACTTCAGCCTTGCGCGCCGGTCAAGCGCCCAACCATAAAGGCAGGCTGCAACCTACAGGGATGGCCGTATTGTCTGGCGGCGCAGAATTCGTAAGTTCGGTTAGGGAAGTCTCGCGAGGTCGGAATCACAGAGGAGGGCCTTGTGGCCTTAAAGAATAAGAAGCGCTGGGTGGCCAATGTAAAGACCGATTCGACCCATCCGCCTGCGGGCCTGTTCACAAAAAGCGCGCCGACGATCGCTCGTGTGCTCGCTTCCAAGAAAGTTTCCCCCCAGGGACCACCATCCGGAATGCGCATGCTGACGTACTTTCTAAATAGAGCCGGGCGCGGGCTGAGCGCGGTGCGGCGATCCGAACTACAAAGGGCGAAATCCTTGCTCTCCAAGCGCATCCGCAGCTCGAAGGCGGCGCAGAGGCGAACCAGGGCAGCCACCAAACGGGCCGGGCGCTGAGTCCGGGCACCCTCGACTGGCATCTGGTTATGTGGCACCATCACGACAGATTAAGATAGAGTGAGTCCTCTATGGCTAGAGCTACTTTCGCGGCAGGCTGTTTCTGGGGCGTCGAAGACGCCTTTCGTCAGGTAAAGGGCGTAATCTCAACTACGGTCGGGTACACTGGGGGCACCAAGGTCAACCCGTCCTACAAGGAAGTGTGCACCGGGGCGACCGGCCATGCCGAGGCCGTCGAAGTGGAGTTTAAACCGGACGAAGTTTCCTATCCGGAACTGCTCGCGGTGTTCTGGAACAGTCACGACCCAACCACTTTGAACCGTCAAGGGCCGGATTTTGGCACCCAATACCGCTCCGCCATCTTTTTCCACGATGCCGACCAGGAAAAGGCCGCCCGGGATTCCAAAACTGCCCTTGAAAACAAAGGGGCCTACAAGCGCCCCATTGTGACGCAGATCGAGCCCGCAGCCGCGTTCTATCGCGCCGAGGATTACCACCAGCAGTATTTTGAAAAGCAAGGGATTAGGTCCTGCCACATTTGATTGACACAGCCTGTTTTGGGCGTCGCTCTTTGGCGTGATCGTTTCTTGACCGTCCCCGGAGCGAATCTGTAATGGCTGTATTTGGCAACTCGGGCGTGGCCCGCGCTAGCCAGGGCCTTGGCTAAGTTGCGCATTTGCCGCTGCGAGCGTTTCGGGCCTCATCCATTGACGTCTGCTTCCCGTGTCGTGTATCATCCGTTGGTTTCGGATGAAACGTGCCGCCTGTTCAGCGCATCATATGGGTGTGTGGACGGACTCTGGGCGAGAGTCAGGTGCGGCGGCAGAGGCCGGGTTCGGCGATCGTCTTGTTGTTCCGTCTAAGCGAAACTAATTTAATGCGCTGCCGAGGTGTATCGCCTCGGCCATTTGTGTTTAGGTATTCATTGGGTTGTCTTGAGTCTGGATGGGGGCAAGCGTGACGGTTGCACTCGAGGAAAAATACGATCAGGTAAGGCAACTCATCGCCATGGGCAAGGAGCGCGGCTACCTGCTCTACGATGAGGTCAACGATATTCTGCCTCCCGAGGTGCATTCGTCGGAAGAAATCGACGATTTGCTCTCAACCTTCGAGCGCTACGGCATCGATGTGTACGAGGATTTGTCGAGCGCCAAGGCTGCGCTTGCGGCGTCGGATTCCGCCGAACCCATCGAAATAAAGGAAGAGGCCGTTTCCGAAGACGGTGAGCTCGATCTCACTCCCGGCACCCTGGAAAAAACGAACGACCCGGTTCGCATGTACCTGCGCGAAATGGGTACCGTTCCGCTGCTGACGCGCGAAGGCGAAGTAGCCATCGCCAAGCGCATCGAGCGCGGTCAATTGCTGGTACTGAAGACCATCACCCGCGCCCCGCTGATCCTCAAGGAACTCCTGCAGGTCGGCGAGGACTTGAAAAACGGCTCCCGCTCGATCAAGGAAATCGTGCAGTTCGACGACGAAGAGCTCACCGAAGAGAAGGTTGAAGCGAAGACCCGCGACACCCTCAAGCAGATCGACAAGGTCGCCAAGCTCTACCTGATTGCGATGAAGCAGGCGGATAAGCTGCAGCGGATTCCCCGCGCCAAGAAAAAGCCCTACCTCCACGGCCGCTACGCGCTTTCCCGCACCCGCGTGGAGATGTCGCAGTTGGTCCGCGAGCTGGATTTCAATCCGCTCGAAAAGAAGCGTCTGATCGACAAGATTCACCAGACCGTCGAGCGCGTCTATTTCCTCGAGCGCGAAATCGGCAAGCTTGAGCGCCGCGTGGAGGCCTCCAAAGCCGACGTCCAGGCCGAGGCCCGCAAGGACTTAAAGGCCCGCCGCACTGAGCTCGAAGAGATTGAAGTCGCAACCGAGGTCAGCCCGACCGAGCTCAAGCGCGCCATTCAGGTGATTCTTCGGGGCGAAGCCGAAGCAGAGCAAGCCAAGAAAGAGCTGATCGAGGCAAACCTTCGTCTTGTCGTTTCCATCGCCAAGAAATACACCAATCGCGGCTTGCAGTTCCTGGATTTGATCCAGGAAGGCAACATCGGCCTGATGAAGGCCGTCGACAAGTTCGAATGGCGCCGCGGATACAAGTTCTCGACCTACGCCACGTGGTGGATCCGCCAGGCCATCACCCGCGCCATTGCCGACCAGGCCCGCACCATCCGCATCCCGGTGCACATGATCGAGACGATTAACAAACTGGTCCGCACCCAGCGCCAGCTGGTACAGGAACTCGGGCGTGAGCCTACCTCGGAAGAAATCGCCAAGCGGATGGACATTCCCGTGGCGAAGGTCCGCAAGATCCTGAAAATCGCCCAGGAGCCGATCTCGCTGGAAACTCCCATCGGCGAGGAAGAAGATTCGCATCTCGGCGATTTCATCGAGGACAAGGCCGTCGTGTCCCCCTCGGATGCCGTCATCAACCTGAGCCTCAAGGAGCAAACCTCCTCGGTGCTGAAGACCCTCACACCGCGCGAAGAAAAAGTCATCAAGATGCGCTTCGGCCTCGACGACGGCAGCGAGCATACCCTCGAAGAAGTAGGCCAGTCGTTCGCGGTAACCCGTGAACGCATCCGCCAGATCGAAGCCAAGGCCCTGCGCAAGCTGCGCCACCCTTCCCGCTCGCGCAAACTCCGCGCCTTTCTCGAAGGCTCGGCGAACGACTACTAGTCGTACGCGTTTGGGGGTTGGGAAAACGGGGAGGTCGTAGTTTTGACTTCTTGTACTTGCCTCATGCTGGGCATGATTTCTCACTCCTTCCTTGACCAAGCTCTGTGAGTTTCGCCGGGTTGACGAGGCGCCGTTTTTATCCTAAAACGTACCCTCACAGCCGGTTCGTTTTTGGAGGCAGACCGTGAAGAGCTTCACCTACGCAGCGCTGATCATCCTATTTTCTCTGGCGACCGCCGCTTGCTCCCTGGCCAAATCCGAAACGGTGAACTATAGAAGCGGCACCGAAACTGTTTCCGGCTACCTGGTGGCGCCTGGCACGCCCGGCCGCCACCCCGGCCTGGTTGTCATCCACGAATGGTGGGGCCAGACTGATTGGGTTCGCAGCCAGGCCGACAAATTCTCCGCGCAGGGTTACGTAGCACTCGCAATCGATCTCTATCGCGGCAAAGTTACCGCCGATCCCAAGCAAGCCGCCGCATTATCGCAGAGCCTTCCCCAGGATCGCGCTGTCGGGGATCTGCAAGCCGCCTACGATTATCTGGCTGGGCGCCCCGACGTCGACAAATCGAAAATCGGCTCGGTGGGATGGTGCATGGGCGGCGGCTACTCCCTGCAGCTAGCCGAGCAGGAACCAGGCCTGGTCGCCTGCATTGTCAACTACGGCGAAATGCCCACCGATCCCGCTTCGATCAAGGCCATCCACGCCAAGCTGCTCGGAAATTTCGGCAACGACGACGTGGTCATCAAGCCCGAAGCTGTGCGGCAGTTTCAAACAGCGGTGCAGGCCGATGGCAAATCGATCGACGTGAAAATCTACGATGGCGCCCCGCACGCCTTCGAGAATCCCGGCAACAAAACCGGTTACCGCCCCGAAGCCGCTGCCGACGCGTGGACTCGCATGGTCAATTTCCTCGCCAAGGATTTGAAGTAGCGACAGCGATTAAGCCGCAGCTTTTGCTCCGAGTTGTGGGAAGTTTTCCAGCTGACCCTGGCAGGACGCGCCGCGGCCTGGCCGGTTACCAAGGCACTGCGCAAAATAACGGCAAGTAATCCGCCGCTAGCACCGCTTCGGTTCTCCTCGAAGGCTAATCGTGTAACTTTTTTTCCGCGTCGCCGTACCCTTGGGGTCCTGCGCTCGCAGGGGGATGCGCCTTGCTATTTTGGTGGCATTCGCCAGTACCCATTGGCGCCGCGGCCCTATCTGCTGGCTGGCCCTCCTCTCTCATTGGCCAGCACAACTTCGTGAAACGTCCCGCAAGCCGGAACTTGCCGATGCGGGTTCTCCCGGTCATAAAAAACAGGCACGACCATGCCCTCCTCGAGCTTCTGCGTGTAGTCAGTCCCGGTGCGCACATGCTTCTCGCCTGCAAAGTCCTGAAACTCGTATTTGATCGCGGCAGCATTGCGGGTCCCGAACCGCTCGACGATCTTCCCCGCGGCGACTTCTCCCTGGCCGAGCAGGCCACGTTCGCGGTCGAGCATGCGCCACTGCGAAACGAGCATCAGCAGCAAAAGCAGCGCGAACCCCGCCATGCCCCATTCCCTGAATCCAAACTGCGCGAACGAATGCAACTCGGCCCAGGACCTATAAAGCTGCACTCCGATAATCGCCGCAAACACCGCCAGGACAAACAGCGTGAGCGACAAATTGAATTTCCCTCTTCGTGAAATCCGCAGCTGTCGCGGAGGCATCGTCTGGAGCAGCGCCTCATACCGCGGATCGAGCCTAGCGGCCTGCGTCGCGAGCATCGCCGCGGGGGTGCTCCCGGTTCCGGCGCTCATCGTCGGCTGGGGCTGCGCGAGCAAACTTTTCAGATTGCGGCGTGTTACCAGGTAGCTCACGAGCAGCGCAATCAGCGGGAAACTCAGGAAAAACGCGATCATCGCGGCGTTTTGCGTCCGCGCCCCGCTGCGGAAAAACAAAAACAGCAGCACCATGGTCATCACCAGAAACGCGATGGGCATCATTTTCAGGTTCAAGCGCAGTTGCGCCTCGGTCTGCTTTTTCTGCCAGCCGCACTGCGCGCAGTAGCGCAGTTTTCCGGCGCGCCTCGCGGCCGCGCCACACATCGGGCATGCGGGCTTGCTCATAGGCAATCTATACCGCAAAACTTCCCCGCGCGTCACGCGCCCGGCTATCATGTCTGCATGGCCTACAGGCTTGCCGTAACCAACCTCACCGTTGCGTTGCCAACGCGCAAGGGATGGGTGTTCCCGGTGAACGGAGTTTCCTTCACGCTCGCGCCGGGCGAAACCCTGGGCATCGTCGGAGAATCGGGTTCGGGCAAAACGATCCTGTCGCTGGCGCTGATGGGACTTGCGCCTCCGGGTGCCCGGGTCCAAGGCGAGGCCTGGCTGCGTCTTCATTCCGCCGACGGCCGCGGAAATGGCTCAGCGGATGGTCCCGGCGAGAATCTTGTGACTGCGTCAGCTGCCCGCATGCGTTCCTTCCGTGGCCGGGAGATGGCCATGATTTTCCAGGAGCCCATGACGGCGCTCAATCCCGTGATGCGCATCGGCGCGCAAATCGCCGAAGCGATTCGCGTCCATGAGCCCACGCTGCGCGAGGCGGAAATCCAAGTCCGCGTGCGGCGCGCGCTCACGCACGCTGCCGTCCCCGATCCGCCGCGCCGCGCCGAACAGTATCCCCATCAACTTTCAGGCGGACTCCGCCAGCGCGTGATGATCGCCATGGCCGTCGCGGCGGCCCCGGGCATTCTGATAGCCGACGAGCCCACCACTGCCCTTGACGTCACGGTGCAAAAACAAATCCTCGAGCTGCTTCAAAAATTGCGCCAGCAGCTGCAGCTCTCGCTCCTGTTCATCACCCACGACCTTGGCGTGGTCGCGCAAATTGCCGACCGCGTCGCGGTAATGTACGCCGGGCGGGTCGTCGAAGAAGGGCCCGCGTCCGAGGTGCTGCGTCGTCCACGGCATCCCTATACCGAAGGTTTGTTGCGCGCCGCGCCGCGGCTCGCTTCGGGCAAACTCGTGCCGATCCCGGGTGCCGTCCCTGCGCTCGACGCGCTTCCTCCGGGCTGCTCCTTCGCGCCTCGCTGTGAAAAGCACATCGCGGAATGCGACGCGTGCGTCCCCGAACTGCTCGCTGCGAACGGATCGGGTGAAAGTCACCGCGCGCGGTGTATTCTGGTGCGGCAAAAAGGACCGATGACCACTGCGCCGCCGCTGCACGCTTCATGACAGACGCCAGCCAAATCCTGGAAGTGCGCGAGCTGCGCAAAACCTTCTCGGTCTCCTCCAGAGTTTTTGGCCCTTCCAGTCGCCGTGCCACCGTGGTCGACGGCGTGAGTTTCATATTGGCGAGGGGAGAAACGCTCGGCATCGTCGGCGAATCGGGCTGCGGCAAGACGACCCTCGCCCGCATGCTGCTTCGTCTCATCGAACCCGATTCCGGCGAGATTGTTTTCAGCGGCCAGAATTGGCTGCAAGCGCGCGGCACAGCCTTGCGAGCCCTGCGCCGCCGCATGCAAATGGTTTTTCAAGACCCCGTTGCGTCCCTCAATCCGCGCATGAAAGTCGGCGCTATCGTCGCCGAGCCGCTCGCGATCCACGAACCCGGCCTTTCGCGCAACGAACGCAGCAAACAGGTTTCCGAGATTCTGCACGCGGTCGGTTTGGGCGAGCGAGAGTTCTGGGCCGCTACCCGCACGAATTTTCCGGCGGACAGCGCCAGCGCATCGGCATCGCCCGCGCGCTGATCTTGCGTCCCGAAATCGTCATCGCCGACGAACCTGTTTCCGCGCTCGACGTCTCGGTCGGCGCACAAATACTGGAGCTGCTTTCGATCGTCTGCGGCGCGAATTTTCACTCACCTTGATCTTGATTTCTCACAGTTTGCCAGTTGTCGCGCAGCTGGCGACGCGAGTCGCGGTGATGCAAGCGGGCCGATTCGTCGAATGGGGTCCGGTGAAAAAGGTCCTGGGCGCCCCGGAGCATCCATACACGCAAGCTCTGCTCGCCGCCGTTCCCGAAATTCCGGACTGAGAGCCATCTGCTGATACACTGCTTCGGATGCCATTGCAATTCGAAGTTTTAGCCACCGATCCCGACCGGCGCGCGCCTCGGGCGCCTCACAACTCCGCACGGCGTGATCGAAACTCCCGCCTTCATGCCGGTTGGCACGGCGGCGACGGTGAAAGGACAAACCCAGCAGGAGCTTGAAAATCTGGGCGTCCAGATTCTCCTCGGTAATACTTACCATCTTGTATTTGCGCCCCGGCCACGAACTGATTCGCTCCATGGGCGGCTTGCACGAATTCATGTCCTGGCCGCATCCGATCCTCACCGATTCGGGCGGGTTCCAGGTTTTCAGCCTCAGCCGATCTGCGCAAAGTGAGCTGACGAAGGCGTCACGTTTCGCTCGCATATCGATGGGTCGGAGCATTTCTTGTCGCCCGAGAAAGCGATGGAAATCGAAATCGCGCTCGGGGCGGACATGATCATGGTGCTTGGACGAATGTATCGAAGCGCCTGCAGAGCGAATCGCGCGCCACGCGAAGCGGCCGCCCGCACGCTGGATTGGGCGCGAGGTGCCGTGATTATTTGCGACTCATGGCGACGCGCGCGGCAGATGCTCTTTCGCAATCGTGCAGGGCGGCACGCATGCCGCTCTCCGCCGCGAGAACGCCGACGCGCTGGTCGATTTAGATTTCCCGGGGTACGCAATCGGCGGATTGGCGGTGGGCGAAACACACGCGCGTCACGTGCGAAATGACGCAGCTGGTCGGCGGCAATTGCTTCCGGCGACAGTCCGCGGTACCTGATGGGAGTCGGCAAACCGGAGCAGATTCTGGATTACGTGTGCGCTGGGAGTGGACATGATGGATTGCGTCCTTCCGACTCGCAGCGCGCGCCACGGATGCCTTTTTACATCGGAAGGGCGCGTGCTAATCTCAGAAACCGCGAGTATGCCCGCGATGCGCGGCCGATCGATGAAAATTGTGATTGCGCGGTCTGCCGCCGGTATTCTCGTGCATATTTGCGGCATCTTTATACCACGGGAGAGTTTCTCGCGACGATCCTGAACACCCACCATAACTTGTACTTTTACCTTGACATGATGCGCAAAATTCGCGAGGCTATCGGTTTTGGAAAGCTCGAAAGATTCCGCTCCGACCTTCAGGCACGCCTCACATAGGCAAAACAAAGGCGTTCGGCGCAAAAGGCAGGCGAGCATCTTCGAAGGATGGTTCTAGTTAGGACTCGGGCCGTCTTCGGCACGGCTCGCCCGCATGGCGGGAAAGGCGCGATGACTGTGCTGTTCGCAATAATGGTTCCCAGCCAATTGGCTCTGCTCGCTGCAGGGTCCAGCGCAGCCAGGCGGATTCACGCTTTTTCTCCCGCTGATCCTGATCATGGTCATCTTTTATTTCTGATGATCATGCCCGCGCAGCGCCGCCAGAAAAAAGTCGAACGCAGATGCTAAAGATCTGAAAACTGGAGAAAGGTAATCACCAACGGCGGGATCTACGGCATCATCGTGGGCCTCGAAGATGACGCCGCTCAGTTGCGGATCGCCGAGCAGGTAAAAATCAAGATATCGCGCAGCGCAATCGCGGACTTCAGACCGACCAGAAGGAGAGTTAACCGGCTCCATGGGTCGCAGCTCAAATGGAAGTTCGTCTTTCATCGCGCTGGTTATGCTGGCGTGTCTTTTCGGCGTGATCGGCATGCCCAATTTCCGACCTCGGTTACCAAGGTCAGCGAGAATCTTGCTGACCGCATCAAGCTGGGGCTGGATTTCAAGGGCGGCAGCCACCTGGTGCTGCAGGTCCAGGTGAATGAGGCCATCGGCCAGCGCTGCGACGAAGCGGTCGACCAGCTCAACAAGGAACTGCACTCCAAGAACGTCAATTTCGGCGAAATTCGTCGCGTGGACGACACGCACATTCTGGTGCGCAACGTCGATCCGGCCGACTCGGGAAACCTTGCGCGACCTGGTCAATAGCGAGTTCACGGATTGGGCGATTTCTCCCGCCGCCGGAGAAAACAACGGCTATTTGCTTGACGATGAGGCCTTCGGTGGTTGCCGACCTTCGCACGCAAACGATGGATCAGGCGCTCGAAACCATCACGCGGCGCATCAACGCTCTCGGCTTGACCGAGCCGACGATTGCCTTTACCGGCCGCGGCGATAACGAGATTCTGGTCCAACTCCCGGGCGAAGGCGACCCGACTCGCGCGAAATCGGTGATTCAGGCGGGCGGACAATTGCAACTGAAGCGCTGGCGGATGAACAGACCTATCCTTCGCCGGCGGCGGCTCTCGCCGCTAATGGCGGCGTGCTGCCGGCGGGCACGGAAATTGTGCCAGGCAAATCGGAAAACAACGCGCCCGGCCAAGCGCCCCAGCAAGTCGATTACATGCTAAATCGCGCGCCGATCGTTACCGGGCAGGATTTGCGCGGAGCGGTCCCGCAGCCGAGCACGAGCAATCCCGGCCAGTACGACGTGCAGTTCACGCTTTCGACCTCCGCGGCCGCGCGCTTCGGGCCCTTCACGGAGGCGAACGTGGGCCATCGCATGGCGATCGTGCTCGACAATCAGGTGTACACGGCTCCTGTCATTAACAGCCGGATTGAAGACCAGGGTGTGATCACCGGCAACTTCAGCCAGCAATCGGCGCAGGATTTGGCTCTGGTTCTAAAGGCCGGAGCGCTGCCCGCTTCGATCAAATATCTTGAAGAGCGAACCGTCGGCCCTTCGCTCGGAGCCGACTCGATTCGCGAAGGCGTGCGCGCCTCGCTCGGCAGCATCATCGTGGTCATGATTTTTCTGCTCATCTATTACCGCTTAAGCGGTGTCAATGCAGTGGTGGCCCTGATGCTCAACTTGATCATCCTGGTGGCTTTCATGGCCTATGCCGGAGCGGTGCTCACGCTTCCGGGCATCGCCGGTGTGATTCTGACCATCGGCATGGGTGTTGATTCCAACGTTTTGGTGTTTGAGCGCATCCGAGAGGAATTGCGTAACGGGAAGGCTCCGGCAACCGCGGTGGCTCTCGGTTTCGACCGGGCCTTTCTCACGATCATCGACACGCACGTCACGACCGTTGTTTCGGCCGATGTTTCTGTTTCTCTTCGGTACCGGCCCGGTGCGCGGATTTGCGGTCACCTTGGTGATCGGTTTGATCGCGAACGTGTTCACCTCCATCTACGTATCGCGCGCCATCTTCGATTGGCACTTGTCGCGCATGGATCGTCAGGCGCAATTGAGCATTTAGCCGGGTGCTTTCGGCGTTCTAGTACCCGAGCAAGGGGCACCCGTTAGAGCAGTCCTGATGTGCATGGAAAATTTTCTTGGTGCGATACCCGCTATTCCGGGCACAAAACGGACCAGCGCGGTGTCCAAGTAAGACGGATAGGACTCTGCATGGAATTATTCCGCAACGTCGACATCGATTGGATGAGGCTGACCAAGTACTTCGTCGGCCTTTCGCTGGCGCTTCTCGCCATCGGCTGGATCTCCGTTTTCAAGGACGGAGGCCTTCGCTACGGGATCGACTTCCGCGGGGGCACCCTTGTCTATGTCCGCTTCGCCGGGCAGCCGCCTATCCAGAAGATTCGCCAGGGCCTGGCGCTGCGGGGCTCTCAAACAGCACCATTCAGCAGATCAGCGATCTCTCCGATCCGACATCACGAAACGATGTGGTGATCGGCCTGGAACAGCAGGGCCAAGGCGACCAGGCTCTCGATAGCGGCAAGCAAACGATTCTGGACGTGCTGCATAAGACCTTCGGCGGCGACACCGGCGGGAAGCCCGATTTCAACTCCATATCCGCCTCCGCCCTGTCCGCCTATCTCACCCAGAAGGATCCGCTTTCGCTCGGCGTCGCTGCCGGTGAGCGTTACAATCAGCTGGCAGAGCGCGTCGTGGACGCCCGTGACAAGCAACACGGCGGGATCGTCACGAGCTTCGATCAATTGAACGGCGTCGACGGCGTCACTCCGGCCGTCCTATCCTCGCTCAACAGCGGCCTCTCGCTGAGCGCCTTCACGATTCGCAACGTCGACATTGTCGGCCCCAAGGTCGGCGCTCAGTTGCGCCGCCAGGCCGTACTGGCAACCCTCTATGCTTTGCTGGGCATGTTGGTATATATTGCTTTCCGCTTCGAATGGGTTTACGGAGCGGCGGCGGTGATCGCAGTTTTTCACGACGTACTGATCACCCTCGGTTTCTTCTCGCTTTTCCATTACGAAATTTCGCTGACCGTTATTGCGGCCTTGCTGACCCTGGTTGGATATTCGATGAACGATACTATCGTCATTTTCGATCGCGTCCGGGAAAACTCCCGCTTGATGCGCCGCGAATCGTTTACCGAAATCGTGAACAAGTCGATCAACCAGACGCTCTCGCGCACCATCCTCACAAGCGGTCTGACCTTTCTGACCGTACTGGTTCTCTACCTCATGGGCGGAGAGGTTCTTCGCGCTTTCTCCTTTGCCATGGTGGTGGGAGTTGTGGTAGGAACGTACTCCAGTTTTGGCATCGCAGCACCGATCGTCGTGTTCTGGAATCAGCACTGGGGCCAAGGTAGGGTCCCCCTCAAGAGCAATCCGGTAAGCACGAGCGGCCCCCGCGCAGGATCGCCAGCCGACAAGCGCGTGACGGCAACCGCAAGGAGGTAGCTATGTTTGACCAACTCATAGTATCAGGCGAAATGGAGAAGACCCATAAGCCCTGGGCGGTGACTCTGTCAGCCATCGTGCAGACCTTGATCCTGGGCGTGATGATTCTCATTCCGTTGATTTACACCGAGGCGTTGCCCAAGGGAATGCTGAACACCTTCCTGGTGGCCCCCGCGCCTCCGCCTCCCCCGCCTCCGCCGCAGCCGATTGTGAAAGAGGTCCGGGCCCCGAAGATTATCAACATCCAAAAAATGACCGCTCCGACGGTTATCCCGAAGAATGTCGCGATGGTGAAGGATGAGGCCCCGGTCATTTATACCAACAGCGGCGACGGTGTGGCGGGCGGCACGGGCAACGTTCTGGGCGGTTTGCTTGGCAGCGGTCCTGCTGCGCCACCTCCGCCGAAGGCGGCGACTCCCTCGCGCATCCGCGTCGGAGGCAACGTGGAAGCTGCTTCTCTTGTCAATAAGGTCACGCCGCTCTATCCTCCGATCGCGAAGACCGCCCACGTTTCCGGAACCGTGGTTCTACATGCGATTATCTCGAAGGATGGCTCCATCCAGGAGTTGCAATATGTTTCCGGCCCCCCGCTGCTCATGAAATCGGCCATGGATGCGGTGAAGGAATGGCGCTACAAGCCGACCATGCTTAACGGTGAGCCGGTCGAGGTGGATACGACAATTGATGTGGTCTTTACTCTCGGTTAGTCAGTAATCGTAGGGACGGTCCGCGTTCCTTGCTGAGCGCGGGCTGGTTCGGGGCAGGCAGGGTAATAGGCGACCGGCAAAATCCAAGGGCCGTGATCGTGTGGTTTAACGGAGGAGGAGTAACATTATGTTGGCAGCTTTCATGTTTTTCCAGGAACAGCAGGTCGGTTGGGATTTGGTTACCATGTGGCACAACATGGGCATCCCCGCCAAAGCGGTGGTCTTCATTCTGTTCGTGATGTCGGCGTGGTCGGTTGGCATCATGATTGACCGCGCGTTGATGTACAGCGCCGCCCGCAAGCAGTCCCGTGTCTTCGTCCAGCAGGTGGCAGGCGCCCTGAAGGACAATAAGCTTGACGAAGCGATCTCCATCGCCGAGCGCAACAAGAAGAGCCACATCGCCAAGGTAGTGGCGACGGGCCTGTCCGAATTCCAAGCCGCATCGTCCCAGGTAAACGACGAAGAAGTCATCGAAGCCGCCAAGCGCGGTCTCGAGCGCTCGGTTGCGATCGTCCACGCCGAAATGAAGCGCGGTCTTTCCGGCCTCGCCACCATCGGTTCGACCGCCCCGTTCGTCGGGTTATTCGGCACCGTCATGGGAATCATCAACGCGTTCAAAGGGATTTCGCAGCAGAAAGTCACCGGTCTGTCGGCGGTCGCGGGCGGTATTTCCGAAGCCCTGGTTACCACCGCTCTCGGTCTTCTGGTGGCCGTGCCGGCCGTCTGGACGTTCAACTATTTCACGAACCGTGTAGAAGCCTTCGACGTCGAGATGGACAACTCCTCGATGGAGTTGATCAACTACTTCATCACTCGCCGAGGCGGAAAGAAGTAACGCATGGCACTCAAAGTTCACGCAGCTCCGGTGATGGCTTCGCCAAACGTAATCCCCATGGCGGACATCATGCTGGTCTTGCTGATTATTTTCATGGTGATCACGCCGATGTTGCAGAAGGGCGTCACGGTCGACATGGCCAAGGCGCAAAACTCTCACGACATGCAGGCCGCCGACAAGGATGACGCCGTCATCATTGCCATCACCAGGGACGGCAAGACCTTTTTGGGCAACCGCCAGGTCGGACTTGAGGAAATCACCAACGACGTGAAGGATCTCATTTCCGACCGGCTCGACAAGACCGTCTTCATCCGCTCCGATTCACGGGCCAAGTACGGCGACGTGGTAAAGGCCGTGGATGAAGTTCGTTCCGCCGGTGTGGAAAACCTCGGGCTTCTCACGCAGAAGATTCTGAACAACAAGCCCGCGCCTCCGCCGCCGACGGGGCAATAGATAAAGGAGTCTTTCCATGGGAATGTCAGTTGGTAGTGGACAAGGGGGCCCCGTATCGGAGCCCAACATTGTCCCTCTGATCGATGTGTTGCTGGTGCTGATCATCATCTTCATGGTGATCACGCCGAAAACGCCTTCGGGGCTCGACGCTCTGGTGCCGCAGCCTCCTCCGCCCAATCAGAAGCAGCAGCCCGATGACAATAAGACCATCGTGGTTCAGGTCGCGCCCAACGGCAAATTGAAGATCAATCAGGACGATACCAGTTGGGAGCAGCTCGGTCCCCGCCTGAGTGATATCTTCAAGCAGCGTGCCGACAAGATCGCTTTTGTCAAGGGCAACGACGATGTCGAGTTTGGGGAAGTCGCTCAGGCGATCGACATCATGCGTGGCTCGGGCATCGAGCACGTGGGCCTCATCACCGCGAAAATCGAAGCCGGGCAGTAGGTCTCGAATCGCCTCGGAAGCTAGGTCCCGCTGTCCTGGCCCGGACCGCAGGGGCGTAGCCGCGAGTACCCGCTTATCAAGGAGCGAAGGATGCAGCGCAAGTTTCATGCAGGTGTGGTTTTAGCCGTCGCACTGGTTTCAGTTGCCGCCGCGGGCTGCGATAAGCTCAAGGCTCGCGACCTTCTGAACAAGGGCGTCAATGCCTACAAAGGCGCCCAGTTCGACGTAGCCATCGAAGATTTCAAACAGGCCAAGGAGCTTGACCCCACGCTGACGAACGCCCAGCTCTATCTGGCGACCGCGTACGCCAGCCAGTACATTCCGGGCGCTCCTTCGGCTGACAATGTCCGCAACGGCGAGCAGGCCATCTCCGAATTCAAGGCCATTCTCGAGAAGGACCCCAACAATCTCTCCGCTCTGGACGGGATCGGCTCCATTCTCTACAACATGGCCGGGACGCCATTTGACGCCAGCAAGATGCAGGATTCAAAAACCTATCACGAGAAGCACATTTCGCTGAAGTCGGACGATCCCGAACCATATTACTGGGTCGGCGTGATCGACTGGTCGCTCTCCTATCGGGGTAACAAGGACGCCCGCGAGGAATACAACAGCACCGCCAAGAAGACCATCAAGGATAGCGATCCGATGCCGGCCCCGCTCGCGACGCAGTTCAATCAGAAGTTTGGCCAGACCGTCGATGAGGGTATCACTGACCTCAAAAAGGCCATCGAGATCAAGCCCGATTACGACGATGCGATGGCTTATCTGAACCTGCTCTATCGCCAGAAGGCCGACATGGAAACTTCTGCCGAGACGCGAGACGCCGACTTGAAGAACGCCGACGATTTGGTCGACAGGGTCAAGGCGATCAAGCAGAAGAAAATGGAAAATCCGCAGCAGCCCACCTCGTAGCGGGAAGCGCGAGCGTGGGGTTTTTCTGGCGGGCCGGTCCAGGGGCCCGCCCCTTTTTTGCCCCGCGTGTTTGGGTCGCAAAAATCGGCTGGCACGAGCCCAGTGTGCAGCACGCCATTCTGTAACCCGGGCTGCCCGCCGGCCCGTTTCTGCTTCCGCTCGCTCCCAGGTAACGACTGCCGTGCAGGTCGTTTTGCGCCGCTTTTTGAAATTTTCGTTTCTTGTCGAACACCCCACCCCCCGAAGTTGCATGTGGCCCAAAAAGAGATATGATATGGCCTCGGCCGGCAATCTATCGATTGTTGAGCGCGCAGCTCAAGAGGGCTTTGTCCGCGTCTAGGGCTAGGACGAGCTCCTTTCAGCTGTGCAGCCAAGGACGGCTTTTCACCGCAAAGGCGCATCGCTACAACCTGATGCGATTGTAGAAACGCGGCCCTGAGCCTAAGGAGGAATATCCAGCTATGAATCATTCGACAAGTCGAGGACTCCGCTTCCTCGGACCTTTTCTCTTTGCCCTGGTATTTTCGGTCCAGTTTGCCATGCAGGCAGAAGCGGCCGGAAACTTCGTCAAGCAGGTGCTCGACCACCAGGCGAACGTGACCTGGATCACCTACAAGACCCCTACGATTCCCGATGACGTCTGCACAGCGCTTTCGATCTGCAGCGGGCCCGCCGCCAAGGTCGCGGCTCTTCCCCCGGCTACGATCGGCGGACGCAAGGTTGGCCGCGCCTTGTTTCTGACCCAACTGAAGAATCAGCCAGCCATTTTGCTTGAGCACCAGGTCCCGGGCCGCGAAGTCTATTTCTTTCTCCTGGCGACTGACGGGAGCCTTCAGAAAACGGCATATCTTGAGGACGGAAAGTCATTCATCGTTATCGCCAATTCCCTCGCGCAACCAATCTTCAGTGCGGATATGAAAGATTGGTCGGCCTGGGCCGACAAGCTCGGCTCGGCCAAGGCGGCAGACAAGGGTAACTGAGCCGCCTCGCTCTAAGGCCGCTCGGTGCTAACCGATCGCCTGGTCCTTCGACGGGTGCCCGAAATCGGACAGGAAAGGGGCAACCGGCGTCAACTTTTGGGAACCGAAATGCCTCTGAGCTTCCCGGCTGTAATCGCTAAGTAGTTGGTATAGCTGTGTTTAGTTTTAAGCGCAAGTGGTTCGCGGAGTGCGTGGGTGAGATGGGGCGGTCTGTGCACAGGGAACACGGCATGTGGCAAAGGCTTCTGGGAATCGGGTTGGTCATCGTGGTATTTGCTTGGTCTGGGGTGTCTGTGCTCAAAGCCCAGCAGCCCAGCGGCCCGCTGACCGATCAGGACATCCTGCAGATGGTGAAAGCGGGCTTTGATGACTCGACGATCCTTCGCTATATCCGGGCGAATGATGTCGATTTCGATCTTTCCGTCCCGGCCATGGTTGCTCTGAAGAACGCCGGAGTCAGCCAATCACTGATTCAGGCCATGCTCTCGATTGAAGTCTCCAAGAAAGAAATCGGCGTGGATGCGGCTCTGGCTGCAATTGCCGCGACCGCCTCTTCCCCGCGCGACGACGTGCACGTTTTCGCGCTGCAGGCCGGCCGGCTGATCCCCATGGAGCCCGAGGTGGTGAGTTGGAAACCCAACACCGGGTTCAGAAGCGTGGCTTCCTTCGGCTTCGACAGAGGGCCCGCGACGGGAGCCATACCCGGCCCTCACAGCGATCTCATGGCCAAGTGGCCGCCCATGAACATGGTGCCGGTCGACATCGCGTTTTATATACTCACGCCGCGCGGCGGTTCCGCTTCCGATTTTCAGCTGCTTCATTTGTCCGAAAAAGGTGATCGCCGCGAATTCCGTACCGTGCCAAGCGACCGTGCACACGGCTGGGGCATCGTAGAACACACCGTACCGTTCACCCTGGAGGCCCTCGCACCGCGCGTTTACAAGGTCACCTTGCCTAACATCAACGTTGGCGAGTATGGGTTGCTTGCTCCCACTACCGAGGTAAAACCTAACTCGCCCTCCCAAGGCAAAATCTACACCTTCCGCTTAGTCGAATAAGTCGGGCTAAGGTTCGCTTTAACGGTAACACCACCGACACCACCCCTTGCAATGGACTTTTTGCGTTGCTACCGTTACTTCGGCATGATTGCCGGCCACAATTCGGAACGATCGGGGCGCCCGGTCGCGATTCACGATCAGGTTGCCACCGCCCCGGACCGCCCCCCGGCCCGAAACTCCACGTCAGGTAAGCGTCGGCGTAACTTATTGACAATACAGGTATATTGTACAGCTTACGCGAAGCGGAAAATCGAGTTAACGATTTCGTGTGTAGGGTCGAAATTCGCTCCATCGGCATCCAATCAACGATCCGGAGAATTGCCCGCCGGTATGTCTTTGCATTAACCGTACCTTCTAGAGATGGAGCCAGCAACCAATCCGGCCAGCGTCAGTCCCGCCGCAAGGCGGACAGTCGACCTGCGCTTCGTTGAACTGATCGACAAGCTTCGCAAAAACCGCCCGGGCGACGATTTCGCCCTGCTCCGCCGGGCTTACGATTTCGCCTCCGAACAGCACAAGGGACAGATTCGTCTGTCGGGCGAACCCTATCTTTCGCACCCAGTCGAAGTAGCTCATTCACTCGCCGACATGAAGCTTGATTCCACCTCGCTGTGCGCCGCGCTGCTTCACGATGTTGTCGAAGATACCAAGGTCACTCTGGAGAGGCTCACTTCCGAATTTGGGCCCGATGTTGCGCGTCTGGTCGAAGGCGTCACCAAGATCAGCCGCCTCGATCTGCTCGCTCCCGAAGCTCGCCAGGCAGAAAACGTCCGCAAGATGCTGCTGGCGATGGTGAACGACGTTCGCGTGGTGCTCGTAAAACTTGCCGACCGCCTGCACAACATGCGCACCTTGCAGTATCTCGACGCAAGCAAGCAGCAGCGCATCGCTCGCGAGACACTCGACATTTACGCCCCGGTTGCCAATCGCCTGGGAATGGGTCTGATCCGCGGCGAGCTCGAGGATCTTTCCTTCCGATTCCTGGAGACCGAAGCGTTCCTGGAACTGCAGAAGAAGGTTGCCTCCAAGCAAAAGGTCTTCGACAGGTTTCTGCTCGAGGTGCAGGATTCGATTCGCAGCAAATTGGTCGAAAGCGGCATCCCCGCCGAAGTACAGGCCCGCACCAAGCGCCTCTATTCGCTGCACCTGAAAATCCAGAAGCAGCAGCGCACGCTCGACCAGGTCTACGACCTGCTCGCGGTTCGCGTGATCACCGATACGGTGAAGAACTGTTACGCGGCGCTGGGCGTGATCCACCAGATTTGGCGGCCGGTGCCCGGCCGATTCAAAGACTACATCGCCATGCCCCGCCCGAACCTTTACCAGTCGCTGCACACCACCGTCATTCACTCCGGGCAGCCTTTTGAGGTGCAGATTCGCACCCAGGAAATGCATCGCATCGCCGAGCAGGGTGTGGCCGCGCACTGGAAATACAAGGACGGCCGCGCCGAGACCCCTTCCTCGCCCGACGACCAGCGCATCATCTGGATGCGCCACCTGATCGAATGGGTGCAGGAGATGCAGGAGCCGAGCGAGTTTCTCTCCACTCTGCGCGTGGATCTATATCCCGAGGAAGTCTATACCTTCACGCCGAAGGGGCGTGTCGTCGTGCTTCCACGGGGCGCGACCCCTATCGATTTTGCCTACGCTGTGCACACCGAGGTTGGCCACCAATGCACCGGAGCAAAGGTAAACGGCGAAATGGTTCCCTTGCGCCACGCGCTCGCCAATGGAGACGTGGTCGAAATCATGACCCAGAAGGGCCACACCCCTTCCCGCGACTGGCTCGCGTGCGTGCACACCTCGCGCGCCCGCAGCAAGATCCGCCAGTGGATTCATCTCCATGAGCGCCAGGAAGCCACCGAGGTGGGCCGCCGCCTGCTCGAAAAAGAAGCTCGCAATCTGGGCGTGAGCCTCAAGAAAATCCCGGCCGACGACTTGCAGCGAGTGGCCTCCGAGTATGGATGTTCGCGGATCGACGATTTGTACGCCGATCTGGGCTACGGCAAGTGGTCGGCCCGTCAGGTGCTTGCGAAGGCTACCGGGCAAACCTTGCCCGAGGCCGTGGAAGAGGAAAAGCATCCGAAGGTCGCCTCGACCGTCAAGCGCCTGCTCGGAATCGACGATTCGGCGATTCTGGTGCGGGGGCACGGCGATTTGATGGTGTACCGCTCGAAGTGTTGTAACCCGATTCCGGGCGACGATATCGTCGGCTACGTGACGCGCGGCCGCGGCATCGCGGTGCACAGCAAGCTTTGTCCCAATGTCGAAAACCTGCTGTATGAAGCCGAGCGCCGCATTCCAGTCGAATGGGCTGGCGCGACACAAGCTACCTTCCCGGTCAGGCTGCGGATTTTCACCGAAGACAGGCCGGGCATGCTCGCCGGCATCACCGCCGTGATCAGCGAAACCGGCGCCAACATCCGCACATTTGAAAGCGGCGGCGAGGACAATACCCGCGCCCGCATCGAAGTGGCCCTCGATGTGCGCGACCGCAAGCAGCTGGAACAGATACTGGCAGGCATCAAGAGAATAGCCGGTGTCTTTGATATCGAGCGCGTCTACAATGTTTGATCGCCCGCGCGCGTCGGGCGGCGGCGGCGATTTCGCCGCTACCGGGTTGCTCTTGGTTCTGCTATTTTCCGGATGCCATCATCAACCTCTCGTGGATACGACCCCGCTCGATGCCGCCGGCATGGGCTATGACACAATCGAGCAGGTGAAGGCGCGCAACGCCACGCCCTCAGAGGTCAACGAGCTTGCGAAAGCCCGCCAAGGCGGCTTGCCCGATTCGGCGTGCGTGCAGGTTCTTCAGATTTTCCGCTCTCGCCAGCAACCCTTCCACGCGGGCAGTGCCGCCGCCGCTCTGATGGGAGCCGGGATGCAGCCGCAAACGGTGGTCGAGTTGGCGGAACTGAACCAATTAGGGCTGGCATCGGGCGAGTTGGGGGCGATGCGCCTGGCGGGGATAACCGACGAAACGATATTGGAGGTGGCGCGCCATCATGCCCAAGGCAAGCCGGCCCCCTCCGGCGCCTCTCTGGCCGGAATGAAGAACGCCGGCCTGCGCGATGCCACCTTGCTTGAATTGGCTCGCCGGAGCATTTCCGATTCTCAGGTCAACGCCATCATCGCCGCACGGCGTCGCGGCGTGAGCGATGCCGAAATCCTCCGCCGCTTCGCCGGCTCCTGACCGCAGTCGCAGAATCAAGAGCCATTTTGAAGCTTTCCGGTTCCGTGCCGCCTCGATAGAATCGTGTCATCTTGGATCGCATGCCCTCGCGCCCATCTCTTGCCCCAGTCCTCGCTTTCCTATTCCTCCTGGGCACCTCCGCGTGCAGCGTGCCATTGGCTCCGGGCTATCGGATCCTGCAGGAATCTCGCGAGATAAGGTTCGTGCCCGGACCATCACCGCGCGTTCAGATCACCGCCCACTATACCTTCGAGAACTCGGGTACGGTCGACCTGGAGTTTGTCGACGTCGTTTTTCCGGAAGAAAAGGCCTATGGCAGAACCGATCTTCGCGTCGAAGTCGATGGGCAGCAGGCGATGCTTACACCGCTGCCGGAGGAATATCAGCCCGCGGCACCCAACGCCCTGCGGATACCGTTCCATCCTGTTTGGAAGCGTGGCGAAAAGCATGAATTCCTGGTGACCTATGCCTTTCGGCTCTCCCGAGGATTCGGGCGCGCGAATCACCATCGGCGAACAAGATTTTCACCTGGGCTCGCGCGGATGGGCCCCCCTGCCGCAACCACCTAAACATTTTTTATCGCCCTACCCGAACAGGCCCGCCCGAATGATCTACACGGTTCGCGTGCCTTCCGATTTTAGGGTGCTTGCGGGAGGGCAGCCCCGCGGGTCAAAGCAGTCCGGCGCCGAATGGCAATACCGTTTCGAGCTGCGCACCCAAGACCTGACGCCTCCGATCGCGGCCGGACGCTATGTTGCTTCCTCCCCGGAGGCCAAGAGCAGAGCTGCTATTTTCTGGACCCACCAGCCGCTTAACGAAGACCCGCAAATCGCCGTCGCCCGCATCACGGCGGTCTGGGAGGTGCTCGAACGGGATTTCGGCCCCCTCGATAAGAACATTCGCGCGCCCCATATTTTGGAGTCCGACGTTTTGCGCGAGCACGTGTCCGGAGAAGCGGGACCGTCCGCGGCGTCTTTCCCCGGAGGTGTGCTCGTGAACTCCCGCTTGCTATCGGCCGGGATCGCCAGCGATCGCTTTCTTGAACCCGTGACGCACGCGCTGGCGCACAACTGGTTCGGCAATCAGGTCTTCTTTTCGCGTTATTCGGCGCTGGGGCTGGGTGAAGGACTGCCTGAATATGCCACCATCGTGGTTGAAGAGGCTGCGAATGGGGATGCCGGCCGGCGAAGGCGCATAGGCACCTATCTGCGAGAATATGACCAAGCCCGCACCGCGGCGGAGGAAACCCCACTGGGGGTCACGAGTTTGACCGATGCGCCGGGGCAGCGGCGCATCTCCCTGGGAAAAGCCCCGCTGTTCTTCATTGCGCTCGAGGATTTGTGCGGGGAAGGCCCCGTGCGGGACGGTCTCAAACGCGTGGTCACCCTGTTGCGCGGCCAGGAAATTGACTACGATAGCTTGCGCTCTGCGCTTGAGCGATCCAGCGGGAAAAACCTCGCGGACCTGTTCCGTGTTTGGTTGAATGAGAAGGACGTTCCTGCGGATTTCAGATCGAGGTATGCCGAGGCAGCGGCAGATCCGACGACATCATCACCATAGGAGGAAGACATTGAAAGAAGTCGTAGCGACGGAAAAAGGGCCCAAAGCCATCGGACCTTATTCGCAGGCCATCAAAGCGCGCGGATTGCTATATACGGCAGGTCAGATTCCGTTTGATCCCGCGACCGGGCAGCTCATTCAAGGCGATGTGGCCCAGCAAACCACGCGCGTGCTCGAAAATCTGAAAGCCATCGTGGAAGCCGGCGGATCCTCTTTAGACCAAGCGGTGAAGGCGACCGTCTACCTGAAAGACATGAATGATTTTACGGTCATGAACGAAGTGTACGGCCGCTACTTCACCCAGAATCCGCCGGCCCGCTCGACCGTCGAAGTCTCGCGGCTGCCCCGGGACGTTCGCGTGGAAATCGACTTGGTTGTCCTGGCTTAAGGAAATCGATCGCAGTTGATTTTTGACGAATCGATGGGATGCCCCGCGCGGTAATATCCCTGTGCTTGGGAAATCTGGCGTAACCGTTTCGCCATCGGTTCGGTCGTAGGTGGCTCTTGCTCATTTCATCTTTCTGTAAACTTGGTGTGGTAGATGTGTTTGGGGATTTACCTCTCCATCCCTTCCAAGAGCAGAGTTTCAACGCGGTTTCCGGTTTCTACGGAGCTACAGTTCCAGCCATATGGGCGACCAATCATTTGACTTAGTCGTGATCGGCAGCGGTCCCGCGGGGCAAAAGAGCGCCATTGCCGCCGCGAAACTCCGTAAACGCGTGGCCGTGATCGACCGCACCTTGATGATGGGCGGAGTGTGCGTGCACACCGGAACGATTCCCAGCAAGAGCGTTCGCGAGGCCATTTTTCAGTTGACCGGGCTGACGGTGAAGGCCTTCTACGGAACCAACTATCGTGGCATGCGCGACGTCTCGGTGGCGGATCTGGCATTTCGGGTCAACGCCGTGATCGCCCGCGAGACCGATGTAATTCGCGCGCAGTTGAAGAGAAACGGCATCACGATTTTCCAGGGCAACGCGGAATTTGCCGATGCCCACACCGTCGAAGTTCAAGGCGACGGCGCGAAGGTTGCGCTGCGGGGCGAAAACATCATGATCGCCTGCGGCACGCGCACCGCCCATAACGCGGACATTCCCTTCGATGGCAAGCGGATTATCGATACCGATCAGCTTGTTCAGCTCGCCGGGCTTCCCAAGGAGCTGATCGTTGTAGGTTCTGGAGTCGTGGGTCTTGAGTATGCATCTTTTCTCGCCGCGCTGGGTGTGGAAGTCACCCTGATCGATCAGCGTCCGGTGATTTTAGATTTTGTCGACCGCGAAATTGTGGATGCGCTGGCCTACCATTTGCGTCAATTGGGCGCGGTGTTCCGGCTGGGCGAAAAAGTGACTCGCGTCGGTGTCGACCCGCAGCGGGACCGCGTTTTTGCGGAACTCGAAAGCGGGAAAAAGATTCTGGCCGACGGTCTGGTTCACGCCGTCGGCAGGCAAGCCAACGGGGACCAGCTTCGGCTGGAGGCGGCCGGTTTGCAGTCCGATCCTCGCGGCAAAGTCTCTGTGAATAGCCACTTTCAGACGGCGGTTCCGCACATCTATGCGGCCGGTGACGTGATCGGCTTTCCGGCGCTCGCGAGCACCTCGATGGAGCAGGGCCGGCTCGCCAGTTGCCACATGTTCGGCTTGCCCTGCGAAGCCATGCCGGAGCTTTTTCCCTATGGCATCTATACCATCCCCGAAATCTCGATGGTTGGGCAGACGGAAGAAAAATTGACTGCCGCGAAGGTGCCCTACGAAGTTGGTGTGGCAAAATACGCCGAACTGGCCAAGAGCATGATGCTCGGTGATGAAACTGGCATGCTGAAACTTCTATTCGATCGCAACACTCGACGGCTGCTCGGCGTTCACGCGCTTGGCCAGCGCGCGACCGAGATTATCCACATCGGCCAGGCGGTGCTTTCCTACGGCGGATCGATCGAGTATTTTCGCGATACGGTTTTCAATTACCCCACGCTTGCCGAAGCTTACAAAGTCGCCGCGCTCGACGGCTTGAACAAACTCTAGGGGTCTTACGGGCGAGTTCTCGCGCGGCTTCGCCCACATCACACGCGGTCCAGACACCCTTCCCTCGACACGGTTTTTGGAGTTATAGTCCGCGGCAGACCAAGCTTGGAGGCCAGCGATGGCGTCGATCAAGTTCAACTTGAACGGCAAGCCGCTATCTGTAGAGGCACCCTCTGCGATGCCCCTGCTGTGGGTATTGCGCGATCTTCTTGGTTTGACCGGCACCAAATTCGGCTGCGGCATGGCCCTGTGCGGGGCTTGCACGGTGCACTTGAACGGCATTGCGGTGCGCTCTTGTACGATGCCAGCCGCCAACGTGGAAGGCAAAACGGTAACGACGATTGAGGGCCTTTCACCTGACGCGAGCCACCCGGTTCAACAGGCCTGGATTGAACGCGACGTACCGCAGTGCGGATACTGCCAATCGGGGCAGATCATGGCCGCGGCGGCTCTGCTGGCGAAGAAGCCAAGACCTTCTGACGGGGATATCGATCAGGCGATGCGCGGCAACATCTGCCGTTGCGGTACCTACGACGACATCCGCTGGGCCGTTCGTCGGGCGGCCGAAATTTCGTCTTCCCACCGGACTGGCGGGCGAAACCCATGAGCCTGGATCGCCGGGATTTCCTGCAAATCGGGGCGGGCTTGCTCATCGGGTTTGCTCTGCCTCAGTACTCCGGCGTTCGTGTCGAGGATGCGCCTTATCCCGGGCTCTATGGCCCGTTTCCGGCGATGTCGATCCCGCCTCCGGATGGCCAGCCAGGCGCCTACATTCACATCGGCACCGATGAAATCGTCACCTTGTTTGTCACCCGCAGCGAAATGGGACAGGGAGTTCTGACCTCCTGCGCGCAACTTCTGGCCGAAGAGCTTGACTGCGATTGGTCAAAAGTCCGCGCACAATTCGCCCCCGTTGACACTGCCTTGTACGGCTATCAGGGCACGGTGGGAAGCTTGAGCATTCGAACCATGTGGTCTCCGTTGCGGAAAGCGGGGGCGGCTGCGCGAGAGATGCTGATCGAAGCCGCCGCGCAGAAATGGAGCGTCGACCGTTCGCGATGCCTTACCGAAAACGGCTTCGTGATTGATTCGCTGGATCGGAAGCGATTGAGCTATGGCAGTTTGGCCGGCGCGGCGTCCAAGCTTCCCGTTCCGGCGAAGGTCCCGCTCAAAAATGCGAAGGACTATCGCCTGATCGGGCAGCCCCTCAAGCGGTTGGACACGCTCGAGAAAACCTCCGGGCGCGCGCAATTCGGTTTGGACGTGCGGTTGCCGGGAATGTTATACGCGGCGGTAGTCCGCTGTCCCGTTTTCGCCGGCAGCGTGAGCCGTTTTGATGCTGCCAAGGCCAAGGCCATGCCGGGCGTGCGGGATGTGGTGCAAATTGCGACAGGGGTCGCGGTGATCGCCGAGAATACTTGGGCGGCGGTACAGGCCGGCCGGGCTGTCGAAGTCCAGTGGAACGAAGGAGACAACGCTTCGCTTAGCACGGCGGTGATCAGCGCCATGTTTGCGGCGCGCGTAAAAGAAGACGGGATCGTGGCGCGCCAGGAAGGTGATGTTCGCACCGGCCTGGCCAGGGCGGCAAAAGCCATCGAAGCGTCCTACGAAGTGCCATTCCTTGCGCACGCCACGATGGAGCCGATGAATTGCACCGCGCATGTGCGGGCCGACGACTGCGAAGTGTGGGCGCCCACGCAGTGCCTGACCGATGCCCGCGACATGACCGCGGCCATGACCAATCTGCCGGCGGAAAAAATCAAATTCCACCTGACCTACCTGGGCGGGGGCTTCGGGCGGCGGGGCAACTACGAACTCGATTTCGTCGGCGAGGCAGTCGAGCTCTCGAAGCGATTGGGAGTTCCGGTCAAAGTAACCTGGTCCCGTGAAGACGATATGCAGCACGATTTTTACCGGCCCGCGGCGCACGTGGCGTTCACGGCCGGGCTCGATGCGGACGGCTGGCCGATCGCCTGGCACGCGCGCATCGCTTGTCCGGCGTTTCCGCCGGGACGCGCCGGCGGCGTGAGCAACACCGCAGTCGCGGGCATGCGCGATCTGCACTACGAGATTCCCAATCTTCTCGTGGATTATCGCCCGGCCGACACACCGATTCCGGTTTCCTTCTGGCGTGCCCCGGGTGCCAACCAGAACACCTTTTTTGCGGAAAGTTTTCTCGACGAGATGGCTGCGGCGGGCGGAAAAGATCCCGTTGAGTTACGCCGGCGGCTTCTTTTGAGCACTCCGCGCTTGCTGGGCGTTTTGAACCTGGCCGCGGAGCGGGCGGGCTGGGGCAAACCGCTGCCGCCCGGCCGATTTCACGGAGTTGCCGTGGGAAGCAACGTGGGCAGTTTCAATGCCCAGGTTGCAGAGGTCTCGGTGACCAATGGCAAAGTGCGCGTTCATCGCGTGGTCTGCGCGTTTGATTGCGGCCAACCGGTGAATCCCATCATTCTCAGGCAGCAGGTTGCCGGTGGCATCGCCTACGGCTTGGCGGCCGCCTTAAAAGGAGCGATCACCATCGATCGCGGGCGGGTTCAGGAGGCGAATTTTGACACCTATGACGTGCTGCGCATCGATGAAATGCCGAACGTGGAAGTCTACATCGTGCCGAGCAGCGAGACTCCCGGCGGCGCCGGCGAGGCCTGCGTGCCGGCGATCGCGCCTGCGGTGACCAACGCCATCTTTGCCGCGACCGGAAAGCGCATCCGCAAGTTGCCGATCAAGGCGACTTCCCTAGCTTAGGGCCAGCACGATCGCTCGCCCAACCCCGGGGGGGTCTATTTGCCAGCCAAATAGAAGTACCCGACCTTATTGTTCGACGGTGTTGCGTACCACATATGCCCCTGTGCATCCAGAAAGAATTCGCGGATGGTATTTTCGGCATGCGGGAACGGGTATTCGACGGTCTTCCCCGTTTTCGGATCCATGCGTCCCAGCACATCCATATATTCGGAGGCGTACCATACATACTGGTCTTTATCGAGCGCCAGGCCGTAGGGGGTGGCCATGGGGCCGGGTAGCGGAAATTCCTTAAAGGTTTCGGTCTTGGGATCGAATCGCCCGATCTGACTAGCTTCGGATTCATCGAACCAGATGACGCCTTGCTTGTCGATGTCAATGCGCCGCGAATAGACCTGACGGCCGCCTTTCGCGGTGGGCGTCAGCCAAGTTTGGAGCTTGTTGGTCTGGGCGTCGATCCTGCCGATTTTCCCCTCTTTGTCGTATTCGGTGAACCAGCAGTTGCCTTCCTTGTCGAATACGTTGCCGTAGGCAAAAGCTTTCTCATCAAAGTGAGTGTACTTTTCGGTTTTTGGATCGAAAAGCGAAATGGTCCCGGTCGAGCAGACCATTCCATTCGGGCCGACCCGGACGGTGTGCTTGCCGGTGGTGTCCTCGTATTCGGTAATCTTTTCGGTTTTTGGATCCCAGCGCCCCAATTTTTTGGGGCCGTTACTTTCGGCAAGCCACACGCTGCCGTCCGGAGCGGGGAAAACCGAATGCACTTGGGTGACGCCCTTGTTGGGCACGCGATATTCGGTCACCTCGCCGGTTTCCTCGTTCAGGCGGCCAATTTTGTTGGCGTCGCTCTTGTAAGGCATCCACGAGCTGCCGTGGCCATCGGGAGCCGCGCTCCAGGGCATGCGATTCGGCCCGGGAAGCTCGTACTCGACGTAGACGATATTCCAGGCGTCGTCGCTAAAGGTGTGCACGGTGCTCTTGTATTTCGGATCATCGGCTGGGGATGCCGGCAGCACCGAATTCGGGCCGAACAGAGATGTGAGGTAGGAGACAATCAGGTCTTCATCCTTGTCGGTCACGCCGGTGTCGGGGGTTCCGCAGCAGTTCATCGATGAACGCATGTAGTCGACTCGCGTGCGCCAGCCAGAGTCGTCTCGGACCCAGGGAGCCATCTTGTTTTGGAAGGAATGGCAAATCTGGCACGGGGAGTCTCGAATGGGAGTGGTGCCGTCGGTAAGCAGAAGCCTTTTCCCCGGCAAATTTGGCAGCAACACTTCGCCCTGATAGATGGAAAGATCACTCCACAGCACGGCCGCCTTTTGCAGGATGAATTCCGCGGATGCGTTCTGCTGAGGGCCAAGGTTCAAGCCGGTGTGGGCTTCGCTGCGGTAGCCGATGGCTCTAATCTGCACGTCGTAGTTGCCGGCCGGCAGGATTCTCGATTCGGTACTGGCCATCCTTATTGGAGAGAACCATGACCGTGATCTTGGTCTTCAGGTTCTGAGCCTGGACGAACGCCCCTTTGAACGGCTCGCTATCGGGCCCGGTCACGGTTCCGGCGATCGTGGCGGCGTGCCCCACCGAAACCAGCGCCAGGATCGAAATAAGAACGGCAACCGCCCGGCCAGCATTCGGTCGCCTCCCCCCGGAAAGGGAAAAGCTGGCCAGCTTCCAAGTAAGGGAATTCATGGGCCTCTCCAATTTATGGTGCGCGCGAATATCGGAAATGACGACTTTAGACCGGGTTGCGGCTCTCCAGCACCTGGCCATTGGCTAGTACAACCTTAATCAGTAACACCACGGTGATGTCGGGATTCTTGTTGGGGCGTACGAACACGGTGATCTGGTCCCCAGGCTTCAGCGTATTCCTGGTCCATCCAATCCTGGTCAGCATGGCGGGATTGGTGCCCTCGCAATTCCAATGAAGAACGTTTCCCTGGTCGTCTTTGGTATCAAAGAAAAGTTGAACGTGAGGATTGCCGAATTCGAAGCCCGTGATGGTGACCTTCATCGACACGGTCTTGTCCATATCGTAGGCGGCGTTGCCATGGTGCGCTGAAACGGGCAGCGAAATAATCACCAGGCCGGCTGCCAGAGCCAACAGTGCAATTCTCGTGTGTCTCACCGACATTCTCCTGAAACAGATTCCGGCGTTGTCGCTCTATTGGCTGGCAAGATAAAAATAGCCAACTTTATTGTTCGCCGGTGTTGCAAACCACATGCGCCCTTCGGAATCATAAAAGAACTCTCGCATTGTATTCTCAGAATGGGGAAAGGGATATTCCACCACGCGGCCCGTCTTGGTATCCAACCGGCCGATCAAGTCCAGGTATTCGGATGCGTACCAAATGTCATGGTTGTGGTCGAAGTTCATGGCGTAGGGGGTGGCCAGGGGGCCGGGCAGCGGATATTCCTTGAAGGATTCCGTTTTCGGATCGAAGCGCACCACCTTCCCGCCTTCGGATTCATCAAACCAAATCTCCCCGTCACTATCGATCTGAATGCGCCGCGACCATATGGCCTGATCCTTCGATGCCGGCGGATCCCAGGTCTGCAGCTGCATGGTTTTTGCATCGATCCGGCCGATTCTTCCGGCCTTGGAATACTCGGCGAACCAGCAGCTGCCATCCTTGTCGATGACGACCCCATAGGCCCGCTGCTGGTAATCGGTAAATTTGCCTGTCTCCGGATCAAACAGGCTCAGTGCCCCGCTGGCGCAGATAGCTCCGTTCCGGCCAATGCGCACGGTGTGCTTGCTGCCGGTGTCCTGATACTCGGTAATCTGTTCGGTTCGCGGATCCCAATGGCCGAGTTTTCTCGCGGCGGCTTCGGTGAACCAGGCGCCGCCGTCCGGGGCGGGAACCACGGAATGAACTCCCGCCGTGCCTTTATTGGGCACGCGGTATTCTGTCACCTCTCCGGTTTCTTGGTTCAGTCTGGCGATCTTGTTTACGTCACCGTAGTAGGGCATCCACTCATGGCCCTTGCCGTCGGGAACCGCGCTCCACGGCATGCGATTGGGGCCGGGCAGCTCGTACTCGACATACACGATGTTCATGGCCTCATCGCCGAAGGTGTGTAGCGTGTTTTTGTATTCGGGGTTGTCGGTCGGCGATTGCGGCAGAATCGAATTGGGCCCGAATAGCGACGTGAGGTAGGAAACCAGTAAGTCCCGATCGTGCGGGGTTACTTCTTGAATCGTGCCGGGGCCAAGCGTAAAACCCATCGCGGAAATCATGTAATCGACGCGGCTTCGCCAGCCCGCCTCGTCTCGAACCCAGGGAGCCATACGGGTTTGAAAAGAGTGGCAGATCTGGCAAGGCGAGTCGCGGCCGGGCGTGGTACCGTCGGTCATCAACACGCGCTTGCCCGGCAAATCCGGCAACAGCTTTTGGGCTTGATACAGCGAGAGATCGGCCCACAACACCGCTGCTTTTTGCAGCGTGAATGGCGCCGAAGCGCTTTGCTGGGCAGTCAAGCTCAAGCCGGTTCGCGGCTCGCTTTTGTAGCCGATGGCTCGAACTTGCAGGTCGTAGTCGCCCGCCGGCAGTCTCGCGAGGTGATAGCGCCCGGCTTTGTCGGACAGCACCGAGACCGTGATTTTGGTCTTCAGATTCTGCGCTTCAATGAACGCTCCCTTGAAGGGCTCGCCGTCGGCTCCGGTCACCGTACCTGTGAGGGTGGCTGCTTTCCCGGCGCAGGCGGAGACCAGCAGGGCGCTCAGCAGGCACAAAGACTTTGCCCCCGCTCCGGGCACCCGTCCATCTCGCCGTGTCGCAATCATTGCATCCGCGTCCTAATTTGGCCTATTTTACTTCTTTCCCGCCGGCTCTTCGCCCGCAGGAATCCTTATTTTGTCGCCGTACTGAGTCTCTTCGTCGAGGATGCAGAAATGCTCCATGATTTCCCAGGTCGGTTCCCGCTTGAACAGAAAGGGAGGATTCACCCAGGGCTTGGTGTAGGCTTTGGGATCCTCAATGGTCACGGCGATCGACATGGTTTCCGCATCCACCCGCTTGTAGCGTTCGGTCACCTGCATTTGATCACTGTGCGGATAGCCGAAGAATTCCACCCAAGTCTTTTCGTTGAAGCCCACGGTGTCGACGACAAAGGTATCGCCTTCCCACTTGCCCACCGCGGTGCCCATCCAGGTCGGATCGGGATCTTTCGGAATCGGGCGGCCATCGGTCCAGATGGTGCGCCAAATGTGGAACATCTCGAAGAATTCAAACACCCGGCCCGGCGTTTGCACAATCTCGAACGGTTGGGGAATCAGCAGAATTTTGGGCACTCCGTAGGGCTCGCATTTCAGGAGCGGATCATTTTCCTTGCCTAGCAGGTCGCGCGGTCCCATGGTCGGAATCGCAGCATCGAATCTTTGCTGGGCCCACGGGGTCATGGGTGGATGCGATTGTTCGGGAATCATTTTCGTGATCCCCCCGGGGTGCATCATCCAGACGCCGGAAAGATCGTGCGGGTTGATGGGCTTGGGCTTCGGTTTATTTGCGGGCGCCGACTTACTGACCTCCGGATGCGGTGTGGTTTGAGCAACTGCCACCACCGAGACTGCCAACACTGCTGCCAAAGCAACGGTCCAACGCAGGGCCCCCAGTAACATTGCGAAGTTCCTCCCGGATTATTCGTCGAATCCTAATTGGCGACTCACGCTGCGGCATCGGCAAATTCCTCAAGAATTTTTGTCGCTGCCGGGCATTGGTCGGTCCCAAGTCCCGCGCACGCTCGACTTAGAAGATCAGTTTCAGCCCGAATTGAATCCTGCGCGGCAGGCCTGTCCCGGTAACCGTGCCCACCTGCGCGCCGGCTTCCGATGCGGCTACGCCGAACGTAGAGGGCGCCGAAAGGCTGGTCGTTGTCGTGGTGCCCTGTCCTTGCGGCACATATTGCGGCGTATTCAACAGATTGAAGAACTCCGCACGGAACTGTGCCGTGAGCCGCTCCTTGAGCTTCCAATCCTTGAAGATGGAAAAGTCCACGTTCTCAAAGGGAAGGCCCCGAAGTTCATTGCGGCTCATGCTGCCGAAGGTACCCTGCGCCGGCGGGACGATCACCGCATTGCCTTCCAGGTAGCAGCCGATGGCTGCCAATTGCTGCAGTCCAGTCGTGCCTCCCGGACCGTTTGGTTCGGCGGCGGCCGCCGTCAGGCACTGCTGAGGAACTGCCGATGAGCATCCTGCCGAGAAGAACTTGCTGCCTGCTGCTCCGTAGCAAGGAACCCGGGTGATGCCGCCGGCTTCGATACTGCTGGGGGGGCCGGCTAAGGTCCAGCGATCCTGCAGATCGCCTGTGCCGCTGGTGTCATCCAAGGTATCCACGGCCATCACCGGCAAGGGGCTCATGAGAATGACGCCCATGTTGAGCTGCCAACCCTCGAGCATTTGTCCCGGCGATTTCACGCCGGGAAGGCTGTAGCTTCCGGCCAGAGTGAACACGTGGCGGATGTCGAAACCGGCATTGCCGTATTCAAGTGCCGGGTCCCTGGCGTCCATCATCAGCTGCTCGGTGATTTCATCCGAGCCCATGTCAAGTGCGTGAGAGAAGGTGTAGCCGGCTGTAAAGGCCAGCCCGTGGGAAAGTCTCTCGCTCAGTGCGGCTTGAAGTCCGTGGTAGTTGGAATGTTCATTTAAGGTGAGATACTGCATGGTTCCGAGATAGGGAAACTGATTGTAGTAGGGCCTTCGCAGCTGCTCTTGGGTGCTGTTGCTGATGCCCGGAGCCGGCGCATTGAGATCGTAGATTCCCGACTCATTACCGTGATTGCCGACATAGGAAAGATCCATGGACAGGTTGGATGTGAAGGCGTGCTGAATGCCCACCGTCCAGGTGGTGACATGGGTGAGCTTGTAATTCTGGTTGATCACATTGATGTTGCAAGGCTTCGGAGCCGTCATTAATCCATTGCACGTCAAGGCTCCCGCGCCGCTATTGAAAACTGGCTGGCCGGCGACCCACGGAAGCTGCTTCGAGGTTGCGTTGGAGAGGCCCAGGCTCCCGTTCGCCAGTGTGCCCGGACTCGGCACCACGGCGCCGGTCTGGTTAATCAATTTGAAGCCGGTGGGAATGGTGTTGAGCGTGGCACCCTGCGTACTTCCGATGAGCAGCAGCAGAGGATAGACCGCATAGGCAATTCCGCCCCCGGCACGAACGACTGTCGTGCCCTTGCCGCCGACGTCCCATGCCATGCCCAAGCGCGGCGCCCAATTATTCTTGTCGCCGTTATAAACCGCGGGGTTTTGATGAGTGGCTTGAATCAATCCGGTGGGAGCGTTGGGATCGAAATTTCCCCACAGGTTGTTCTGTTCGGTCACCGGCGGAACGTATTCGTAACGCAATCCCAAATTGATGGTGATTCTTGGAGTGAGCCGCCAGTCATCCTGTAGGAAACCGGCATACTGCTGGTAGAGGAGATTCACGATCGGATTTCCAAGAAGAAGATTCCCGGTGGAAGCTGTTCCGGTCAGGAAATCCTCCAACGGTGTGGCCCCGGCGAAGGCGTTGATTCCGCTCGTCCCAAAATTGATGGCGCCCTTGCCGTAGGTGTACTGCCCGCCATTGAGGAAGGTCTCGTGCAATTCCGCGCCAAACTTGAACAGATGCTTCCCGCGCGTGTAGGAAACGCTATCGGACCCTGCGTAGGTATTGAAAACGATGGGCTGAGGATTGCGGATCCCACCCAAAACCGAAAAGCCACTGACCGTAAGCTGCGGGAACCCGCATTGCGGTGCGCCTGAAACAAATCCGAATTGCGTTTGGAAATTAGGGGCACCCAGTTGCGAGGTGCTGCAGTCGCCCGAAGTGAGGGGAGAGTTTACATGATCCAGACCAAAGCGCGCCTCGTTCACCCAATTGGAATTGGGAATCCAGTCCCACACTCCCCGAGCAACCTCGGTTCTGTTGCTAACCAGAACCGACCAATAGGGTTGAATCGGCGCGGGGGCCGGAGCCACGCTCGGGCTTATATAGGTGCCATCGCCAATGTAAAACTCGCCGTTCACGGAATGGTGTTCGTTGATGTGATAGTCGATTTTGCCAATGCCGTTGTCGACGCGTCCGAGCGCGTTGGGAGAGAAGGCATAGCTGGTTGATCCCGACGAGTTTCCAAACAAGCCGTTCGCCGCAGTGCACACCCCAGCGGCCTTACAGCCTGCCATGGCGAGGCTCATGGCGCTCAGTTTGGCGATCCCGACCTTCGCGGTGATGTCGGCAATTGCGGCCGGGAAGCTGTTTCCCGCCGCGCCGGTTCCGGTCAAAAGCGTCGTGGTGGGCTCGGTGACGGTGCGCGGCGAACCAATGGTGTACCGCTGCGCTTCATAAGCCGCGTAATAGAAAAGTTTGTCCTTTTTTATCGGTCCACCGATGCTCGCGCCGAACTGCTCGAGGATTGTCGTCGGCTTGGGTTGAGAAGCGGAGAGGAATGGATTCTTGGCGTTCAACGATGCGTCGTTGCCAAAGGCCACGGCGGTGCCGTGAATGCTGTTCGTACCCGACTTCAACCCCACGTTTACCTGCGCCCCCGGCTTCCAGCCGTATTCGGCCTTGGGGTTTTCGATGATGTTCACTTCTTGAATCGAATCGATGGGCAAGAAATTCGACAGCTGCAGGCTCGGCCCACCCTGTCCGCCCATATTGCCTGTGGCGCCGTGATAGGCGTTCACGTCATAGAGACCATCGAGCAGCCAGACAGTATGTTGGGGGCGGCCGCCATTCGACATGTAGGCGTTCGCGGTGGCGCCTGGTCTGGCAACCACTCCGGGCTTGAAGGTCAGCAGTCCAGTGTAGGTGCGTCCGCTGATCGGAAGGTCGGCGACGGTTTGGTTGTCGATTGTCCCGCCGAGCTGGGCATTGGTGGTATTCACCTGTGGCGGTTCGCCGGTGACGGTGATGGTTTGCGTCTGTTCGCCAGGCTCGAGGGAAAGATCGACGCGAATGTCCTGGCCCACGCCCACGGCGATGTCGGACCGCTCGAGGACTTTAAAGCCCTTGAATTCGGCGCGCACCGTGTACCTGCCGGGGATAAGACTCGGCGCGGAGTATCCGCCGGCCGTGTCGGTTGTCAGCGGCCGGGAGACGCCTCTGGTGACGTCGATGATGGTCACGGTGGCGCCGACGATCGATCCGCCGCTCTGATCGGTGACCGCGCCAAAGATGCGTCCGTAATTCAGCTGGGAGAAAGCAGGCAGGCAAAGCAACAGAACAGTGGCACCAGCGCCCAGAAAGCGTATTGCCAGCCGTCTATTTCCGCTCGAGGACGCTAGTCGATAAAATGACCCGATGGAAATCATCGCTACCCCCTCGAAGCACCCTGATGATTCCGCGGTCAAAACGCCACCCAGCGTGCTGAGGGAGTAGCACAGCCAAAAATCAAATGCAAGCGTTTTCGTTGCGCAAGTAAAAATCCGGATGTATACTCCGCGCCACTCAGCCGTAGTTCAGAGCGTTCCAGTCGACGTGGAGGAAACATGTCCAGGAGACTTGCAGCCGCTCTTGTTTGGTTGTTTTTGTGCTCGGCAATCGTTTCCGCCCAGGATGCCAAAACGGTTGTTCAAAAGGCGCTGAAGGCCATGGCGCCCGCGAATCTGAAGACGCTTCAATTCACCGGCAGCGGCAGTCAGCCTGGTCAACTGATGGATGGCAACACTCCGGGCCCGCGCGCGCTGATCAAATCCTACGTTTACACCGTTGACTACACGGTTCCTGCTGCGCGGCTGGAAACCGCGGTCATCGGGGGCATTCCTCCGCAAACGCAACTGGGGGGCGAAGGGCGGGCAGCCTACTTCGTAAATGGCGAATACGCCTGGGACATCAACGGCATCACCGGTGTGGGCGATGGGGGGCCCAGGCCGAGTGATTGGCCGATGCTTCCGTTGCCGGCATCGTTTACGCGCCGCGGCGACCCGCTGCGCACACCGAACGGCGACGGACTCGCTTCCCATCCCGAGAGCGACCGCATCGAGCAGATTTGGCTCACGCCGCATGGTTTCCTGCTGGGGGCGATGAAAGCGAGCGCCACGGCGAGGCCACAAACCTTCGACGGCAAGAAGTTCGAAGTAGTCACCTGGACCGGTCCTAACGAACAGAAGATCAACGGCTACATTGATGAGCAGAACATGGTCGAGAAGGTGGAGACGTGGATGGATCATCCCATGTACGGAGATGAACACGTCGTGCGCGCCTACGACTATTACAAGGATTTCGGTGGGATCGCCTTCCCAGCGCATATCGTAGAGACCATCAGCGCCCCGGCGCTCACAGGAGAGAAGAGCCGCGCCCTGGAGCTTTTTGTCACCGATGTCAAAGCGAACCTGCCAGTGGATGTTTCTGTGCCCGATGCCGTGAGGCAAACGCCGCCTGCGCCCGCGGTCACCATCATCACGCAAAAATTGGGCGACGGGCTCTATTACCTCGCCGGCCAAAACGATTACAGCCTGGCGGTGGAATTCAAGGATTTCGTCTCGGTCGTCGAAGGCCCGATGAACGATGCGCGATCGCTGGCGGTGATCGCGGAAGTCAAGAAGCTGATTCCGGGCAAGCCGGTTCGCTATTTGATCAATACGCACCCGCACGTGGATCACACCGGCGGTGTGCGCGGATACGCCGCCATTGGCGCGACGATCATCACGCAGCAAGCCAACGTGGCGTTCACCGAGGCGCTGCTGCGCACGCCGCACACCATTGTTCCGGATTCGCTGTCTAGGGCGCCCAACGCGCGATTTCACGTGGAAGGCGTGGAGGACAGCCGCACCATCACCGACGGCACACAAAAGCTGGAGATCTACCGCATGCGGGGCAGCCACCACAGCAGCGGAATGCTGATGACCTACCTGCCGCGGGAAAAAATCCTCACCGAAGGCGATCCCTGGACTCCCGGCATGGTAAAGGTAAAGCCCACCGACCGCCCCTACCAGCGTTGCTGCGATTCGCAAAATCTGTACGACAACATCAAACGTCTGAACCTGGAGGTAAGGACCTTTGCTCCCATCCACGGACGCACCGCCACGTGGGAGGAATTCGAGCAGTATGTCAACTATAAGCCGGATGTCGCCGCCGAGGAGATGGCGAAAGAAACCCCGACCGTACCGGAGGCCGCCACCCAGCCACAGGCACAGCAAGGCCAGGCGCCGGCGATCGATTTGCGCAACCAGCCGCCCTTATTTTTGCGCGAGGACTGGAAGAAGAAAGCAGACCTTAGCGCCAACGAGGATCACCAGCTCACCCAGCAGGATGTTGCCAACCCGCATCTCGAACTGAAGATGTATGGAGACAAAGACAACCTTTTGGAAATCTACCAGCAGCCCATCGAGACCGTCATGGTCTGGACAGGGCACTGCGCGGCCAATTGCGCCGTCGCGCTGCGGGACAAGAATAACTACGTCGATCTTACTGGTCTCGCCAAGATTCGTTGGCGGACGCGACAGTCCGGCTTCCACCATCTCCATCCCATCGTGAAACTCGCCGACGGAACCTGGCTGATCGGCGATCACGCCGACGGCTACGCCGTCGATTGGAACGTGAGCGAATTTTCCTTCTATGATCTGCACTGGCGTCGCCTGGACATCGACAAAGTCGTTGAATGGAGGGACGGCCTGTGGGTTCGGAATCCGGATTTGAGCAAAGTCGACGAGATCGGCTTCACCGACCTGATGACCGGCTCCGGCGCAGGCCAGGGAGGTTCGTCGCGAGTCGACTGGATCGAAGTGTACGGGAATCCCGTAAGCCGGGAGACGGGCGCCCGGCCGCGCACGTCGGCACAAGCGAACTAGCGGACCCGCAGGGGAGGATGCGGTTTTTCGGTTGTTCTCGATGCTGATCATTGTCTAGCCCTGTTGCTTATCGTAATCGCCTGGCGTTTCCATCTCCCTTTGACCGCCATCTGGTCCGGGTCTTCCGTAAACTCGCTAAATCAAGGCAGATGCGTCCTCAGGAGATGGCCAAGGCCCTGAAATGTGTGCGTGAAACAGTCTTTTACTTGCTGTTAGTAACATATGTGTGAAGACATAATTCCGTATTTCTTTTGACTTTCTCTGTCTTGTTCTGCTATATGCCAACGCAGAAATATCCTTCCTGAGAGCGTGGTGTCGGCCCGAAAGAGGAAGTTTCCGAGAATGCAGACGAACATGGTTCGTTTCAACCGGCCTTTCGGAATGCAATTCAGGGGCGTAGCTAGCTAGGAGACTCTGTCTAGAGATCTCTCTGACTGTTTCTAGCGCGCGCGCTTAGAAATCAGGATACAGAAGCGACGAAGGATTGCGGAAAAGACACCAGGATCGCTTTCCTTCAGGCATCAAGTCGTTCGGCCAGGAATGTCGATCTGCTCTTGCAGTATAACTAGGCAACCTAGCGAAGGACGGGGAGAACGAAAAATGGCGAGAAATGCGATTCACTTTTTGAGGACGACGTGTGGCTTGATTCTGTTGTTGTTTGCCGTGCCGGCGCTCGCGCAACTGCCGACGGCGACGATTCTGGGTACCGCGAAGGACGCATCGGGCGGCTTGGTGCCCATGGTCAAAGTGACCATCAGAAACGTCGATACGAATCTGATCCGCACGGTGACGACCGGTGATGACGGCTCTTATCGCGTGCCGGAACTCCCCGTGGGTCACTATCAGGTGACCGCCGAACATTCCGGATTCAAGGTGGAGTCCATAACGGGCATCACACTGGAAGTAACCGACCAGGCGGTTATTAATTTCGCCTTGGAAGTGGGATCAACGGCGCAGCAGGTCGTGGTGACAGGGGAAGCGCCCATGGTGAACACCCAGGATTCTACTCTCGGTGGCACGATCACCGAGACCAAGATGGCCGACCTGCCGCTCAACGGCCGGAATTATATTGACCTGGCTCTCTACCAGCCCGGCGTCGACCAGGACAAAAACCAAAATAACCAGGCGGGCACCACCTTTAGCGTCAACGGAGCTCCGCCGCGGTCGAATAATTTTACGCTGGACGGAGCGATCCTGCAGACCAGCTTGGGCCGCAGCCCGGTAGCCGGCGAGTCCGGTGATGCTCTGGGTTTGGATGGCATCAGGGAGTTCAAGATTGTTGCCGGCACTTTTCAGGCTGAGTACGGATTAGCCATGGGCAGCCAGATGGTGGCCGTCAGCAAGGGCGGAACCAACCAGTTCCACGGCGACGCCTTTGAGTATTTCCGAAACTCCGCGCTCGATGCCAATGATTGGTTCCAAAAGCAAGCGGGAAGCCCGATTGCGCCGCTTCGCAAGAACCAATTTGGAGCGGCATTTGGCGGGCCCATCAGAAAAGACAAGACCTTCTTCTATGCCGTCTACGAAGGAATTCGTGAAACCAAGGGAGTCCCCATCAACAACATTGTGCCTGCAGCGGGATGTCATCCGCCCAACGCAACCAAAGCGAACAATTATGGAGCGGGCTCGGTGATCACGCTGGCACAGTGTCCAGACCTGCAATTTGATAGCGATGCGAATGGCAATCCGATCCCTCAAGTAACGCTGAGTCCGTACGCGGCTCCCTTGCTGGCGATCGTACCGCTGCCCAACGTGGCAGCCCCGGCCGGCGGAGTGCCTTCTCAAGTGGGCAGCGACCACGACAATCTCTCGGAGAATTACGGGCAGATGCGTGTGGACCACAGTTTTTCAGCTTCGGACACACTCTTTGCCAGGTACACCATTGACAACGCGCTTCCCGATCTGACGCAAGGCGATTACAGCTACTTCCGCTACCTGGCCCCCGCGCGAAACCAGTGGATTACCCTCGCCGAGAATCACATTTTCTCGCCTACAGTTCTCAATACCGTGCGTTTTTCCTTCAGCCGAACTCATAGTGCGAACGTCGAAAATAACATTGGTTTACCGGGTGGTACGGGCCCCCAAGTCGTGCCGGGTTTTGACACCGGTGTCGTCGACATGAGCGGTACCGCAGGCAGCACCTATACCGAGTTTGGTTCGGTCAACGCCGCTCCCACGACGTTCAACGCTCAGAACATCTATACCCTCAGCGACGACGTGAACTGGACACGGGGTAAACATGCCTTCAAGTTCGGCGTTCTGCTCAACCGGTACAATCAAGCAAGCCAGGCCACCAACTCCTTTAACGGGCAGCTGCAATTCAATCAATTATCGGATTTCTTGCAGAGCATACCCGCGGTGGTAGAGTTTGCCCCCACCTTTGCCATCGAAAACCGGTTTTTCATCTATAACACCTATGGCTTTTACGGCCAGGATGACTGGCGAGTGACACAGCGGCTGACCGTAAATCTGGGCTTGCGCTATGAATTCATGAACACGCCGCACGAGCTCAGCGGGCGCCAGTCCAGAGTACTAAACGACTTCACCGACCCGTTTACGCTTGGTCCCGTCATCCAGAACCACACGTTGCATGACTTCAGCCCCCGTGTGGGGTTGGCCTATGACCTGTTTGGAAACGGAAAGACCGCCATCCGCGGCGGCTTCGGAATCTACTATGACATGGGGAACATCGGAACCGCCCTCGGACAAACGGCTAACGGATCTCTGCCATATGCCGGGCTGGTTGATATCCTCCCTCAATGCTCATCGAGTGCCTTCCCTTGTACGACGACCGATTGGGAATCCGTGCTAGGGACCACCGCGAACGGGTTCCCGATCCCTGTTCCCGATCAGGTCCGGAACTTCTACCAACCGAACGTTCCAGGTGTTTTCACTCCAACGTTCCTCGACTACAACTGGAAGAGCCCCTATATGGTCCAGTACAACGGAAGCGTGCAGCAGCAGTTGCCCTGGAACATGGCGCTCGGGGTAGCGTACGTGGGCAACCGCGGAGTTCACCTGCCCATGGTTCGGGACGGAAATCCGATCATCCCGACGTTTTTCGGTTCCTGCGGTGATCCGGCCAGCGTGTGCGTCGACGGTAAGGTGCCCTTCTGGGATACCAGCTCTCCCGACTACCACAACGTCAACCCGAACTTCGGCAGCAACGTCAATGTCGCCACGGTGGCAGCTTCTCGTTACAACGCTTTGCAAGTAGTGCTACAAAAACGGACCGGCCATGGACTGGAATTCCAAGGCGCCTACACGCGTAGCAAGGTGGAAGATGAAACGCAGGGCCAGTCCAACATACAAGATTGCGGGGCTTCGGGTGGCCTGCTGGGCGTTTATCCGCTGAACCCGGCAGTGGACAAAGGCCCGTCCTGCTTCAATATCCCCAACAACTGGGAAGTGAATTTGCTGTATCACTTCCCGAATATGATGAGGGACAACGGGATCCTGGCCAAGGCGGTGAACGGCTGGTTCATCACCAGCATCGTGAGCATCCAGAGCGGCCAGCCATTCTCACCGATTACCGCCAACAATCGCTCGAATTCCGGGGTTGCGCAGGCCCAACAAGGTGACCGCGTCAATATCAATACGGCGGCTTTGCTGGCCGCTTATCCTTGCACTTCGCAGCCTGGCCAACCCGCAGCTGGTATCAACCCCTGCGCCTACCAGCCCATCGTCTACAATCCCAACACGGTCGTCACCAGCAATCCCAACCAGTGGTTCAACCCAGCCATGTTCTCGATCTCACCGGAATGTACTGGACCCGGGTTAACGAATTGTTCGAACACCATCGGCCAGTTAGGCACTGCCGCGCGCAATATCCTGAGCGGACCGGCCGAAAGGAATTGGGACTTTTCGTTGGTCAAGGACACCAAGCTGGGATTTTTGGGAGAAGCCGGCCTGGTTGAGTTTCGCGCGGAATTCTTCAATGTCCTGAACCATCCAAATTTCAGCCCCCAGCACCTGAGCGCCATTGTATTCGGCGGTGGCGGAGGTGACGTCAGCCCGTTCTCGGAAACTCCGAGCCCGAGTGCCGGGCGGGTCACCCAACAGTTGCAGGATAACCAACGGCAGATCCAGTTTGCCTTGAGGATTGAATTTTAATTACCGCGAGTATCTAAAGCCTGATCTTTCTTGGGTAGAGCGGGATCGTTTCTTTCGGGTGGGATTGTATCCATCTAGTGAATTGGCGTCGCTCAACTTGGAACGAAAGGCCCCAGAGGTTCGAAGACATCAAAAACTGCTGCGGGAAGCGATCGCTTGACGAACTAAAGGCAAGAGCTCGAACTAGAACCCGATCGACCGCAACCCAAACCTCGGGTGCATATACGACTCTCAATCCGCGGTCGATCGGGGATTCAAGGCAGCCTGGCAAAGACGCTAAAGGTCACCGCAACTGACGCCCGTCCGGGTCGTCGAGTTGATGCCAATGCAAGGCTGCGTCAAGCCGCGGAGTGGGACGGTGACTCACCTCGGCGGCTCGAGAAAAAACGTCTCCGCGGTCGGCGGCGCCGCGCTAGCGTCCTGACTCGACTAACACTGTCCGCGCTCAAAGAACCTATCGGCCGAATTCACCTGAGAATCACTGCCCTAATCTTCATACCCCGCTGAAAAATCTCCGTACCAGGTCATGAACAGCGGCAGCATATTTGCCACAGGCTATTGATAAAGCAGGGGGTTGCACGACCTTTCCTGCTTGGCAGTCGAAGTGCTTCATCCGAAGTGGGAATCGTCGAGGGCCTGCAAAACACGCGCGCGCCCCGCAAGACTGTTTTTTCTACCTCGAGCGTGACGAAATTGTTGAACAGGAACAGTTCTTACGGTTCGGTGCGGGGAATACGTTGATTTCGCTTGGTCGCTGGAGCGCCTATGTCGCTCAAATGTACCAATCCGGCATGTGGTGCCGATTTCCAAATTCGACGAGGACGATTGTTCCACGTCAAACACCCGAATGGCAAAGGGGTTCATTGCGTGGAACACTTTTGGCTGTGTGATATGTGCTCGAAATCATTCACGGTTCAATGGCGCGATGGCGGACTTCTACTGCGTACCATTCACGCTCCGAGTGCGAGAGCCGCCAACCGTGGTTAGCGGCAGCACCATACTTTCGATTCCCTCCGACCGCCAAGCCAACTCTCCGCCGTTTGAATTCCCCTTTCCACGTTTCCCGCGCTAATTAAATCCTTCATCAAGCTCCTGCCGCCGTTCTCGCGGGTTCCATTCCCTCGAAAAAGCAGGTCGCTTGGCTAATTAACGATGTTAAATCTGACTTTGACATATGGAGTTCATCGGCGAGCAGGGCCGTGCGCGGGGAAGCGGGCACGGCGCGGCCCTCCGGTTGAATCTTGAGGGGTTTCGGAACTACCGGGTATGCACTGTAAAAGCGCCCCAAGTCCCTGGTGTATAAGAGGACGGTTACGATGCCGTGGCAAACCTGCCTGAAGCCCTTCTGCTTCTGGGACATGAAACCTGACCTGAGACTTGCCGCCCAGTATAGAAATAACTGTGTTACATGGCCGCTCGGGCGGTGCCGCGAGGCCTCTATGGCCTCTTTGTGCCACCGCCGGCCGGGTTACCAGCTACCAGCTATCTGGTGATTTCACATCCACTAATCGAGCGGAGACCAAACCTATAAACCTATTCACGATGTACTGTCAGGTTCAACCGAACGTCTGGCTGGGCCTGGTGGCAAACGGAGAGTTGTCGGACTTCGAGCTGAGCATGTGTTGGCCCGAGCTTTCTCCTAATGATGGGCGTGTGCTCTCAAAGTAATAACGGATTCCATCTGCTGAACATACACTTCTGACTCTATCGCAACCTCCGATGAATACTCTTAGAGTCTCGATTTCAAACCGAATTCAATTGGAGGAAATGTTCATGTCAGCAAAAGTGCAACGCAAGCAGATGCGACTGCCGTTTGGGCAATTCTGGCGAACCAGGGGAGTCGATCGGCAAAACGCACGGCGAGCATCTATTTGGGAGAGTTTGATAAAGAAGTGGATGCCAACTATTCGGCCTCTCTCTGAGTGATCCCTAAAAGTTAGCGAGGTCTCATCAACCATCATAGCTTGGCGAGTGAATGAACCGAAGCGGGCGTGGTACCCATCCCATCATGTCCCGAAGAGGCATTGCGCTGGTTCAGTAGGCGTGAACGACACTGCGTCGTGGAAGCGGCACAGCCCCAGTACGAAATGCTCTTTTCGCTTGCTTCGGAGGGTGGGTTTGCGTTCCGGTGGGCTACTAGCCGGGCTGTGGGTCGAAGACCTGGACTTCGCACGCGGAGCGATTCGCCTGCTCCGTTCTGTCTGGAAAGGGCCGGAAGTCCGGTCCCATCGTTGCCCATGAACGACTTGGGCAGCTTGCACCAATCGTTACAATCGGGCTGCCTGAGCGGACTCGACTATACCGTCTGCCGGTCACGCCGTATCACTCCGTCATCTCACCACGACAGTCAGCCGCCTAGAATCTAGCGTCATTTGAGGATTTTCGCATTCCCCTTCAACGTTTTGCGGCCAGGCATGGTCAGTTTTGGGCGCGGATGAGATTATGGCGAGGGATGGGTGACAATCAACCCGGGTAATGTTCGGGCCCAAAGTTTCCTTAAAACCGAAGCCGAACGGTTCCATAAACTCCCTGTTGGCCCGCAGGACGCGACTGTTGATATCGCGCAACACGATCGACTCGCGCTATCCACGCCAATGCCGGACAGCGCGTGTCAGTTCGCTTAACGGAAGCAAGTGCGAGCCAGAGCTCCTAATAATTAGTTGACACAAAAGTCCAGTCGGCCCTATTCTCCTAAAACATTAGGAGACGAAATGGAGAAAGCACGCAGGGCAGGCCCCCCGCTCACGCCGCTCGAACTCCGAATCATGCAAGTGCTTTGGGAAACCGGTCCGGCGACTGTACAAGTAGTTCACGAGAAATTATCAGGCGAGAAACTGGCTTACACGACAGTTCAGACAATGCTAAACGTCCTCCATCGTAAAGGTAAGACGAAGCGGACGCTGAGAGGTAAGGCATATGAATACGAGCCTCTGTTGAGCCAGGAGAAGGCTAATAGTCAAGCTGTTGGGGACCTGGTTGATCGACTTTTTGGTGGGTCGGTTGAAGGGCTGGTCATGAACCTGGTGAATACTCAGCAGCTCAATCCAACCAACCTGAAAAGACTACAGACACTCATCGAGGACAGCAGAAAACTGACGACTCAGCAGTCAATGTCTGGGGGGTTTTAAGCACTAATCAGAGACGAAGAGTAGTTAACTTAGTGGAGGTGTGTCTATATGCGAAGAACGTGCGCTGTTTCTGGGGCGTTTCTCTTAGTTGTTTGCGGCGTTGCGGCGGTTTGGGGTGCTTCCGCTAAGCCGCAAGGTTCGGAATATCATTTGGTGAAGAAAGTCCCCTTGGGTGGAGCGGGCCGCTGGGACTATTTCGAGGTAGAGCAAGCTACCCATCGCGTGTTTATCCCTCGTCGCACGCATGTGATGGTCCTAGACCCTGCAGGTAGATTGCTCGATGATCTCGAGTTTCCAGGGATGAAGAACGCACACGGCATTGTGTTTGCTTCCGAGCTCAAGCGCGCGTTCACGACCAATGGCGACGACAAATCGGTGACGATCATCGATCTCGACACTCTGAAGGCCATAGGCGAAGTCGCGTTGCCGGATCGAGCACCCGATGGAATCCTTTACGACCCGGCCTCGAAGCGCATCTTTACCTTCAACGATGAGCCGGCCACGGATGCGACAGCCATCGACGCCGAGACCGGAAAGATCGTCGGTAACGTTAAGCTGCCCGACAAGGCAGAGACCGGCCAGGCCGATGGTGTGGGCCACGTCTACGTCAACATTGAAGACAAGGCCGAGCTTTCCGAGTTCGACTCGAAGACGCTCAAGGTGCTCCATACTTGGTCGTTGGCTCCTTGTAAGACTCCGACCGGGTTATCAATCGACCTCGCTCACAAGCGGCTCTTTGCCGGTTGCCGTAGCGGTGTTGTGGCGGCCGTAGACTATACGAACAGAAAGGTTGTAGCCACTTGGCCCATTGGTAAGGGTGTCGACGCAACGCGCTTTGATCCGGAGACTCAATTGGTCTTCGCGTCGTGTGGTGATGGCACGATTACGGTAACCCACGAGGACTCGCCAGACAAATACACCAAGGTCCAAACGATCGCCACGGAGCAAGGGGCGCGCACGATGGCGCTCGACGAGGGGAATCACAATGTTTATACCGTGACCTCGGACTTTGGGCCTGCACCTGCGCCGACCAAGGAAGAACCGGATCCGCGTCCAACAGTTATAGCGAGCACGTTCCGCCTGTTGATCTACGGTCGGTAGAGCGTATGAGTTACGCGAGTTTCAGCCGCGGACCCGGCGAGTCGATACGAGACCACATTTCAGTGGGTTGATAAATGTTGTGGGCATTTGAACGCGTGTTTACGGTGCAAAGGGGGAGTGTTTCTGCGACAAAGGCGAGATCCAAGCATTGCCTTTTTCGATAAATCCGGGCAACGTACTCTGGAGTGAGAACGGCAAAGTCAAAACGCGCGGATTGGCTGAAACATCTCGCGGTAGCCTTTCAAATCGAGGCCGCGCGGAACCTATGGCCCCGTCGCGGCTGCATGTCCCCGTGGTGTCGTCGCTTCTCTTATTGTTTTGAAAAGTGATTGTGTTTGGCGACGCGTAGCAGTGCCACCAGCCCCTGAAGGTAGTCTCCAGCCGGTTTTTCTAAGCCGAGCCCTGCCCAGCTGCTTTTCCACTCTGGCCAGAATCCCCCGGTCGACCTCGTTTTGCACGGTATTCCTTGAGTGAAACGGACGAACAAGTGTCCATCGAATCGGTGAATGTCAAAACTCCGTTGGCGAGGAAAAATTCCTCACGGGAATTGCACTTCACGGAAATCAAGAAATTCCCCCTCACGACTCGTTTGTTGCACCACTCATCTGGAACTTCCATGTCAGCAAGTGCATCATGCAAGGCGCCCTCACGGGGCGCCACGGGATCCAAAAGCCAATGCGCGATACCGTGACGGGGTCCCACGGGATCTCCTATTCCTATCGTTCCATCGAGTGGAAGCTCTGCGGTTGGACCGTCGCCTGTTCCTGACGGCAAGTGCGTGTGCTTCCTTTTCGCGAATTCAACTGTGTCTTTATTTTTTGGGTGCAGCACAAATATCGATGCACCAGCAAAGCCAGCAGCCAGTAACTCGTCGACAGCCTCCTCAACTGCCGGCACGCTCCGATAAATGCCGTATACCGCCATGTTATTTGCCATTACTCTCCCCTCCTCTCTCCGATTTCTGTTCAGCTCACCGAACCTGCAGCTCGATCAGACCACGCGCCTAGGCCACTGCACGCAAGCCTATGCTACCATTCCGTTTCTCACTTTTTATGAGGTTTGGAATGCACGCCTTCAGACACGGGAGAGTCAGCTCTATGCAGGCGAATAGGATGTTCGGTGACTTCGTGAAGAATCAGATTGGTCAACTGTGACTTGCGAATCACCGGAATCACCAGGAACTACACGCATTTTGAGCATAAACAAAAGCGCGAGATGGTAGAACGACTTGCTATCTTGTGTACAAAATAAGGATTTGTGCACGGTTGCGAATCACGCTAAGGCATCGTAAAATGAATCAGTTGTAGCGTTTTCTCTTCGCAGTTTTGTAGGGCCTGTAGCTCAGGTGGCTAGAGCGCGCCCCTGATAAGGGCGAGGTCGGTGGTTCAAGTCCACCCAGGCCCACCATAAATCTCCGGTCCGCCCGTTCAAAGATCGTTGATTGCTTACGCCTGACTAAACAGTTTCGTTCGGGTAGTTGAAGAAGATCTGATTGCCGTCGGGATCGTCGACCACCAGGAGTCGGTAGCCCCACGAACCTTCCTTGACCGAAACGCCCTTGGCCTCGAGTTCCGCGCGCAGCGCGTCCAACGCGGCGACTTGCGTCACCGGCTCGGCGTTCAGGGAAATGAAGATCGGCCCCTTGCCAATCTTCTCCGGCCACGTGTCGGCCAGGATAAGCGCGCAGCCCTGCCGGTCGACCTGTGCAACGTACGCTCTACCACTCTCCTCGTAGCGCCATGGGCTCGTGAAGCCGAGCCGGTCAACGTAAAAGCGGAGCGAGCCTCAACATCGGTCACGTGTAGGACGGGGCGTGCGAACCAGTCTGTCATAAGCCACATATCCTCGCAGGAAGAGAACTTCCTTCGTTTTGAATTCCACGGCTATCTTAGACGCAATCGGACGCCTTGAGCCGCCGCCGTGCGCCGTGACGAACCGTGAGCACCCAGACCGTCTGTCTGCGCTGATCGACTTCATATATGACCCGGTACACGTGAGGTTTCTTGCCGTAGAGCAGGTGCCGCAATTCCCGTCTTAGCTTTCGAGCTTCCGGGGCTATAGGGCAGCGATCGGGGTAGGTCGCAAGCGCGTAGACCGCCTCCTCCATGCCGTTGTACCAGCGCGAGGCCGCTTCGGATTCGGCAGCGTTCTTTTCCACATAAAGGGCTTCGAGATCGCGGGCCGCGCGATCGGCAAACTCAATGTGATATGCCATGTTTGCGACGGATGTCGTCAAAGACCTCTTTGGCGGGCCGGGTGCGTCCGTGGGCCACGTCATCGAGCCCCTGGCGGATTCCTTCTTCCGAATCCGCGCGGGCGGCGATGTCGAGTAGGCGCTGGTACGCCTCGGCATCCTGCACGATGGCCGCAGCCTTTCCCTTTACAGTGAGCACCACGGGGCGCTTGCTTTTCTTCAGCTGCTTCATGAAGTCGCCGGAACGGCGCCGGAAGGTTGTCAGCGACTGGATGTCCTTGGTAATGTCAAGCATGCGCCATCTCCTGTGAAGCACCTTTTTAGGTGCCATCAGAATACACCATTCCTGTAAAGTGGAAAAGGCATTGCCAAATCGCCCTACCTCGCCATTTTCTTCTCTACGGGCAAGTTTGAGGCTCTGGTGCGGATATAGAACGCGCTGTATCCCCGATCGACGAAACTTAAGTGACAGGGATAACGGCTAGGCGCGGGACCTTCGACCGCAATACTGATCAGGGCGAGGTCGGTGGTTCAAGTCCACCCAGGCCCACCATTCCCCTGTTTTCGCCCGTTCAAAGATCATGTCGAAGAGCTTTCTGTAGGTGGGATAAACACTTACCGCGTCAACCGCGCAGTTCGATAGTACTATTCTCAGCAATTTGGCCTTTTCCTGCGGAGTCTGCATAGCGTACAGAGAATGCGCCTTATTCGCGAGTTCTAAAATGCGAACGCGGTCGAGCGCACGCTCGGGATTTCCCGCCTGTTCGAGCTCGCGCAAGGACGCTAAGAGTGCTTGCTCCTCTTCCTGCCACTCGGCGGACTTCGCCTCCCAAAATTCCTCCGTGATTTTTCCGTCGAGGCGCTCAACGTAAGCCTGCTCCAAGCGTCTGCGGAGTTGGATCAGCCGTTGGTGCATTCGGTCGGCCTGGCGCTTCCTGAGTGTTTCCTCTTGGGCTTTATCAGAGAGCAAGGACTCTTCAGGCTGCGCCAAAACGTCATCCGGGATGCGGATCGCCTGCAAGACCTTAGGATCAGAGCAGCGAGATCTCTCCAATGCGCGGAATCCCGGCGACGATCTGAGCCGGCGGAAGAGTTCTAAGATCGTCAACTAGGGCCCACCAGTGTTTTCGGTAACCTACGGATTTGGTTTTGGTTCGAGGGTCCGATGTTGTGCCATAACGCCCTTTCGAATCCCTGCTGGCTAGGCGCTTGGCGTTTCGATCTGCGCCTGTCCGCAGGCTAAGCAAGCCTGAAGCCGGAAAGCCGAGACGCCTTCTGGTCGAATGTTAGAGTGTACGAGCAGCCTGCTCTAGCGCCGAGAGCTAGAATGATGGCGTCGGCGAACGAACCGTTCCCTTGCTTGAGCGCAATCATGGCAGTGAAAACCTCCTGCTCGTTTTCGACGACGAGCACGTCAACCTGAAGCGTTCGCTCGATGGCCGAGGCGATTTCATCGCTTCCCAAGCCGTAGGCGCGATCGAGCACCCAGACGGTTTCGACCATCGCGACAGCGCTGACGAAACCAGGGTTTTCCTCAGTGAGTCGCCGCTCGATAATCTCGGTTGCCTTGGCTGATTGAATCGGATCGTCTTGCGCGAGGTACCGGACGAGGATGTTCGTGTCTAACCCAATCATCGACGCTTGGCACGGCCAGCGACGCCAGCGGCACCTTCGCGAGCGGCGTCAGTCATCTCTTCGATTGTTACCGGCGGTCGGCGTCGGGACTTGACGATGCCTCGCAAAGCCGACGCAGGCAATTTCGGCAGGAGAACGACGCTACCATCCGGGTGCATGAAGAACTTAACCCGGTCTCCAGGTTTCAAGCCCAGATGCTTGCGGACGGCCCTGGGGATGGTCGCTTGTCCCTTCACAGTGATCGCAGATTCCATGGCAGCTTCCATTACTTCCTTGCGAATGTAATACCAAATTCGGCTGGCGTCAAGCGGCGATGCTCCAATGGGTGTGCGACATAAGAGTGAGAGTTTGAGGAATTTGGTTCTCTAAGCCTCCTTGCCTAGCGTAGTATTACGCTAGGCAGTAAACTGGAGGCTATATGGCACCTTCGCTTGCCGATTTAGAGCACCAACGGTCCGCGTTGCAAAACCAACTTAGCGATCTCGGGGACTTTCGCTCCGGTTCGGTTACCGGTACAGGGGGACGCTGTGGGAACCCACGCTGTCATTGCCACCAAGCCAACGACCCCGGTCACGGTCCGTACTACCGCTTAACTCGCAAGGTGGAGGGCAAGACGGTGACGGAAACTTTTTCAACCGATGCGGCCTTGCGCAAAGCACAGCGCGAGGTCGAGGAATACCATCGTTTTCGGCGATTGAGCCAGGAGTTGCTGGAAGTGAATGAACAAATCTGCCGCTTGCGGCCGATTTCGGAGGAGGAGTCCGCTGGAGGGAAAAAAAACGGCGGAAGCGATCCGCCAAGAGGTGGCGCGCGAAGTAGAGCGCCTCTTACAGGTCATTTTCCAGGGCCAGCGCAAGACCGGGCGTGTCGATCTGGAAGCCATGGAGATGGCCGTACGTTCGGCCATGCACCGGGCCGGCGCTGCCGCCTTGAGCGAACTGCTCCACTTTCCGGCCCCCGCCAACCCACCCCACACGGTAGCTTGTCCTTGCGGCCAACAAGCCGCTTACCGAGAGTTGCGCTCGAAGCCGCTGCTGACCGCGGTGGGCCGCGTGCAAATCTCGCGCCCCTACTATCTCTGCCCGCACTGTCACCGCGGCCAATTTCCCGCCGATGTCGAACTGGACATCGAGAAGACGGAATTCTCTCCCGGGGTGCGTCGCATGCAGGCCCTGGTGGGGCAAGAGGCTCCCTTTGACCACGGCCGTGAGCAGATGCATGTGCTGGCCGGATTGGAGGTGACTACCAAGTCGGTCGAGCGTACGGCGGAAGGGATTGGAGAGGATATCGCTCAGCGCGAGCAACAGCAGATCCACAGAGCCGTGCAGTTGGACCTGCCCATCGAAATCGGCAAGCCGATTCCGATCTTATACGTGCAAATGGATGGGACGGGAGTACCGGTGGTGAAGAAAGAGACTCAGGGACGGCTTGGCAAGATAGGCGGCCAACCAGCCCATACGCGCGAAACCAAATTGGGATGTGTCTTCACGCAGACGCACTGGGACAAGGAGGGCTATGCGATCCGCGACCCGGATTCCACCACCTACACCGGGGCCATCGAAACCGCGATAGAGTTTGGCAAGCGCATCTATCTAGAAGCATGGAAACGTGGTTGGAGCCGTGCGATAAAGAAGGTGGTCATCGGCGATGGCGCCGAATGGATCTGGAATCTGGTCGCCGAACACTTTCCGAGCGCGATTCAGATTGTCGATCTCTACCATGCTCGTCAGCACCTGTGGGACGTGGCGCGCCAGCTGTATCCCCATGAGGAAGTCCAACAGAAGGCTTGGATGAAGCTTCACCAGAAGCGCCTGCTGGACAAGGGAAAAATCGAAAAACTGGTGGACCTGCTGCAGTCCATCGACACTGCTAATCTCCCAATGGCCGAGAAGATTCGCGCGGAGGCGGATTACTTCAAACGAAATGCGGAGCGTATGCGCTATCCCAAGTTTCGCCGCCAGCACTTATTTGTTGGCTCGGGTGTGATCGAAGCTGGATGCAAGACGGTGATTGGCTCTCGTCTCAAACAATCGGGAATGTTCTGGACCGTCCGAGGAGCCAACGCTATCCTGGCACTGCGCTGCTCTCATCTTAATGGTCGCTTTGAGGACTATTGGGAGGGACACCGGGCAGCTTGATTCTCACTTCTATGTCGCGCACCCTGCTCCAATGGCAACCCGCCCTTCGATCCACTGTCGACAAGAGCTCAGGAGCGCTGCCCACCGATCGCTGTCTTAAGTCCGACCTGGCCCAGACGTCAACGACTTGCATATGCGGCCCTTCCCCCCGGCCATGATTCGAGACGTAAGACACGGCTGGCCGCTCTGGGGTTCAAAAGTTCTAAAATCATCAACTAGGGCCCACCATAAATCCCCCAGTGTTTATGCGGCCATTCTCGCTTTTGCCTTTCTCCGGAATTTCCCGCAAAGCCTTTGTCAACCATTTGTCAGCTTCCGGAATCGCCATATGCCGCCCCCGACGTCACCGGAGACACCATGACCTGGCGCGGGGATTCACGGACTGCTTGAATTTCTTGCTGACGGCCACTGCTCCACGGCACTCAAGGAACGGAAAGAACATAAACGTTCATTCCCGGCATATTGGATTGTGGAAGTCTCCCTCCAAAACCAGCGTTCACAGATTCGAGGGGTAACCGTCATCGACACTTGCGTTATTTGGACCATAGTCCGCCTTATCAGGAACGGGTAGCCTGCGGGCAATCGTCGGTGCTGGTCTTCGAGTGGGAATGGTGCGCCATTGACAAAGGCCTAGAACTGGCATAGGCTTTGACATATGCCGAGACGACGAGTCACAGCCGAAAGACACGTGAAGGTTTTTAAGAATGGGCGAAACCGGGCTGTGCGGATTCCTCGGGAGTTCGAATTCCCCGGTGAGGACGCCGTCATGCGCAAGGAGGGAGACCGGCTGATCATCGAACCTGCACCGCCCAAGTCCCTGTTGTCCGTTCTTGCCACCCTGAGCCGGCTCGATGAGAATTTCGCACCGGTTCTGGATGAGCCTCCTGATCGGGTCGATCTATGACGGGCTATCTGCTTGATACCAACGTGGTCTCGGATCTGGTTCGCAATCCACAGGGCACTGTTGCGCAGCGCATCAGGAAGGTGGGTGAAACAAAAGTTTGCACCAGCATCATTGTGGCCTCAGAGCTCCGCTATGGTGCAGAGAAGAAGGGGTCGCAGCGGCTCACGACACAACTCGAAGTGGTGCTGGGGGCTCTGCAGGTTCTTCCTTTCGATTCGCCCGCAGATGTTACGTACGGCCGGGTTCGAGCACAGCTTGAGCGGGTCGGCAAACCGATCAGCGGCAACGACCTGCTCATCGCTGCTCATGCTCTTACGCTTGGTTATACCCTGGTTAGCGACAACACAAGGGAGTTTGCTCAGGTGCGAGGCCTACAACGAGAGAACTGGCTTCGTCGCTCTTAAAGGGAAAATACTCTTCCTACCTAACTCTGTGCAGCCCAAGGGAATGTCAACGCGCCGCGAAGGTCAAGCACTTTGCGAGCCTGCTTGAGTCTGATCGAGGAGGCTCGCGGACGCACGCAATCGGCGATTTGGCGTATAAGCTTGCAGCTATATGAAGGCAAGTGGCGAGCTCCGCAAGATCTCTGAGCTGGCGCTTCGCAATCGCCGGCAGGGACTGGTCAAGCTGCTGCCCTCGGCGGAAGAGACCTTGCGCGGCTCCCTAGTCGAACGCTATGTAACGTGCGGTAATCCCAACTGCAAGTGCGCTCACGGAGAACGGCACGGCCCCATCTGGTATTTGACGGTGACCTTAGGCCCAGGCCGCACCACTGGCGGCATTATCTCCGCTGAGAAGGTGGAGCAAGTGCGCCGCTGGATCGAGAACTACCAAAGCTTCAAAGAAAAGCTAGAGAAAATCTCCGAAATCAACCGCGAACTGCTGCGCCGGGAACGAGCGCGGCGGCGAGGGAGATGAATCCATAATCCGGAGCGCGGCAGGAGAAGAGGAGTGCTAGCTGTCTTGCATTTATGAGAAGGCAAGACAGACCACAACACGAACTCCCTTCCTTCGCACGTTACTTGAATAAAGTCTTCGCTTTCCGCTCTGCCTCCGACTCCCGCTCCCGCGGTTTTTCGCGCCGTCTTCCACGGCTGTTCCGCTGCTCCAGTTTTCAGGAGCTCGAGTCCGAGCTCGCCACCCCGGTTTTCCAGCGCTGGATCGGCGCCGACCGCTCCTTCGGCGATGACGTGCTTCGTTATAGCCTCTGCGGCTTTGATCTCGCCAACCTGGAAACGATGTTGGTTCAGGTCAACCGTACCCTGAAACGCAATAAGCCTTCGATCCCGGCCGGGTGCAAGGACGAATCGTAGCCGCGCTCGATGGCCTAGAAATCCTGTCCAGCTACAGTCGTTGGTGCGAAAACTGTCTGGAACGCCGGATCGAATGCCCGCAACCCGACGGAAGCCTACAGCAGTGCATCCAGTATTACCATCGATTGGTCGGCTGCCAGATCGTCAGCAGCCCGCTCAAGCCCTGGCTGGCGTTGGAATGGGTCCAACCGGATACCTAGTGAAATGAGAAAAGAATTTGAAGGGAGGGCGGCTGGGTTCTTGTTCCGAATCTGCGTCGCTCAGAATGGTGCCCCACAAAGGCACCTGGTCAGACTGGAAGCGAAGTGTCGTCTTGATCATTTTCATGACACCGTGTTATGATTATGTCACGTGGAGCATACTATGACAGTTCATACGGAAACCCGGCAGCGTGTCAATGAGAACGGTCGCGTCGTGATACCAGCCTCTTTTCGCAAGGCGCTAGGAATCAATATCGGCGATGAAGTTGTCTTGCGCATGGAGGATGACGAATTGAGGATCACGACGCTGAAACGCCGCGTGGAGCGAGCTCAACGCCTTGTCCGGAAGCATGTGAAACGAAGTATGTCCCTCGTCAACGAGTTGATTGCCGAACGGCGCGAGGCGGCTCGGAATGAATAAGATCGTACTCGACGCTTCCGCTCTGCTTGCCGTGCTGAATCGTGAACCAGGCTCGGACAGGCTTACTTCCGAGATGTTGAGCACGGCCACCAGCAGCACCGTCAATCTCGCCGAAGTACAAGGCAAACTTGTAAGGCTGGGGCTGGCCCCAGGCGATGCATGGGAGGCAACACTCAGCCCCATTCGGGAGGCCACGGCTTTTACTGCGGAGCACGCGGAGGCTGCCGGAAATCTGATTACCAAAACTCGCCCACTGGGCTTGTCATTGGGAGACCGAGCCTGTCTAGCCCTCGGAATTGTCCTGGGAGCTCCTGTGTACACGGCTGACAAGTCATGGAAGAAGCTCAAATTGGGCGTACCGATCCATCTAATCCGGTAGGACTCTGCCGTATTGATGCTGAACACGGAGCCGGACGTCGGCTACTCAGCTGGTTATTTCCGGGTACGTCCTGAGAACGTCATCAACTAGCATCTTCCAACAGAATACGCGTCGATCCTTCGTGGGCGGTTTTCGAAGCGGATACGGTCTCCGACGAGAAACTCCCGGGTGCCAGCGATTAGGTGCTTGCGCGAGGCGAGGTTCCTAACTAAGAATTACCAAAGGACCTTGAGACCCTTGTACAGGCTGAATTTTTCGTCGCAAGTCATCACCGGGATCTCTTCGCATAAAGCCTGGGCGATGAGCTGACGGTCGAAGGGGTCCGCGTGCAGGCGCGGTAGATCGAAAAGAAAGAATGCATGGTTCGCCGTGTACGGCAATATGCGAATGTCCAGGTCCTCAAGCGCGTGGCGCGTGTCAGCGGCGGAAAATTTCAACTTGCCGCGGGCTGCTTTGATGGCAATTTCGGAAAGAGAAATTGCGCTCAGTTCCAGGATGTTTTCAGTGTTCTGCAAAATGCCAGTCGCGCGCTTGGTGAGTCGTTCCGGTGACTCAACAGCGAAAATCAGAGCGACCGTGTCCAGGAGCAAACGCACCTAGTCACGCCCTTCGACGAAAGCGTCGGCTTCATCGTCCGACATGGGTTTCCACCAGTCGACATCGCGAATGTGAATTTTTCCTTTCAGTGTTCCGAGCTTCCGCTTTTTACGACTCGGCTTTTTTGTCCGGATGATGTCCACGGCAGGGACACCACGCCGGTAGATGGTCACTGTTTCGCCATTCTCGACAGCCTTGATTAGCTCGGGAAGCTTGTTCTTGGCATCCGCTACGCTAACTTTCATAAGCCTCAATGATAGCTATCTAATATGGCTATGTAAACTCAAAAGAACCGGTACCGCTAGGTCGGTGAGCAGCGACCTCCATTCTGATAAGGGCGAGGTCGGTGGTTCAAGTCCACCCAGGCCCACCATTCAAATCACCAATAAATACAAGGCGATTCTCACTTTCCCCTTCCGGGGGCTTGTCATCAAAAAACCATTTTGCAAAAATTTGCCAAAGTTCGAGTAGGCCACCGATCCCGCAATCTGGGCCGTTCCGATGCGCGACCTGAAAGAAGCATCCAAAGTCGACTACGGGAACCTAGCTAATTTGTTCGATCCTGGCATGTGGCAGCGGGTGGCCGGCATGTGATCCCTACAACGGTTTAGCAAATTCCCGATTCCACATGCTGTTGTTCGGAATCAATAGGTTACGTTCGGATGGGACGAGATCCTCGATTGCCTGACGCATGCCTTTGCCGGGAATGTCCGGTCTGGAACTGCAAGCCAAGCTAAAGGCCGAGCGATGTCGAATACCGATCATCTTCATCACGGCGCATGGTGACGCCAAAATGCGGATTCAAGCGATGCGTGATGGGGCAGTGGAGTTCTTGACGAAACCCTTCGACAACGCAGTCTTACTGGAAACTATTCATGCCGCCGTCGAGGATCACGCCAAGGCGCTTGGGCTCAAGGACTCAAATCAATGACAGTTGCCGATCAAGACCGTCACGTCCGCAGATTCGAGCAGATCAAGGCAACAGCCTGGCTCTGAGAGTCGTTCTAAAACAAGCCGAGCGGGTTGCGGCGATGGACACGACTGTGCTCATCCAAGGAGAATAAGGCGCCAGATCTCGGGCCCATGCTGCGGCGGCTGGTCGAACGCCCCGATCTAAAACTCAGCATGTAACCGACCCGGGCACTAGACTCAAACCTCTTTCGAATCATCGCTTCTTTTGGAGGAAACATGACAAGCAGCTATCCTTTTGCAGTTTTTGGCGATGAGTTCAAAAACAAGCGTGTTCTGGTGACGGGTGGCACGAAGGGTGTAGGAGAAGCGATTGTACGCCGTTTTGAATTGAGCGGTGCCTCGGTCGCCACCACCGCGCGCTCTGAGCCAGCTGCAGGCCAGGCTCCTGCTCTCTTTATAAAGGCGGATATCGGAACGGCCCATGGTGTCCAAAACGTCGTCGATCGTATTCTGCAAGAGTGGGGTGGGCTCGACGTCTTGGTGAACAATGTCGGTGGAACAGAAACAAAAGCAGGCGGATTCGAGGTGCTCTCCGACGAGGACTGGCAAAGAATACTGGAGGTCAACCTGCTCGCCGCCGTTCGCCTTGACCGCGCTTTCCTTCCCGGCATGATCGAACGCAAGTCAGGGGTCATCATTCAGATCTCTTCCATCGCTCATCGTTTACCGTTCCCCAATTCGACTCTCGCCTACGCGGCGGCCAAGGCAGCCCTAACTACTTACAGCAAGGGGCTGGCAAAGGCCGTTGCTCCGAAGGGGGTGCGAGTAACGACGATTTCGCCCGGTTTCATCGAGACTTCCGGCGCAAAGGGAATGATCGCCGACATTTCAAGAGGCAGCGGCATCAGCGAGGACGCTGCACGGCAACGGATTATGGACATGCTTGGAGGCATTCCCATGGGCCGGACAGGCCGACCCGAGGAAGTGGCGGAGCTGGTAGCCTTCCTGGCCTCAGACCGAGGCGCGTTTATCAGCGGGGCTGATTACATTATCGACGGTGGCACGATTCCCACGACTTGATGCCCTCGTATCACGGGCGGCAGATTAGGTTCGCAGACTTTCGGATGTTTTCTCGCAGCTGCTCCGGCCGAATCGTCGGCTAGCCGGAAAGTGGCCCACCGGTTTGTTGCTAGGTAAAAAGAGCCGGCTGTGCAGACGCATCCTCAGGGTCGCAAAAGTTGCTCAAGCCGACGCCAACCAGGCGAAACCGCTGGTGCGGGCTGAGGCCGACACGTTCCCGCAATGAGAGGGCGATACTTGTCAGCTCTTCGCAAGAAGCAGGTGGAGAATCTGGGGTGTGGCTGCGGGTGAGAATCTTGAATTCGCTGGTTTTCAGTTTCAGTACGACAGTGCGCGCGATTCTTGATTCCTTGCGCGAGGCAGCCCATGTGTGCTCCGCAAGTTTTCGGATCATCGGCTCCATCTCGGCCAGCAAGACATCCTGTTCAAAGGTGTCCTCGGCGGATATGGATTGTGTTGGCCTGTCAGGGACTACCTTGCTGTTGTCGACTCCCCGAGCCAGTTCGTAGAGACGCACGCCATAGCGGCCGAGGCGGCTTTCCAGTGTTGCCAAATCCATTCGCCGCAGGTCGGCGATCGTTTGTACCTCAAGCTGCTTCAGTTTTTCTTCCGTGACTTCGCCTACTCCGGGTAGACGGTCCACGGGCAGCGGCAATAAAAACGAATCTATTTCTTCGGGTTGTATGACAAAGAGCCCATCCGGTTTTTTCCAGTCCGAAGCAATCTTCGCGAGGAATTTGTTCGGCGCCACGCCTGCCGATGCTGTCAAGCTCAGCTCTGAGCGGATCTGTTCGCGGATCGTGCGCGCCACTTGTGTCGCAGTAGGTAAGCGAGTCTTGTTCTCCGAAACGTCGAGATAGGCTTCGTCGAGGGACAACGGTTCAATCATGTCGGTGTGCCGTTTGAAGATTTCGCGCACTTGGCTGGAGACCGTCCGATAGCGCGGGAAGTCCGGCGGCAGAAAGACGGCGTTAGGGCAAAGACGCTCGGCTCGAACAGCAGGCATGGCAGAACGCACTCCGAACTTTCGCGCCTCATACGAAGCGGCGCACACGACGGAGCGATTCCCGCGCCAGGCGACAACAACGGGCTTGCCACGGAGCTGAGGGTCGTCCCGCTGCTCTACGGACGCATAAAACGCATCCATATCGATATGAACGATCTTGCGGACGGCCATCTTGGGACCATCTTATTCCGCGGTCCAGGCGAGCGCGAGTGTTTGCTTATTTGTCCGGCGTTTGTCTTCCTAAAGAACGCGATGCAAAGAGAAATGCGAGCACGCTTGGATGCGTTACCGAGAACAGAGGCGTAATTCATCGAGCCAATAGAGCGTCTATCGGTATCGAAACTACCAGGAGGTATTCAGTTTACTGGCAAGGCCGGATATCGTGGAGGCCATGCGTCGTGAGCTCGACCCGCCCTGCTTCAACAGCTTCTGGAATTCGCGCTTTCCCGGCCAGCTCCCGGAACAGCTCGCTGTGGCCGAGGCGCTTGAAGGAAATACCATCGAGCTGGAAGGGCACGAGTTGGTCCTGGTCGACACGGGCTACACCGACACGGCTCTGTCCACGAGTCTGCACGTCCCGTCCATCGACTTGGTAGTGGCCGGGGACGTCGCCTACAACGGCGTCCACCCCTATATGGCGGAAGGTAATCCACAATCTTGGGCCAAATGGATCGCTGCCCTCGACAAACTCGAATTGCTGAAACCTCGCGCCGTGATCGCCGGTCACAAACGGCCCGAGAACGACGACGACCCGCGGATCATCGAAGAAACTCGCAGCTACTTCCGGGACTTCCTGCGCCTCAACGAGGAGACCACAACCGTGCGCGAATTCTTCGACCGGATGATGAAGCTTCACGGGGATCGAGCTAATCCCGGTTCGCTCTGGGGCGGGGTGACGGCCGCCAAGGCACACCATAGCTCAAAGAGCGCTTCAGTTTGAGGGCCGGGGCCGCGTCAATCCAACACCCTTGGTCAAACAGAAGCCCGGCGGCATCCCATGTAGGATGCGGCCGGGCTGGTGTTCGAGCGATAGAAATGGAACCCTTTGTCAGGATTCGGGTGGATCGCTGTCGATAGATTTGACCTTCAACGGGCCGACGCTACACTCAGCCCGCTGGATGTCATCGCGTACCTTGCCAAAATACTTCGCTTGGATGAGTTTTCCATCTGGCCCGGGATGGCAATAGAGATACTGAACCTCGACAATCTCCCCTTCCTTCGGCAGGGGATAGCGGTCGGGCACTCCCACCGTGCCCATGAATCGCTGCCGATTTTCATCCAGGAGATACACAGCGACGGAGCGATGTCCGTCATTCGCCTTCTTTTCGGGCTTGGGGCCGACGATGAAGGATGCGGTCACGACAACCTTGCACTTGAAGTGCTGTCCCGCGCGGCCACCCGCGCAGGCAGCGTACCTGTTCTTGCAAACGAAGCCCTCGGCATGATTCAAGGCACGGAAGAGACCGCGGAGCGAGTTAAGAAGATCGAGTTGCCCGAAGCCGCCATATGCGTGGAGAAATGTCGTAAATTACTCGGCGGCACTGACTGCGGGTATCAGTCAGTCACTTGACTAGTGATAATTCGAAACAGACCGATTCTCTTGTCAACCTGGATTCTTGTGATGTAGCCGGAGGGCTTCGAATAAACGATGGGTAGGCTCAATCAACTTTGTAAACGCGGCCGGTTTGCGCCCCCAAGATAGCGCGTTTGTAGGCTTGTCCAACTTTCGATCCTTCGACCGGAATCACGCCGGGAAAGAACGAACCCATATGAGCTTCGGATTCTTTTAGGATCGTAGGATTCACCACATTGATACGCAATCCCTTGGGAAGTTCAATTGCGGTAGCCCGAACAAAACCTTCCAATGCGCCCGAGACGGTTGCACCCGCAACACCGGCGAGGATCGGTTCTTCATTAAGAACGCCCGAAACCAAAGTGAATGATCCCTTTTCGTTGATGAACGGGATTGCCTCCTGAACCAGATTAATCTGACCCATGAGCTTGCTTCCCAACGAGAACTCCCATTTTTCAGCGGTGAGTTCCGAAAGCGGAGCAAATGCGACTTCACCTGCTGCAATGGCCACGGCATCAAACGAGCCGACGGCTTGATAAAGCTTCCTGACACTTTCGCGGTTCTCGATCTCGACTTGGAAATTGCCCGATTTGCGTCCGACCTTGACTATCTCATGGCCAGCACCCGCCAATGCTTTTTGAACCAGTTCCCCGATCTTTCCGTTTGCGCCAATTAAAACAATTTTCATAAAAGCTCCATTCTGCCCGCTTAGGGCTTGGTGGTCATTCGATCGCTTCGTTGACTAACTAATTTCGATGTGCAGTCTATGAGGCTCCCTTTCAGGCTTCGCCGTGTGGGCCTGCGGTTGCAGGCCGTCTGGCGTCTAACAAGCTTTGAATTAATTGTGTGTGCCGAGCATGCGATCGACCGATCGGCTCATTTGTTTCAAAATAAATCCTGGCGCCACGCGACTCATCATTTTGAGCTGATTCGCCTGACCTGGACGAATTTCAAATCGATCGGTTTGCATTCCTCTGACGGCGACTCTGACCATGTCTTCCACCTTCATGATAGAAACGCCTATCATGTCTTCAGAATTAAAGGCACCCAAGAGTTCGGTTTGTGTCGCCGGCGGTGCTAGCTCAAATACCTTCACTTTGGTGTTTTTCAATTGCACACGAAGAGACTCGGTGAATGAATGCAGACCGGCCTTGGTGGCACAATAAACCGGTGAAATGGGCAATGGAACAAATGCCAATCCCGATGAAACGTTCATGATTGCGGCCTGTGATTTTGTTTTCAAATGTGGCAAGAACTGTTTCACCATGCGAATCGGCCCGCTCAAATTGATTTCAATCTCTCGAGTGATGTCTTCGAGGCTTCCAGCTTTGTCGTGAACATTGATCTCACGCATGATGCCGGCGTTGTTGATCAAAATGTTGAGCTTGGGAAATTGTTCGGTGACCTGTTCGTAAAGAGTGGCGATCGCTTTCGGATCGGAAACGTCGCTTCGAAAGGTGTGAATTTTTGGAAAGGCCGCTTTCGCTCGGTCCATCTTAGCTTGATCGCGGCCCGTGATAAGAATCGTGTTACCAAGTTCCGTGAGTTGTTTGGTGAGTTCGTAACCGATGCCGCTGCCACCGCCGGTGATCAAAATCGTATTGTTCGTGAGTTTCATAATTAAATACCCCGCTCTAATCAAAGACGCCCGGCTTCCGAACACTTCGGACACCATTGTTCTTCATGGTGCCGATCCTCCCTGGTTGCTGATGATTGCGTGTCACAAGGTCCCGATCCACTCTTTAAGCCTCTTTGCCTCCATCACCACCACCTCGCGGTCGTTGGTGCCGAGCGCAACAGCCGCCATGCCCTGAAAGGCGGAGAACAAATGGACCGCGAGTTCTCGTGAATCCTTTTCATGGCCAACGGTCCGGAACTGCTCCTCAAGCCAACGCATGGGCTCATTGAAGAGCGCCGCGGATCTTCTTCGCGAGAGCGCCGCCCTCCTTGTGCAACTCCGTGCACAGTCCGCCAAGAGCGCATCCTCCGCGCGCAAGTTGCTCCCGGTTCGCTTGGACGCTACCCACGAAAGCTAACAGCCGCTCCTTCGGAGAACTCAAGCGGTCCCACTCCGCCCGGGCTGCGCGAAACTCCTCGAGGCGCCTCTCCACCACGGCTTCGGCGAGTTCTTCCTTGGTTTTGAAGTAGTAGTAGACATTGCCTACCGGCACGCGAGCCGCCTCGGCGATGTCCGCCAGACTCGTCTCTCGGAAACCGCGTCCATACGCCAGCTTCGTCGCAGTCTCAATCAGCCGCGTTCGCTTGTCCGGTTGTGCCGTTCGCATATTCTCACTCGGAGGAGTCAGTTATTTAACTAACTCAGACCGTAAACCCGATGCGCCCATGTTGTCAACCCCCGCGACACGCCGATTTTGGGCGCTGGTGGATGGTGGACCAATCCAAAAGGCGTGGGGTTGAATGTGAGTACCTAATCAAGTCGGCAAACCGCCTATCAGGTTGCGGTTGAAAGGGACCATGGGCGGTTGACGGGCTTCCCGTTACTAATCCCGAGCCAGGACAAATTACTTACGGATTACCGACAAACCGCTCGTTGTCCGTGTGCTTAAGGACCGCAGAGTTCAGCTCAGGGTAGCTTATCGAAAAAGAGATAAAGGGCGGCAATCCGGCCGTCCCGGGCAATGCTGAAATCAGTCCCGGCGTAAGCTGGCGCCTCATCAGGGCGGCCCGCTACTCATCGGACCGGTCCGCCGTTGCCCGTTTCCTCGGGCTCGGCAATTAGCTGATAAAACAAACCTCCTACTTCTTGGGAGGCAAGAGATTCCTGAGCACGCCGGCGAGTTGCTCAGCGAGACGGCCCGTTTTGGCGACGGATTCGAGTTGCCTGTAGATATCCCCCGCATCACCCTGCTTTCGAACGCCGACGCTGCATACAACTACAACGTGGTGCGGCGGATAAATTCGGTAAACGACGCGGTGGTTGCCGAATTGGTGCTTCCAATAGCCTGACAGAGATCCGCGCAGCGGCAGGCCGTACCCTTCGGGGGTAACAGCGAGCTTCTTCTCCAGAATTTTTCGCAGTTGATTGCGCACACTGCCATCGAGAGCTTTGATGTCCGCTGCGGCGTCTGAGGTGTATCTAAGTTCGAAGGGAGGTTTGGCGCGCGGCTCGTCTGGCGCTGGCGCAGCCGGGGAAGGCTGTTTTCGCCCTTTGGTCATTTGCCAAAAACATCTTCCGTCGTAAGCAGTCGGCCAGCCGCAAAGTCATCGTCAATGGTCTTCGATAAGGTGAGCAAACGGTCGGTAAGTTCGCGGTCGGTAAGAATCTCTAGAGTGGCAAGAATTGATGCACGCTCGTTTACGAGAGAATCCAAAAACTCTTTGTCCACCAAATACTTCGGTGGCTGACGGCGGTTTTCGACGAGCACAACCCGGTTTGCCGTCGCCTCTTTCAAGTAAGTCCTCAGCTTGCCTCGAAGGTCGGTGGCTGTCACCTTTTTGACTGCAAGGGAACTCTTTGTCATCGGTACCTCTCTGATGTACGCTACGCACCTCTAAATGTACATGTGATGGTCTGGTTTGGTCAAGTTGTACGGCAAAGGGCATGGAATGGAAAAACGAACCTACAAACTCGGGCACCATCTCGTTGCGTTTCTAAGACGTGCTGGACAGCGCGAACGCACAAGAAGAAGACGAAGTCAAAGAGGTGCTGAGGCAAACCGTTGGTTTGGTCGCCGAACTACGTACCGTGTTTCAAGACCAATCCGAGGCTTTCGAAGCCGGCACGCCAAAGTATGCAGCGGCGCACAAAAAGAGACGGCCTGCCACAAGGGGATTCGGGCAGGCCGCCTTTTCATCACAGAAATGGACTTATCCTGCGACCACAGTTTTTCTCTTCTGTGATTCGCATTTGCGCCGCTCTTGTTTCAGTGCTTCCTCAGCAATACGCCAATCCTCAAGCGGATCGCCCTGCTCATGGCTGTGTTGCAGATAGATTTCATAAGCCCTTTTCTCGATTTGTTCGTGCGTTAGCTGCCCTTCATTGATTTCTCCGAACTCTCTCATTTGGGTCATAGACTGTCGTCCTTTCTGGGGAGTTTTTACTGCCTCATTTCAGGTCCGATCAGAGGGAGAAGGAATCTTTCCGAATGCCTAGCGGTTTCTGTACGGGAGCGTTAACGGTTGCCTGAAGTCCGATGCACAATAAAATGCGAAACGGGGAACCTGGAGCAGTTCCCCGTTTGCGTAGTCCGTAGCCCGCGAGCGAAGTTGCAAGCATCACTGGCGGTTGCGCACCGCAAGAGCGGTGTGTAAACGGTTGTCAAGAGTCTAGGCAGGGTGGATTCATCGTACTGTGTTTTCCTCCTTGCACTAGCCACTTCAACTTTCGGTTTACTCCCATGCAAAAGCGATTGCAAGCGGAAATATCAAAGAAAATCAGACGCGCATCAGCGCCTATTTTGTTTTCTGTTGGCCCACTGCAACTGCTTTGGTCCTTGGCAAGGTGGACCCTTCGCGCTCTTCTTTGAGTTGTTCGGTGGCTCGCACTTGGGTCAGTCCTTGCTCCGCGACGAGGAAGTCCTTATCAGAAGAACTCAAGAGTTCAGACTGCCGTGCGGCGAAAGTGGGCGACTTTATTGGTGCGGATTTGTTAGCTCGTTCCCGCCGCAACTCTTGTTCGGCAATCAGCCAGTATTCTTTAGCCGAAAACTCTTCGCGGCTTTTCAGATAGAGTTCGTACGCCCGTTTTTGGATTTCTTCGTGTCTGGGAGTTTATTCTAATTCCTTGTGAATGTCAGACATGCATTTCCCTCCTCACACTGCCAGGTCTCAAAATCATTCAGATCAAGAATCGGCTCAGAAGCATTCTGTCCAGAACAAACGGTGTAGTGGCCGCGCACATCAACGGCCAAGCGAAGAGCAGAGATTACTGCTTTTTCTAACCCTTCGGCTTCTGAACAACTACGGGAATACCGGTGGGCAGAATCTTGTAAATCTCAAGGCTATTTTTCATTGGAACTTGTTGAACGAGAGGCGAGCACCACTGAGGCAGGCCGGGATAGTGGCGCAGGAGCGTCTGCTGCTGTTTCAGTGTGTACCGATCATATCGCGAAGTCAAATCTGAGAGAAAGTCGGAAATCAGGTTGCTTCGACGCTTGGTGCTGTAGTGCAGCGTGCTCGAATGCGCGGCAGATAAATCAGGACGGCCTGTTCGGTGAGAAATCATCCGGCAGGCCGATTTTCTGTTCCAGGTGCGTTTTTCGTATCCGATGAGGTTTAATCGTGGAGGACGACACTCAGGAGCGAACTATCGATGTGAAGGCCGCCATTGTACTTGATGAAACCCAGCTTCTTGAACTTGTTCATGAACAGATTGACCCGTGAACGCGTTGTGCCAATCATTTCGGCAAGAACCTCTTGCGATATTTTCGGAACAACTTTCTGGGGTTGATTTTCCTTTCCGTATCGAGCGAGTAGTAAGAGAGTCCGAGCCAAGCGTTTCTCGGTCGAGTTAAAAAGCTGATCCACCAAATCCTCTTCGACTCGAATATTCCTTGAAAGCATGTAGGAGATGAAACGGTCAGACAATTCATGCTCCTCATGGAGTACGCGAATCATTTCGTGCTTTTCAATCACCAGTAGAGTACTTGGCGCAATCGCGGTTGCTGTCATGATCCGAATGGGCTGTCCGCTCAGACACCCCTCACCCAAGAAATCGCCGGGGCCAAGAAATGCCACAACTGCTTCCCTGCCGGTGGCATTAACCACGGAAAGTTTCGCCCGCCCTTTTTGAACGTACATAACCGTCTTGGCGGGGTCGCCTTGCGCGAAGATGGTTGCCTTTACCTGAAACTCGACCACCTTTCGTGCCACACCAGCCGAATCGAGAAACAGCTGAGCATCGAAAGCCATACTTTTCTTTCTTTTCAGGCGACTTGGCGCGGTACTCACGGTAGCGATCCTTGGCGACTTATATCGCGGGGTCACGCTAGTGTACAGCGGAAATCGTGGGTGTCTACAAGATTGCCGTTCCAGCCATCGCTTTTCCACCGGCTGTGTCTTTTCAGACAGTTTTAGCTTTTCGGCATCGCGTACGGTGTTTGCGGTACTGAAATTGCTCCGCTTTAGGAGGATTCCATGGATGCACAAGGCACAATCACACTGGCCGGCACGGTAAGGAAGCTGATCAATCGGTCCCTCTTAGATGAACCCCAGCGGGTGCAAATCGTGTTGACCGGCGCGGATCACCTATACGATGAGCTTCGCATTCCCAACCTTCACAAATGGGAAGTAGGAAAAAGCATCGAAGTCACAATACGAACGGTCTAGCGACGGGCGGTTTGGGGGACTCGGGCATGGCTATCGGCGCCATCCAGCGGCTCTGAATGACGGGCAGACGCAAGGAACATCGGCGACGGTGCCCTTAAAGACCCAGTCTGCTGCCCTCCGACGCCAATGCACCGGCGCAGTCGTCCACAACCGTGAACGCGCATTTCCATGATGTGACTGACGCTGATTCGTTCAGGAAATCTCAGAATCGGGTTGCCTCAATACTTGGCAAGGCAGTACAGCGCTGCTCAAGTTCTCGGCAGGTAAGGCGCCGTTACGGCCCGTCACTGGCGCATTTTTTCCGCAAATCGAATACTCAGCATGACTCCCATGGCGGCTATACCCGTGAAAAACAGGATGAGCGTCACATAATTCGCGCTAGTGATATGGCCTGCGCGGTACAAAACATAACCGACCAGAAGATTGATCAGCGCCCAGATTACGTTGAGACTTGGTGAAGACAGACCTTTCCCCGGCGGATGAGCGAACGGAGTCGGAAAGCGGTCGCCGGAAATCCCGTGAACAAAGTGAGGGACGACATTCGCCAGGAAAGCGCCAGCGAAAAAATCAGCAAGGTAGTTGTACCATCCCATCGGAAGAACCTCCGGCGGAGGACTATATAGGAATCTAGGGCGGATAATCGAGAAATCGTTCTCGAAGGCTTTACGGATTCATTGCATACCCTCCTGCATGGCTGGGGGGGCTTCGCGTCGCCAAGCCCGCGCAGAACTGCTGCCCCCCATCTAAATGGAGCCCTTTCTTAATCCCTCCAAGGTGGTTTAGATTTAAGTGCGGGCGCGTCAGAGTAAGCTAAACAATAATTGACGCTACGTCCCAAGGAGCCCCCAGATGCGCAAAGAAGTAATCTCTCACGCGGGACCGGGCAGTGTGCCCGATACAAAATGGCTCGACCTCGACTCAATAGCGATGGTTCAGGTAACGTCGGAGGAGCAAGGTTCTCCAATTGACGCAGCGCTGCTCGAAGAAGGGCAAGGCTGGCGGGCGGCTTCCAAGGGCACGCAAACAATCCGATTAATCTTCGACAAGCCCCAAACGGTTACTCGCATCTGGCTCACATTCAATGAGGCCGAGATTGCCCGAACTCAGGAATTTGTTCTGCGATGGTCTTCTGGGAACGAAAACTCTTTTCGCGAGATTGTGCGTCAACAGTGGAATTTTAGTTCGCCAGATTCTGTGCAGGAAACCGAGGACTATGCTGTCCAGTTGTCCGGGGTCACGATGGTCGAACTGATCATCGTACCCGACAAAAGCGGCGGCGAAGCGAGGGCATCCCTTCGTAAGCTTCGGCTCGCGTAAGGGTGATCTTGAGCGGGTGCTCGGCGGCAAACGCGTATTGGTCCGTGTCCCGGTACGGGTCAACGACCGCTGCAGTTTCCGTCTGCTGGTTTCCCATCCGGTAGGAAGCGTGTGCCAGGCAGGGTAGGTAGAATTGCTTGAGGAATCTCTCCGTGACCCCAAAGCACGGCCTGCTGAAAAGCGGGCCCCGCCCGGCCCCAAGCGTCCACCCACCTTCGCCTGAATACTCGCCAACGATTGTTCTGCGATTGCTTCCCGACTAGATGGCTTGCTCTGAGCGCAATGCCCTAATGGCCTGATCGTGGTAGCCCAATTCACGCAAGATCGCCTCGCTATGCTCGCCGAGCGAGGGGACCGCGTCCATTCGCGGCGGGGCCTCCGGCGCAGCGCCAGGTGGCATCAACACGGGGACCTTTCCCACGGGCGTATCAATATCCGCCCAGCGCCCGCGCGCTCTGAGTTGCGGGTGCGCCCACACATCGCGGATTTCATTTACCCGCGCATTGGCGATGTGGGCCGTGTCCAGTCGCTCAACGACCTGCGTGGTGGTAAGAGCCGAAAATGCTGCGCTGATGATGTCATGCAACTGTTCGCGAGCGACGGTGCGGCGAGAGTTCGAGCAGAAACGAGGATCGCCGGCTAGTTCCGGCTTTTCGAGCACTCGTTCGCAAAAAATCTTCCATTCGCGTTCATTCTGCAAGCCCAGCATTACGGTCGCCCCATCACCGGCACGAAAAGGTCCGTAGGGAGCGATGGTCGCATGGGCTGCGCCACTGCGGGGAGGGGGAGGTGCGCCCTCAAAGGCATACAACAGCGGGTAACTCATCCATTCGCCAATGCTTTCAAGCAGCGAAAGATCGATGCGACAGCCGTTGCCAGTCTTGCCGCGTTGAATGAGAGCCGCCAGAATATTCGAATAGGCGTACATCCCCGCGGAAATATCGGCAATAGAGATTCCCGCTTTTGCCGGAGCTTCTGGTGTACCGGTAACCGAAAGAAAACCGGATTCACTTTGGATCAGCAGGTCGTAAGCTTTTTTGTCGCGGTAGGGGCCATCGGAGCCATAGCCGGAAATGTCGCAAACGATTAACCTAGAATGCTTCTCGCGCAGCACGTCGTAGGACAAGCCCAGCCGTGCAGCAGCACCCGGCGCAAGGTTCTGCACCAGAACATCCGCATGGGTCAGTAATTTTGCGAGGACGTTCTTGGCTTCGGGATGCTTTAGATCGAGCGTGAGGCTTTCTTTCGACCGATTGCACCATATGAATTGAGACGAGAAGCCTCGGACGCGCTCGTCATAGCCGCGGGCGAAATCGCCCGCGCCGGGCCGCTCGATCTTGATGACGCGCGCGCCCAGGTCGGCCAGCTGCCGCGTGCAGAACGGTCCCGAGATGGCGTGCTCGAGCGCAATGACGGTAATTCCATCCAAGGGACGCAAGGGTTTCTCCAATCGGTTAATCAGAATGAGCGGGGCAGCCCGAGAATGTGCTCCGCGACGTAGGAAAGAATCAGGTTCGTCGAAATCGGCGCCACCTGGTAGAGGCGCGTCTCACGGAATTTGCGCTCCACATCATATTCGCAAGCAAATCCGAAGCCCCCATGAAATTGTAGGCAGGCATTGGCGGCGGCCCAGGACGCATCGGCGGCCAGCAGCAGCGCCATGTTTGCCTGGGCGCCGCAAGGTTCGCGGCGATCGAACAGTTCGCAAGCTTTGAATCGCATCAGGTTCGCAGCTTCGATATCGACATAGGTCTTCGCGACCGGAAACTGAACCCCTTGATTTTGCCCGATAGGACGGCCGAAAACGACGCGTTCCTTCGCATATTTGGTGACCTTGTCGATAAACCAGTAGCCGTCGCCGATGCACTCGGCGGCGATCAGCGAGCGCTCGGCGTTCAAGCCATCGAGGATATATCGGAATCCTTTGCCTTCTTCTCCGATCAGGTTCTCCACGGGAATCTCGAGATTGTCGAAGAACAGTTCGTTACTCTCGTGATTCACCATGTTCGGAATTGGTTTAACGGCCAAGCCTTTTCCGATCGCTGCGTGAAGGTCCACAATGAAAATCGAGAGGCCTTCGGATTTCTTCTTCACTTCGGCGATCGGCGTGGTGCGCGCCAGCAGGATCATCAAATCGGAATGCTGCACCCGGGAAATCCACACCTTTTGGCCGTTCACCACGTAACGGTCAGCCTTTCTGAGAGCAGTGGTCTGGATCTTCGTCGTGTCGGTACCGGCGGTCGGCTCAGTGATGCCCATGGATTGCAGGCGAAGTTCGCCATTTGCAATTTTAGGAAGGTACTTGCGTTTCTGTTCCTCCGATCCGTGGCGCAGAAGCGTGCCCATGTTATACATCTGCCCGTGACAGGCGCCGGCGTTGCCTCCCGACCGATTGAGCTCTTCCATGATCACAGACGCTTCGGTGAGGCTCAGGCCCGAGCCGCCGAATTCCTCCGGGATCAGGGCCGCAAGCCATCCGGCCTTGGTCAGCGCCGCAACGAATTCTTCAGGGTAGGCGCGCAGCTCATCGATGCGGCGAAAATACTCCGGTGGAAACTGCGCGCAAAGCTCCCGTACGGCCGAGCGAATTTCCTGATATTTGTCGGCTGCGTTCAGCAAGGAAGATTTTCCCGCGCGTTCATTATCGAAGCTCTCACCCAGGATGGAGACTTCATGCCAGCGTGGCCTTGGCCTCCATGCACAGCCAGCCCTGGTGATCCTTGGCCCATAATTTCACCGTTTTACCGTCCTCTAGGCGGCCATTCACAGAAAAAGAGTGCGTGTCAAACAGAGGCCGGACGGCTCGAAATGAAAAGCCTGTCACGCGCGCGTCCGGCAGATTGCGCCTCAGAAGATCGGCGAGCAACGTGGCGATGAGAGGCCCGTGTACCACCAGGCCGGGATAGCCCTCCCCCTCCGTGCAATACCGCCAGTCATAATGAATGCGGTGAGGATTGAACGTGAGCGCCGAGTAACGGAAAAGCACCACGGCATCTGCAAAAACTTCGCGCGTCCACGAAGGGTCCGCGGGAGCCTCGGGGAGGGAAGCCTGCGCGCTCTCGCCAGGCCGCGAATGGTCGCGGTAGACGATGTCGTGTTCCTCGATCAGCGCGAGTCCTTCTTGGCTGCTGATCTCATGGCGCACCAGTACGAAAACCAGCGGGCCATTGCGTCCGACTTTATGGGTTACATCCGCGATCGACGAGACACGAGAAACTGCGTCGCCGGCGCGCAGCGGCCGGTGAAATTCCTGACGCCCGCCCGCAAACATCCGGCGCGGCAGCGGCACCGGAGGAATGAACCCGCCGCGCTTGGGATGACCATCGGCGCCAAGTTCGGATTGGCGATGAATCGGCAGAAAGTACAGCCAATGCCACAGCGGCGGCAGCGCGTCGCCATCGCGCGGCGGCGGATCTTGGCGATCGAGAGTGGCTGAAAGCGCGGCCATGGGAGTGAGTGTGATGCGATCCTCGCGTGTTTCAGATTTGCCGATCCATCCGCGGAGATGATCCATATTGATGCTGAGTGTCGCCATAGTTCCACCTTGTAAGCCCGCCGGTCGCCACACCGGGATCAGCGTCCCGGCCATGCTGCTCCGGCAAACTCGGCAATAGCCGCGCCGTCCTTGCGCGGGTCGGACGCTCCGTAGTTCACGCCGGTGGCGTAATCTCTCATCACTGCCTGCCCGCCGCCGAAGGTATCCGAATAGCCATGGTGTATCTCGATTTTGTGACCTTTCGATTCCAGTTCGGCAACCGTACCCGGTGGCATGCGGTCCTCGATATCCACGTCGCACCCCTCGAAGCTCAACTTGGTGAAGCGTGCGGTTTCGAGCGCTGCCTGAATATTCTGCTTGAAGTCGACCACATGGGAGACAAACTGCGCGTGGGCCTGCGCCTGGTTCCATCCCCCCATGATTCCGAAGGCGATGCGCACCTGATCCTTCTGCATCATCGCCGGAATAATGGTGTGCAGCGGCCGCTTGCGTCCGGCAATCACGTTCGGCGAAGCGGCGTCGAAGCTGAAAAGGGCGCCGCGATCGTGCAGTACGAAGCCGGTGCCGTCGGCAACCAGTCCGGATCCAAACTCCGCATAATTCGATTGAATCAGCGAAACCATATTCCCGTCGCGGTCGACCACGCTCAAATAGGTCGTGTCGCCGGCATCGGGCACAGGCTTTCCCGGCGCGACACCGCAATTGGCGCGATTCATATCGATCAGTTTGGCGCGCTCGGCTGCGTATGGCTTGGATAACATCCCGGTGACGGGAAGTTTTGCCGTTCTCGGATCGGCGATGTAACGGAGCACGTCGGCGTAAGCCAGCTTCTTCGCTTCGATCTGCAGATGTAAGGCGCGGACCGAGTTCAGGCCGAATTGCCCGAGGTCGAAGCGCTCCATGATGTTGAGCATTTCCAGCGCGCCGATGCCCTGGACATTCGGCGGCAGTTCATACACCGTCCAGCCACGATAGGTGGTGGAAATCGGCTCGACCCATTCGCTTGAATAATCGGCAAAATCCTTCGCCGTGAACGCGCCTTCCTGGCTCTCGGAAAGGGCCAGGAGCCGCTCGGTGATTTTCCCGCGGTAAAAGGCGTCGCGGCCGTGCTCCGCGATTTCCCGCAGCGACCAGGCGAGATCGGGGTTGCGAAGAACTTCGCCCACGCGAGGCGCGCGGTCCGAAATCAGGAACGTGTGCGCGGCGTTCTTGTCCGCGCGTAGCAGGCCGAGATCCGCTGCGAAATGCAGCGCGATCCACTCCGTTACCGGATACCCGTTCTCGGCGATCTGAATGGCCGGGGCGAGCACCTCATTCATTTTGTTCCTGCCAAAGCGATCCAGAAGTTTTTGCCAGCCGTCGACGGCCCCTGGAACCGTGGCCGATTCGATGCCCCGCTGCGGCATATCGCGGAATCCCTTGCGCTGCAGCCGCTCAAGCGACTGTACCGCCGGAGCCCAGCCGCTGGCGTTAATGCCGTAAAGTTTCCCGGATTTCGCGTCGTAGACAATGGCGAACAGGTCGCCGCCAATTCCATCCCACATCGGCCCCACCACCGTCATCACCGCGTGTGTCGCAACCGCCGCATCGATTGCGTTTCCCCCGCGAGCCAGAATCGTCGCGCCCGCCTGCGATGCCAGCGGCGACTCAGAAGCGACGATCCCCGACTGCGAAATCACCATCGAGCGCCCCTGATCGCGTTCGATGGGGCGTGCCGAAAGCGGGACGCGCTCGGCTCCGCCGCAGGTGGCCAGCAGAATCAGCGCCAGGCACGGAATTCTTCGCCGAAGCAAACCAGGGACCTCACAAGTTCAACCCGGGCCGGGCAATTCAGGGGTGCGCACGGCCTGACCCGGGTCTCATATCATCGCATCATTCGCCTGTAAATAGGCACGATGACGCAAAGATCTTTGCTGCCAGGATTGACCGGAAAACGACAGTATGACAGTCTCAAAAATCCTATGGCCACTTCACAGTCGAACGAACAGCACCTGCCTTCTCCGCTCGAAGACCTCACGGTTTTGGATCTCACGGTAGCTCTCGCCGGCCCGGTGGCAACCTTGTTGCTCGGCGGACTGGGCGCGCGCGTCATCAAAATCGAGAACACCCTTGAAGGAGACCCTTGCCGCAGCAACCCTCCCTACATTGGCGCCGACGGCGTTTCGCTTTCCCGAAAACACGCCGACGATATCTCTCTTTCCGCCATAAACCGGCTGCGAAACAAGCTCGGGGTGACCCTTAACCTGAAGCACGAATCGGGCCGAGAAGTGTTCGCGGACTTGGCCAAGAAAGCCGACCTGATCGTCCAGAATTTCAGTCCCGGGGTTCTCGACCGTTTGGGCATCGGCTACGATTTCGTGCGCAAGATAAATCCGCGCATCGTCTACTGCTCCATCAGCGGGTTCGGAAGCGACTCGGCGGGGCCAACCAAGGCGCTCGATACCACGATTCAAGCCCTCAGCGGGATTATGAATGTCTCCGGCGAAGAAGGTGAGCCCCCCGTGCGTTTGGGCCTGCCCATCGCCGACCTCAGTGTGGCATTGTTTGGCGTGATTGGCGTTCTCGCCGCGCTGCATCAAGCCCGCCGCACCGGCGTCGGGCAGCACGTCGACGTCTCCATGCTGGGTTCGCTCACCTCACTGGTTGCCTGCGAACCCTGGGACGCCATGGAGTTGTGCGGCGCCTCGGTCCGCACCGGCCAATCCTTCCAGCGCCTGGCACCCTTCGGTGTCTTCCCGAGCAAGGATGGATATGTGGCCATCTGCGCCTACACCAATGCCTTCGCGCACTCGCTGTTCCGAATCATGAAGCGCGAAGATATGATTCAAGATGAACGCTTTGGCAGCCGCGATCAGCGGGTAACAAATTTCCGCGCGCTTGACACCATCATCGCAGCGTGGACTTCCTCGCTAGCTACGCAGGAAATCATGGATCAGCTCCACCAAGTGAACATTCCCGCCACCGAAGTGCGCGACGCGAAAACCGCGGTACGCGATCCGCGCCTGGTTGCCAGGCGCGACACGGTACGAATGAGCCACCCGAAATACGGCGCCGTCGATGAAACCTACGGCATGGGTATGCCCATAAAGTTCTCAGCCGCGAGAGCCGATTTCGATCAGCCCCCTCCCTCGCTCGGAGAGCACAATCAAATCGTCTACGGCGGAATGCTAGGATACGACGCGGCACGGATCCGCAAGCTTCGAGACGAAGGCGTCATCTGAGGAGAGTCGCGAAATCCCAACCGTAGTAGCACTCCCTGCTACAGCTTTTTCCCATTCAATCTCGGGCCCGATGCGAGCATCTAAGTCCCGAACCGGGGCATCTGTTAAGTGGAGGGTCTTCAGATGCTTAAGCTCACTCGCCTGGTCCTACCCCTGATTCTGTTGGCGGTTACGGTCGGCAGCTTCTCCGCTCCTAGCTACGCTCAAGATCAAAACATATCCAAGATACCCATCACCACTACGGTGACCGTCCTCGGTCCGAAATTTACGGCTCCTCCGCCACTGACCCGCCAGGACCTCATCGTGACTTCCGATAAAAGGCGCCTGGACGTGCTCAATTGGGTTCCCGCGCAGGCAGGAACGGCGCCGCTGCAGCTCGCCATTCTCATCGACAATTCGGCGAGCCAATTCGGTGTCGGAACACAAATCAACGACATCGCGGGTTTCGTCAACCAGCAGTCGCGGAGCACCGCTGTCGGTGTCTTTTACGCGATGAATGGAACCGTGCAAACCGCTTCGCCCTTCAGCACCAATCATGAGGCCGTCGCGAAATCGCTGCGCTTGCCCTTTGGGCGCGGAGCCGGCGACTCTCCCAGTGTGTATCTCTCTCTGAGTGACTTGGTCAAGAATCGCTGGCCGGTCAGCGGTGCGCGCCGCGAAGCGCTGCTTATCTCAAGCGGAGTCGACCGCATGGACCGCGGTCCCGAGAGTCCGTACGTCGCCGCGGCAATCGAAGACTGCCAGAAGGCTGGAGTCGTCGTGCACACCATTTATACCGACGGTGTGCGCTTCGGCGAGACGCTGCGCGGCCAATTCGCGCAGGGCAACCTGGTCGAATTAACCGATGGCAGCGGCGGATTCAATTTCTTCGAGGGAGTTTCGACTCCTGTTTCCTTTAGCCCTTATCTCAAACAGTTGGATATGGTGCTACACAATCAATACCTGTTGACGGTCGGCATTGCCCGAAGCAACAAGGCGAAGGGGGAGCTTCGCCCGCTTGAAATCCGCACCGAGCAACGCAATGTTCAGTTGAAATTTCCCAAGCAAGTCCTCGTTCCGGGCCAAACCAAATAGAACAGGGCCCCGCGTGGCGCGCCAAGGCAGTTGCGCGGGGCAATCATTCCGGCTTTTTTTCTCTCCACTTAACAGCCAAGTCATAGCGCCGTAACTCATGGTTGCTACTTGTCGTCCTTCCTCAACCCGAGGACCAAAGGAAGGACACAGTGAAGAAGATCAAAAGCAAATGGAAAGCAGTAGGTGCCTTAGCCGCGCTTCTGACGATGGCAGCAGTCCCTCTGATGCGCGCGGCCCCGGGCCACGGCGACGGGCGCGATCGCGATGAAGATGGCCATTCCATTCGTCAGGTGCTGCTCCTCAGTATTGATGGCATGCATGCACTCGACTTCATCAACTGCGCAAAGGGCATTGCCGGCGTGAATGGAGGCCAGCCCTATTGCCCCAGCCTCGCTGAACTTAAGGAGAATGGCGTCGATTACTTGGACACATCTACTTCGAAGCCGTCCGATTCGTTTCCTGGATTGATGGCCCTGGTCACCGGCGGTTCTCCTCGCAGCGTGGGAGCATTCTACGATGTCGCCTACGACCGCTCGCTTGATCCACCGACAATTATGACCGGGAACGGCGTGCTTCCCGGCAGCTGTACCGCCAATACGGCTCCCACCGGCTCGACAACCGAATTCGATGAAGGAATCGATCTCGATAAGCGCAAACTCAACGGCGGAGCACCCTCTGGAGTGGATGGCGGAATTCTCTCCATCGATCCCCAAAAGCTGGATCGCGATCCGGCCAAAGGTTGCGGACTCGTCTATCCCTGGAACTTTGTGCGCACCAACACAATTTTCGGAGTCGTGCATGACTCCGGCGGCTACACAGCCTGGTCAGATAAGCACCCCTCGTACTCTTCGGTTTCCGGTCCGGGCAACGGGACAAATGTCGACGACTACTATTCCCCGGAAATCAATTCCATTCCCGTGGGTTTGCCTGGCATCATGGTCGGCAACGCGAGCTGCAATCCGCTGCCCGATCAGAACGCCGTAGCTGCGTCGAATTCCTGGACCGACAGCTTTCAGAATATCCGATGCTACGACACGCTCAAGGTCAACGCCATTCTCAATGAAATCAGCCGCAAGACCCACAACGGCTCCAAGTCGGCTCCGGTGCCGACTCTGTTTGGGATGAATTTCCAGGCCGTAAGCGTGGGACAGAAACTGATCGAGAAATCGCTGGGTCTGACAGGTGGCTATCTGGATGCGCAAGGCACTCCCACGCCTTCCTTGCTCGAGGAAATCGAGTTCGTCGATGCTGCGATTGGCAAAATGGTCGGTGGACTCAAGAGCAGCGGCGTGTACGATTCGACGCTCATCGTTATTACTGCCAAGCACGGCCAGAGCCCCATCGATTCGTCGCGCTACACGGGCATCACCACAAAAGGCCCGGTGACCACCTCTCCCTCTCAGATCATCGATTCCTGCTTGCCAGCCTCTGAGTCCAACGCCGGGAACCAAATCGGACCGACCGAGGACGACGTTTCTCTGCTGTGGCTCAAGAGCACCTGCAGCGCGGCGACCGAAGTGAGCACCATCGAGTCACAATCTCCCGCCTCGGCCAACATTGCCGGCGTCGGCGAGATTTTCTGGGGGCCGGGAATTACCCAACTCTTCAACGCGCCCGGCCTTCCTCCCAACCGGGACCCACGCACCCCGGACATCCTGATCACCCCGAACATCGGCGTCACTTACTCCGGAAGCACCGCGAAGTTGGCCGAGCACGGCGGCTTCTCTCACGACGACGTCAACGTAATGATCCTGTTGTCCAACCCGAGCTACAGTCCCAGAACGGTCACAAGCCCGGTGGAAACGATGCAGGTGGCTCCCACAATCCTGAAGGTGTTGGGACTCGATCCTCGGAGCTTGCAGTCGGTTCAGCAGGAAGGCACCGAAGTCTTGCCTGAAGTGCCGCTGAACCTGAACTACTAAGCAACGAGTATTTCCGCTACCGAAGAGCTGCGCCCCGTGAAGAGCGGGGCGCAGCTTTCTCCTCCTCCACACATTGTGGAAACGCGCCCATTGGTTATCGTTACAAGTCGGACAAATGCCACAAGCGCCTGGTCCCCGCTGAGAATGCCCTTCTGCTAGCATTTTCTCGGGCACTCCCATCCTTACCATGACGCCAATTTTCGCAGTTCTCGTTCTAACGCTTGTCGCTTCGGTTCTTTGGGGAGTCGGCGAGGCGATTCAGCGGGCGAGCGGGTCACCGTCGAGACCATGGCCTGTTTCGATCGGGGTCGGCTTGGCAGCAACCATCGCGGCAGGCGGCCTGCTGAACCTTGCGCGTATAGCCTACAGTCCCGTCTTATGGGCACTCGCTGGCGCCCAACTGATAGTGAGCGCCTTTGAGCTTCGTCGCATCCAATGGAAGTTTGACTACGACAGCAGGTCGGTGATCGAAATTGCGTCAGCGGCTCTGGTCATAGGTTCGGTAACCATCTTTGCGATCCTCACGCAGCTGCCGCCAAGGGTCTTCAATTCTCACGACGATTTGCAAAAGTACTTTGCCTATCCAGTCCGAATGCTGGCGACGGGCACGCTCTCGGGCAGCCCGCTGAGTTCGCTGGGCGTCGAGAGTCTGGGCGGCCAAGCCTTTCTGCACGGTCTGACACTTTCAGTTTTCCCGATAGGCTTTATGAATGGTGTCGACGCGGTATTCGGTCTGCTTGCCCTGCTGCTCCTGACCGCAGCGGCCGGCTGGCGACGCTTCTCCTGGTTTCCGGGAGCGCTGGTGGGGCCGCTGCTCGTAGCCACCATCAATCCGCAATATACGAATATTTCTGCTCTGTACCTGGGAAGTTTCTTGATGGCGACTGCCGTGATGCTGGTTGCGAACGCCCCGGAAGGCTGTTTCCCGCTCCGCTGGTGCTGGGTCTTGTCTATGCGTCGCTTGTTGCCATCAAACCGACCCTCGGAATATTCGTAGTGTGTCATTTTCCGTTTGCCATGCTGGCGCTGGGGAGCGCCAGCCGGTGCTGGAAAAGGCGCTCGCTTGGGCATCCCGCGTGCTGGCCACGGCGACCATCAGCCTCGCCCCATGGGTAGCGCTGCACCTTCCTCTCTATCTGGCTCGCAGTTCGTTCGCCAGGCAATCCGGGCTTGCGGGCGCGGATGGAAAACTGAATCTGCTCTCCACCGCGACGCTCTTCTACGGCGCCAGCTTTCTGGACTACACAGCCATCGTGATTGTGACCGCCTTGATTGCCGTGATGGCCCTGTTCGCGTCGCGCTCAGACGCCAATCCGCGCACACGGCAGCGCTCACTGGCCATACTGGCCGGGGCCGCGAGCGGGGTTCTTGCCTATATCGCACTGGTAATGTTTTTAGGGAAGGTCCTCAATGGTTATGAGGGTTGCCTGCGCTACTCCGTACCCTACATCTTGGGAGCCTGCGTAATATCGATCGTCATGGCTCCCGATATATCGATAGCGGGGAGATTCCCCCAGAGCCCCGCAATCTTGTTTCCGCTATTTGCCAGCCTGGTCATATGCGCAGCTTTTGCTCCCTCCATGGCCGCCCGCTACAAGCAAGCAATACGTTTCGGATCAATCCTTGCATTCGCGCCTCTGGCGGAATCCTCGCAATACGCCGCCTACAATCAATTCTGTCTTTCCGATACCGCGAGGCAATATGTTCTTGGATTCCAAGACCAGGTTCCGCAAGGCACCCCATTACTGGCCTGGATCAACACGCCGTACCTGCTCGATTACAAGAGGAATTTGATCGTGGATGCGGACACGGTCGGGCTTTCTACACGTTGGGCGCATGTCCCCGACAATGTGCACTATGTTCTGTGGCAGTACAGAGGGCAAGAAGTGCCCACCGCGGATGACTATGCTCTCAGGATGCGCGGTCCCGGAGCCTTGGAGCGCGCCATTGCCGCACGGGACCTGGCTTTTGGCGACCATCTGGCGAAACTGGCCCAACACGCCAAGGTCATCGCCAGCGATGGCCAGTTCGTCCTATTCCGAGTCGATGGCCAGATCGGAGGCTCCCCGGATATCCAGCTTCGCTCCGCAAACTCCCGCCCCGAAGAAGAGTTGAAGAACTAAAAAAAGCAAAAGCCCGATCCGATTTTCATCGGACCGGGCCTTGTTTTCCTCTGATGGCTCTTAATCCCTATCACTGAGCCGGTCTGTGACTTTATCGGATGAGACGAGCGAGAACCC